>NC_008343.2:1132500-1432500 GCF_000014285.2 Granulibacter bethesdensis CGDNIH1 | reverse complement strand
ACGGAATGGCCCTATACTCATGAACTGGACTCTCGCTTCTCCGGAGATCGTTCTGGCCCTGTGCGGACTGGTCATTCTGCTGGTCGGTGTGGCACGGAACCGGCGCGAGGATACGTTCCTTTGCGCGATGCTGACGCTCGGTGCATTTCTGGTCACGGGGCTGCTGACTGTTTCCGGCGCGCTTGGCCTCGGGTTTCAGGGACAGTTCGTGGCCGATCCGTTTGCGGTCATGGTCAAGCTGCTGATCCTGTCCGGTGCATCGATCGCTGTCGTGCTGTCGCTGGATTATAACCGCCATCATGGGATGGAGAGGTTCGAGTTCCCGGTTCTGACGCTGTTTTCCACCGTTGGCATGATGGTGATGGTGTCGGCTTCCAACTTCATGACCCTGTATATGGGGCTGGAGTTGATGTCCCTGGCCATCTACGTGCTGGCGGCGTTTGCGCGGGATGAACTTCGCTCTGCTGAAGCGGGGTTGAAATATTTCGTGCTTGGTTCGCTGGCATCCGGCCTGCTGCTGTACGGAATTTCGCTGATCTATGGATTTGCGGGGACCATGGATTTCTCCGCCCTGCGTGAAGCATTGGCACATCCGGCGGGCACGTCGCCTGGGCTGACGGTCGGGGTGGTGTTCGTGATCGCGGGGCTTGCGTTCAAGATTTCAGCGGCCCCGTTCCATATGTGGACGCCGGACGTATATGAGGGGTCGCCAACCCCGGTGACGGCTTTCATGGGCACTGCGCCCAAGGTCGCCGCGATTGCGATGATGCTGCGGACTCTGGTCACACCTTTCCATGGCGTGTTGGTGCAATGGCAGCATGTTGTAGCGCTTATCTCCGTGGTTTCCATGGTGTGGGGGGCGCTGGCTGCTATCGGCCAGACGAGCATCAAGCGGCTGATGGCTTATTCCTCAATCGGCCATATGGGATATGCACTGGTGGGGCTGGCAGCCGGATCGCAGGCTGGTATCCGCGGTTTGTTGATCTATCTGGTTACCTACGTGTTTATGAATACCGGTACGTTTGCCTGTATTCTCGCCATGCGTCGGCGTGGACGGCAGCTGGAGAAAGTCAGCGATCTGGCAGGCGCGGGAAGAACCGATCCGGCTTTGGCCCTGTTGCTGGCCATTTTCATGTTCAGCATGGCCGGGATTCCGCCAATGTCCGGTTTCTTCGGCAAGCTCTACGTGTTTCTGGCGGCCGTTCAGGCGGGGGAGCCCCTGCTGTGGGGGCTGGCGGTGATCGGTGTGCTGACCAGCGTGATCGGAGCCTATTATTATCTGCGCGTCGTCAAGGTGATGTATTTTGATGATGCGTCGGAAGGCCCGTTCGAAGCCTGGCCGACCTCGGTTTCTGTAGTCGCGGTTGGCAGTGCGATATTCACGGCCCTGTTCTTCCTGTTCCCGGCCCCGATCCTTGCGGCGGCTGATCTGGCGGCCAAGGCTTTGCTCCGGTGAGTCTGACAGATGGGGAAGGAGATACTCTTCCCCACCCCTGGCGTCTGGAGGTTCATGCCTCACTGCCTTCCACGTCCGATTATCTGGTGGCAAGGGCATCGCAGGGGGAGCCGGATGGTCTGGCTGTGCTGGCTCTTCGTCAAACTTTGCCCCGCGCGACGAGAGGACGTGCCTGGACAGAGCCTGAAGGGAATCTTGCGCTTTCCCTGCTGATCAGGCCCGGACAGGGGCCGGCTTTTCTCAGTGCACGGGAAGCCGGACACTGGGCGTTCGTGGCCGGCCTGGCTGTGTTCGATGCGATATGGCCTTACGTGGATGATCCTCAGGCAGTGTTCCTGAAATGGCCCAATGACATCATGGTCGGCGACCGCAAGCTGGGTGGTATCCTGATTGATGCGGCGATAGCTGCCGCAGAGCCGGAATGGCTCGTGATCGGAATCGGGGTGAATGTCGCCTCTGCTCCTGTAGTTCCCGGACGGATGACGGCTTGCCTTGCCGATATCAGCGACAGGGTTCCCATGCCGCAGGTTCTGGCCCAGAAAATTGTGACACGACTTTCAGCCTGGCGGCATGCGGCCCCGCTTGAAATCAGGGATGCCTGGCGGCGGGCCGCGCATCCACCCGGAACGAGGCTGACTGTTCGTTGTCAGGGTGAGGTGCTGGACGGTCTTTTCACCGGCATTGGTGAAGATGGTGCACTTCTGCTTGATTGCGGCGGAGAATGCCGGGTGGTGCACACCGGTGAGATTCTGCTCTCTGCCGCTTATGACCAGACCGGATAAAGATGACCGGACTGTGAAACAGGAGGTCGTGCTTCGCATCGCTTCCTGCTAAGGGATGGTGCATGCTTCTGGTAATAGACGCGGGTAACACGAATATCGTTTTTGCGGTCCATGATGAAAAAGGTTGGCGCGGGACATGGCGCATTGCAACCAATCATCAGCGGACCAGCGATGAATATGCCGTCTGGTTGCTGACGTTGTTGACCCATGCGCGGTTGACTCCTGCCGATGTGCATGCGGCCGTCATCGGCACTGTTGTGCCTGCCGCCCTGTATCATCTGCGTCGACTGTGCCGGGACTGGTTCGAGGTGGAGCCGCTGGTGGCCAGGGCTTCACTGGACTGGGGGTTCGACATTCAGGTCGATCACCCGGAAGAAGTCGGCGCGGATCGTCTGCTCAATGCAATGGCAGCGCATCAGACTTATGGCGGCCCGCTGGTGGTGATCGACTTCGGCACGGCAACGACTTTTGATGTCGTGGATAAAAGGGGCGCATATTGCGGCGGTGTGATCGCACCGGGGATCAATCTGTCGCTTGAAGCGTTGCATCAGGCGGCAGCACGTCTGCCGCGTATTGGGATCGGGCGACCGCAATCGGTGATCGGCAAGGGTACGGTTGCCGCCATGCAGTCGGGCATATACTGGGGCTATATTGGCATGATCGAGGGCATGACAGCCCGCATAGAGTCCGAATTTGGCGCGAAGCTGAAAGTGGTCGCGACAGGCGGGCTGGCGCCGCTGTTCTCGGAAGGCACTCAGGTTATCAGCCGGATTGATCCCGATTTGACATTGGAGGGGCTGCGACTTCTGGCTCTTCGCAACCCCACACCTTTTTTAAACCGAGACAGAGCGAGAATGGTGGATGGTGACTGAACGGGGGCATTGTTTCCCGCCTGGTCATCCATCCGCGATACTGAAAGGATGAGATGACCGACACACATACGGAGATTGCTTTCCTGCCCCTGGGGGGGACGGGCGAGATCGGCATGAACCTGAATCTTTACCGGTCGCGCAGCCCGGCGGGTGAGCATTGGCTGGCGATTGACTGCGGCATCGGCTTTGGCGGCACGGAGCTGCCGGAAGTCGATGTGATGATGGCCGATCCCTCTTTCATTGCGGAGCGGCGGGATCGGCTGACCGGGCTGGTGATCACGCATGCGCATGAGGACCATATCGGTGCGGTGGCATGGTTGTGGCCTCAACTACGCTGCCCTGTCTATGCATCCCCGTTTGCCGCGATGGTGCTGAGGCGCAAGCTGTCCGAAGCGCAATTACAGAATGAAGTGAGAATTCTTCCTCTGCCCCTCGGCGGAGCGCTGAGCATCGGGCCGTTCTCCCTGCGTACATTCCGCATGGCGCATTCCACACCGGAATCTCTGGCGATTGCCATCGACACGCCGCATGGCGCGATCCTGCATACCGGTGACTGGAAACTCGATCCCGATCCTCTGGTCGGTCCGCCGACCGATGAGGAAGGGTTGCGCGCGCTGGGGGATGAAGGCGTGCTGGCGATCGTCTGCGATTCCACCAATGCAATGGTGGAGGGACATAGCGGCTCCGAATCCGATGTGCGCCGTGGCTTGCGAGATGCGATTGCCGGTTTGAGCGGCCGTGTGGCGGTGACCTGTTTTGCCAGCAATGTCGCGCGGGTGGAAAGCATCGCCATGGCGGCAGAGGAAGCCGGACGCAGCGTGGCGCTGGTGGGCCGTTCTCTGCGCAATCTGAATACGGCGGCCCGTGACTGCGGTTATCTGCGGGATGTGCAGCAGTTCCTGTCCGAGGATGATGCGCTGTCGGTGCCCGATGATAATCTGCTGATGATCGTTACAGGTAGCCAGGGTGAACCTCGTTCTGCACTGGCCCGGATTGCCGCGGATACGCATCCCAATATTGCCCTTGGGGAAGGGGATACGGTGGTGTTTTCCAGCCGTGTCATTCCCGGTAATGAGCGGGCAGTGAATACCGTTCAGGATAATCTGGTGCGCCGTGGCGTGCATCTGATCACTGATTCCGAAGCAACCGTGCATGTCTCCGGCCATCCGGCGCGGGAGGAATTGCGGCGTCTCTATCAGTTGGTACGCCCGCGTTACTCTGTCCCGGTGCATGGCGAATGGCGTCATCTGGCGGCGCAGGCTGATCTGGCAGCGGAAATGCAGGCCGAACCGGTGATGCTGGAAGATGGCGATATTCTCAGCTTCGGCTCCGGGCGTCCTGAAATCGTGGACAGTGCTCCGGTAGGTCGTCTGGTGCTGGATGGCGGCAGGCTTTTGCCACTCAATGGTGGCGTGCTCTCGGCACGGCGGCGGATGCTTTATAATGGCGTGGTGCTGGCGAGTATTGCGGTCGATGAGGATGGCCATCTGATGGGCCGTCCCAAGCTCAGCGCACCGGGGCTGTTCGATTCGCAGGAAGCGGAAGCGGCCAGGGTGATCAACGAGTTTGCGGCCTCTATGGATAGTCTGCCGGCTTCCCTGCGGCATGACGATGCATTGCTGACGGAGGCCGCCCGTAGTGCCTTGCGTCGCGCTCTGGGACGCAAATTGCAAAAGCGTCCGCTGGTAGACGTACATCTGCTGCGTATCTGAAAAAAGGGCAGGGGCATCAGATGTTTCGTCATATCGGCTGGTTCACGGCGATCGTGCTGTATGCGTTGATCTGGTGGACCCTGCTTTTTGCCATTCTGCCGCTGGGTACCCGCACCAGACAGGAGGCTGATGATGTCAGCGGGTGGCGCGGTACACCCGAAAATCCGCAAATTCTGAAAAAAGCTTTGCTGACGACCCTGATCTCCATCGTGGTGTGGGGCATTTTCATGACTGTCATTAACAGCGACTACCTCAGTTTCCGAAGTGGATGGCTTGCGCTGCCCAAAGATTAATCAAATGACTTCTATTCATATTCAGATAGTTAAAAAATAGGCTTTTTCTGTTTTAAACGCTTATTTTTCAGTCAAAAAAGAGAGAAAATTGCTGGCCATCCCTGCGCGGTGCACCGATAATGGGCCCCAGAGAGAGGGTGTTCCTCTTTCTGCCGTGTGACTGGCGTTTCCTCCCTAAACTTTGGCCCGCTGCGCTGATGCGCGCGGGCCTTTTTTTTATGTGCGGCCTCTGCGGAGACTGGCGGCAGGAACGAGGGAATTGTAGGGTCCGCAGGCTTTTTGTGACGGATGAACCCATGCGCCTTTCCCGTGCCCTGATTCCCACCCTCAAGGAAACACCCGCCGAGGCCCAGATTGCCTCGCACCGGTTGATGTTACGTGCTGGTCTGATCCAGCAGGAAGCCGCCGGTATTTATGCCTGGCTGCCGGCCGGGCTGCGCGTGCTGAACGCCATTGCCAATATCGTGCGCGATGAGCAGGCCGGGATCGGCGCTCAGGAAGTGCTGATGCCGACCATCCAGTCGGCTGATCTTTGGCGGGAAAGCGGTCGTTACGATGCGTACGGCCCCGAAATGCTGCGGCTGAAGGACCGGCATGAGCGTGATCTGCTCTACGGGCCGACCAATGAGGAAGTGATCACCGATATCTACCGCCATTCGGTCAAGAGCTATCGTGAACTGCCGCAGATGGCCTACCAGATTCAGTGGAAGTTCCGCGACGAAATTCGCCCCCGCTTCGGTGTGATGCGTGGCCGTGAGTTCCTGATGAAGGACGGCTACAGCTTTGATCTCGATTATGCGGGAGCGGTGCGCAGCTATCGTCGTATCATGCTGTCTTATATGCGCACATTCCAGCGTCTGGGCGTCAAGGCGATTCCGATGCTGGCCGATACAGGCCCGATCGGTGGCGATCTGAGTCATGAATTCATTATTCTTGCTCCCACCGGGGAGAGCGAGGTCTTTTACGACGCAGCGTTCGAGGAAATCGACTGGTCCGGTGCGTCTTTCAATGTCGATTCCGATGCGGATCTGGAGCGTTTTTTCCAGACGATCACAGGCCATTACGCTGCTACTGACGAGAAGCACGATACAGCAGCCTATGAGGCCTTGCCGGAAGCGCGTCGTCGTACCGGGCGGGGGATTGAGGTCGGGCATATTTTCTATTTCGGCACTAAATACTCCAAAGCCTTGAATATGACGGTTGCAGGTCGTGACGGGCAGAAGCTGCATCCTGAAATGGGCAGCTACGGGATTGGTGTCAGTCGCATGGTCGCGGCAGTGATCGAGGCGAGCCATGATGAGGCAGGCATCATCTGGCCGGACAGCATCGCGCCGTTCAGGGCTGCGGTGCTGAACCTGAAAAACGGTGATGCGGCCTGCGATGCCATGGCCGAAGATGTGTATCGACGGATCGGTGTGCGCCATGCCCTGTATGATGACCGTGACGAACGTGCGGGGGTGAAATTCGCCGATGCCGATCTGATGGGGCATCCGTGGCAGGTGGTGATCGGCCCGCGTGGAGCGGCTGCCGGGCGTGTCGAACTGAAGCGTCGCCGCACCGGTGAGCGGGTGGAATTGACGGTCGAGGATGCTCTGGCGCGTATTCGGGAGTCTGTCTGATCTTGTTCAACGCCTTTGAACGGGCTGTTGCCGCACGGTATTTGCGTGCCCGCAAGGGAGAGCGCTTCGTATCGGTGATTGCGTTGTTCTCACTGATCGGCATTGCCTTGGGGGTGGCGACGCTGATCGTCGTGTCCAGCGTGATGAGTGGTTTTCGTCAGGATATCGTGAACCGCATGCTTGGCGTGAACGGGCATGCGGAGATCGAGGCTTATGCGGGCGAGCAACTGCATGATTATCAGGCGATTGTCTCGCGGTTGAAGGCGCTGCCGCAGGTGGCCTCAGCCATGCCCATGATTCAGGGACAGGTTCTGCTGAGCACGGATGCTGGTGGTTCAACCGGTGTGCTGGTGCGGGGGATGGAGCCGAAAGACATTGCCGCCATGCCCGCGATTGGCGGCCATATCGTCATGGGATCGCTGGATGATCTGAAAGGCGATGACGCCATTGCGATAGGGGCGGGGCTGGCGCAGAGATTCCGGCTCCGTCCCGGTGATCCGGTGACTCTGCTCGCGAAAGAAGGGGCGGCGACGGCCATCGGGGTCATTCCACGGGTTGCGACCTATCGGGTGGTAGCGGTGTTCTCGGCCGGGCTGAGCCAGTACGACAGCGGCGTCGTATTTTTGCCTTTGCATGCGGCACAGATTTTCTTCCAGAAGCCGGATGGTGCGACCGGGATCGAAATCCGTGTGCATCAGCCTGATCAGGTGGATGCGATCGTGCCTGACCTGCGTCAGGCCCTGAACGGCCAGAAAGCGTTTGCACGGGACTGGCGGCACAGCAATGATCTGCTGCTTGGTGTGCTGAGGGTGCAGCAGGACACGATGTTCATCGTGCTGGGACTGATCATTCTGGTGGCGGCGTTCAACGTGATTTCCTCCCTGATCATGCTGGTCAAGGACAAGCGCCGCGACATTGCCATTCTGCGCACCATGGGGGCATCAAGCGGGGCCGTCATGCGCATTTTTCTGATGTGTGGCGCCTTTATCGGCATCAGCGGTACGGTAATCGGCACAGTCATCGGCATTGCGATCTGCCGGAACATCGTTGCCATTCAGCACTGGATTGAAAATATCAGTGGCGGGCAGGTGTTTGATTCATCGGTTTTCATGCTGACTGCTTTGCCGGATACGGTGGATTGGGCGGAGGTGATCAAAACCGTGCTGCTCGCCCTGATCCTTTCGGTGCTGGCGACACTCTATCCCAGTTGGCGCGCGGCCCGCACCGATCCTGTCGAGGCTTTGCGTCATGAGTGATTACCCTTCCTGTGCCCTGCGGCTGGAGCAGGTCGCACGTCGTTATCGCAGTGGTGACCAGGAACTGGTGGTCCTCGATCATGCCGATCTGGAGCTGCGACCGGGTGAAATCGTGGCGCTGGTAGCGCCCTCGGGTACGGGCAAGTCGACTTTGCTGCATCTGGCCGGTTTGCTTGAAAAACCGGATGAGGGCAGGGTCTGGATTGGCAGCCATGATGCCGGCGGTCTGTCCGATACGGCCAGAACCGCGCTGCGGCGCGATCATCTGGGCTTCGTGTATCAATTCCATCATTTGCTTGGGGAGTTTTCCGCACTGGAAAACGTCGTTCTGCCGCAAATGATTGCGGGCAGAACACGCAGGCAGGCGGAGCAGCATGCTCTGACTCTTCTGAGTGCATTTGGCTTGCAGCATCGCGCCTCGCATCTGCCGGGTATGCTGTCGGGGGGGGAGCAACAGCGTGTTGCCATCGCACGGGCGCTGGCGAACGGCCCTGCCGTGCTGCTGGCCGATGAGCCGACCGGAAATCTCGATATTCATACCGCCGAGACCGTGTTTTCGGCTTTACTGAGTGCCGTCCGGAATCAGAACGTGGCGGCCCTGATTGCCACACATAATCCTGATCTTGCAGGCCGGATGGATCGTCAGGTCACCATCCGTGAGGGGCAAATCGTTCCTGCCTGAACAGAGGTGTTTTCAAAACGATATAAAAAAACCGGCTCATGAGCCGGTTTTTCTGCTGATCTGTCTATAAACCTGCTTCAGCCGCCGAACAGGCCACGCAGCAAACGACGGAAGAATCCTTCCTTCGGTGCCGGTGTTGCAGGACGATGCGGTGCCGGACGGGACGGGGCAGCATGGGAGGCAGTGCCCTGAGCAATTGGCTTCGCGGCCGAAGAGACCTTACCTTCTGCCAGATTGAGGAAACGCTGCGCATCGAGACCTTTCGGATCAATCCGGAGCGCGGTCCTGAAGGCTTCGGTGGCTTCCGCCTTCTGACCGAGCGCATGCAGCAGATTGCCCAGACGGACATAGCCGCCAGCATAATCCGGAGATGCCTTGATAGCGTTCCGGGCAAACAGAAGACCTTCATGCACACCGCTTACATCGGCCCCGAGCAGGCTTTCAGCGCGGCCCAGAGCTGAAGAAGCTGAGGAATGGTCGCCGAGGGACGCCAGCAGATTGCCAAGCTGAAGGTAATGGCCACCATAGGAAGGGGTTGCTTCAATGGCGTTGAGCGCGAACAACAGCCCCTCATGATGTCCATGAGCGGCTAGAACGCGGTTACGATCAAGGGTAGTGTCCATCAGCGGGCTCCGCATGGCAGGTCTGTCACGCGACGCATCGCGCCGCACTGGCGATGAATCGTCAGCGGCGGGACTGTAAACGACTGTCTGTTTCACTCCAAGACGGTGAAACGGATGATTTTATCAAAACCGTCGATTTTCTGGTTATTTTCCGACCTTTTCGGGTAATTCCGGCTTGTTGCGATGGTTCAAGAGGTTTGATCGGGGCACATGGCGCACGCGAATTTCGTCCATCTGCGGGTTCATTCCGCTTATTCTTTGAGCGAAGGTGCGATCAAGACCGATAAAATCCCGGCTTTGGCGCGGCAAATGGCCATGCCTGCTGTCGCGATGACGGATAGCGGCAATCTGTTCGGCATTCTGGAGTTCAGTCAGGCCTGTGCCGGAAAGGGAGTGCAGCCGATCATTGGCTGTCAGATCGGTCTGGCCCGGCCTGAGCAACAACAACGTCTGCCGCCTGATCAACTGGTTTTGCTGGCGCGGGATGAGGCGGGTCTGGCGAATATCCAGCGTTTATCATCGCTGGGTTTTCTTCAGGGCGAGCCGGGGGCGAAGCCGCAACTGCCGTTGGAGACGATTCTGGCGCATGCGGAGGGGGTGATGCTGCTGACTGGGGGCACCTCAGGACCGCTGGCCCGTCTATTGGCGGAGGGGCAGAAGGGGGAGGCCGAACGGTTACTGGCCGTACTGAAGGAGGCTTTTCCTGATCGCACGGTGATCGAGCTGCATCGGCATGGTCTGAGACTCGAGAAAGCGATCGAGCCGGGCCTGATTGCTCTGGCGGATGCGGCTGGCTTGCCCTTGGTGGCCACCAATGACTGCTATTTCGCTCAGCCGGACATGTATGAGGCGCATGATGCGCTGCTCTGTATCGCCGAAGGACGGGTGCTGTCGGAGACGGATCGCCGCCGCGTCACACCGGACCATTGGTTCAAACCACCGGAAATGATGCGCGCCCTGTTTTCCGATCTGCCGGAGGCTTGCGACAACACAATCGCGATTGCCCGTAGCTGTGTGGTGATGGCGGAGACTCGTAAACCACTGCTGCCGGTCTGCCCGAAAGTACATGAAGGGCAGACGGAGGATGAGACCGTCCGCGCTATGGCCGTTGAAGGCCTTGAGCGGCGAATGGAAGATGTCGGGGCAGGGCCGGAGGATCGTGCCCGCTATCGCGAAAGGCTGGATTACGAGCTGGATGTCATCGCCCGCATGGGGTTCCCCGGTTATTTCCTGATCGTCGCCGACTTCATCCAGTGGGCCAAGGCGAACGATATTCCGGTGGGGCCGGGGCGCGGATCAGGTGCCGGTTCAGTGGTGGCATGGGCGCTGACGATCACCGATCTGGACCCGCTGCGGTTCAATCTCCTGTTCGAGCGGTTCCTGAATCCGGATCGTATCTCCATGCCGGATTTCGATATCGATTTCTGCCAGGACCGGCGTGACGAAGTCATCAGCTATGTACGTGGTGAGTATGGTGGTGACCGCGTGGCGCAGATCATCACCTTCGGTAAGCTGCAGGCAAAAGCCGCCGTGCGCGATGTCGGTCGTGTGCTGGGGATGCCCTTCGGTCAGGTCAACAAGGTCGCGGAGCTGATCCCGAACAATCCCGCCAAGCCGCCGACCTTGCAGGAAGCCATCGACGGAGAGCCTCGTCTGCAACAGATGCGGGAGAGCGACGAAGCGGTCAAACGCCTGCTTGAAATCGCTTTGCAGATCGAGGGGCTGTACCGCCATGCCAGTACCCATGCCGCCGGTGTAGTGATCGGAGACCGGCCGCTGGTGGAGCTGGTGCCGCTTTACCGCGATCCGAAATCCGATTTTCTCGTCACGCAGTTCTCGATGAAGCATGTCGAGAATGCCGGGCTGGTGAAATTCGACTTCCTCGGCCTGACGACTCTGACCATCCTGCAACGGGCCGTAAAATTTCTGGCCGGTCTGGGGGTGAGTGTCGATCTGGCGCATGTGCCACTGGATGACGAACGTACCTATCAGATGCTCCAGCGTGGCGATGCGGGTGGTGTATTCCAGTTTGAAAGTCAGGGCATGCGGGATGTGCTGCGGCAGATGCGCCCAGACCGTTTCGAGGATCTGATTGCCGCGGTCGCGCTGTATCGCCCTGGCCCGATGGCGAATATCCCCGCCTACTGCCAGCGCAAACATGGCGAAGCCTGGGAGCCGCCGCACGAAGATATTCGCGATATTCTCGGCGAGACCTACGGCATCATGGTCTATCAGGAACAGGTCATGCAGATCGCCCAGAAACTGGCGGGCTACTCGCTGGGGGCGGCGGACAGCCTGCGCCGTGCCATGGGCAAGAAAATCCGTGCGGAGATGGAAACCCATCGTTCCATCTTTGCCGAGGGAGCCTCCAAACGCGGCATCCCGGATGCCAAATCAGGCGAGATTTTCGACCTGATGGTCAAGTTCGCCGATTACGGCTTCAATAAATCTCACGCTGCCGCCTACGCGCTGGTTGCCTACCAGACGGCCTATATGAAGGCCAATTATCCGGAGCCGTTTCTGGCTGCCTGCATGAGTCTGGCGATCAATAATACGGACAAGCTCGCAGCCTTGCGGCAGGAAGCGACCAGGCTGGGTATTTCGGTGTTGCCCCCGGATATCAACTGCTCGGCAGCAGATTTCAGGGTCGAGCAGAGGGAGGATGGCAGGCTTGCCATCCGCTATGCTCTGGCCGCGATCAAGAGGGTCGGTCTGTCCGCGATGGAGGCAGTGGTCGCTGCGCGTGGCGAACAAGCCTTCACCGATCTGGCGGATTTCGCAGCCAGGGTTGACCCACGCCAGCTCAATCGCATGCAGATCGAAAATCTGGCGCGGGCAGGTGCCTTCGACTCCTTGGTACCCAACCGGGCTGCGGTGCATGGCGCGGCGGACATGATCCTGCGCCGGGCGCAGGCTGCATCGGAGGAAAAAAACTCCGGCCAGATCGGGCTGTTTGCGGGGGCCGGTACGCCGGAGCCATTGCGTCTGCCATCCTGCCCCGACTGGCCGGATATGGAGCGGCTGAGCTTCGAGGCCGAGGCCATCGGCTTTCATCTCACCGCCCATCCGCTGGACGTCTATACGGTGACGTTGCAGAAGCTGAGGGTGCTTCCGAGCAACCGGATCGAGGAACATGCGGCGCGCCATGGCGATCAGCGTGTTCGTCTGGCCGGCTGCGTGGTGAATGCGAAAGAGCGTACCACCCGCACCGGCAGCCGCATGGCCTGGGTGCGTCTGTCCGATGCTGGCGGCAGCTATGAAATTACGGTGTTCAGTGAGGTTCTTTCCCGTTCCCGCGACGCGCTGCGGATCGGTGCCTGTGTGCTGGTGACTGCTGATATCAAGGCCGAAGGGGAGGATTCGATCCGCATTACGGCTCAGGACATTATGCCTCTCGATGATGCGGCGGGGGGCACAGCCGGGATGATGCGCGTCTGGCTGAAAGACAATGCCGATATCGGGCAGATCCGTGCGGTGCTGTCCCGTCCGGATACGAAGGGGAAGGGGCATGTCGTCCTGATTCCACGTCTCAATGAGGATCAGGAGATGGAAATCGAGCTTCCGGGTGGTTTCAATGTCACCCCTCGTCTGGGGCAGGCCCTGAAACTCATCCCGGGCGTGGAGCGGGTAGAGGAGGTCTGAACATCGCAGCCCTGCAACGAGGTGCTTGCAAGGGACGGCATCTTCCGCCATATCCGCCCGGTCCGCAGGTGATTCTGTCCCCTGCATGGGCAAATTCGCACGCGGGGCGCTTCTGGTGCCAAAAGCCTTGAGCCCCGCGGAGGTGTAACCAGAAGACGAAAGGAGCACGCTTATGGCGATGCCCGAATTCACCCTGCGCCAGCTGCTGGAAGCCGGCGTCCATTTCGGCCACCACACCCGTCGGTGGAACCCCCGCATGGCGCCGTTTATTTTCGGTGTGCGCAATCAGGTTCATATTCTCGACCTGCAGCAGACCGTTCCCCTGCTTGACCGCTCCCTGCGCGCCATCCGCGACGTGGTTGCGGGCGGTGGACGCGTTCTGTTCGTCGGCACCAAGCGCGCCGCGGCTGAATACGTCGCTGAATCTGCACAGCGTTGCGGTCAGTATTACGTTAACCACCGTTGGCTGGGCGGCATGCTCACCAACTGGAAAACGATCACAGGCAGCATCAAGCGTCTGCGTCAGATCGACGAGATGCTGGCGGGTGACACGACCGGCCTGACCAAAAAAGAAGTGCTGGACATTACGCGTGACCGCGAAAAGCTGGAACGCGCGCTGGGCGGCATCAAGGATATGGGCGGCCTGCCGGACATCCTTTTCATCATCGACACCAACAAGGAAAAGCTGGCGGTCGAAGAAGCCAACAAGCTGGGCATTCCGGTTGTGGCGGTTCTGGACAGCAACTCCGATCCGTCCGGCGTAACCTATCCGATTCCGGGCAATGATGATGCCATCCGCGCCATCACCATGTATTGCGATCTGGTTGCCAGTGCTGTGCTGGATGGTATCAGCGCCGAGATGATCGCTTCCGGCCGTGACCTCGGTGCCGCCGAGGAGTTGGCTCCGGAAATCCTGCCTGAGCCGGAAGCGGAACAGGCCACCGCCTGAAACCTGACTTCAAGGCAATCTCCGTCCGGCAACACCCTGTAAAAGGTCGTTTCCGGGCGGGGTCATCTTTGTCCGGCGTTCCATTCCTTGCCTGCTGAATGAATGATCAGCGTGGCTCCCTGCATCGGTGACACGATAATATCATGCAGGAATGATGGGACGAACGGGCTTTAAAGGGGGCATCGCCCCCCTGATTCATTTCTGCTTGAGGAGTTTCCCATGGCCGAGATTACCGCCGCCCTCGTCAAAGAGCTGCGCGAGACGACCGGCGCTGGCATGATGGACTGCAAGAAGGCGCTGTCAGAAACCAATGGTGATCTGGAAGCAGCCATTGACTGGCTGCGCAAGAAGGGCCTGTCCGCCGCCGCCAAAAAGTCCGGTCGCGTTGCGGCTGAAGGTCTGGTCGGTGTTGCGAGTGCTCCCCAGACTGCCGCTATGGTCGAAGTCAATGCCGAGACCGATTTTGTGGCTCGTAACGAGCTGTTTCAGGCGTTCGTGACCGAAACCGCCAGGGTTGCGCTGACGGTTGGTGAAGACGTGGAAGCCATCAAGGCCGCGCCCTATCCCGGTACTGAGCGCACCGTTGCCGAGCAGCTGACACATCTGGTGGCGACGATTGGCGAAAATATGAACATTCGTCGCGCCCGCGTTCTGTCGGTGCCGCAGGGTGTTGTCGCCTCCTACATCCACAGCCCCGTGAAGCCGGGGCTTGGTAAGATCGGCGTGCTGGTGGCAGTGGAAAGCGCTTCAGAGATTTCCGCTCTGGAAACGCTGGGCCGCCAGGTCGGTATGCAGGTTGCAGCCGCCAACCCACATTCTCTGGACACCGATAACGTCGATCCGGCCGCTCTGGAGCGCGAGAAGGCCGTGTTGACCGAGCAGGCCCGTGCCTCCGGCAAGCCGGAAGCCATTATCGAGAAGATGGTCGAAGGCCGTATCCGTAAGTATTACGAGGAAGTCGTGCTGCTGGAGCAGGTCTGGGTGCATGATGGTGAAAGCCGCGTAAAAGCCATCGTGAAGAATGCCGGCGCCAAACTGACCGGCTTTGCCCGCTTCCAGCTCGGCGAAGGTGTCGAGAAGGGGCCTGAAAGCGATTTCGCCGCCGAAGTCGCCGCTGCGGCCGGGCTGGCTTGATGACCGAAAACCTGACTATCCAACCCTGAGAAGCTGATTTTTCAGCCTTTCTTGGTATCTATCATGGCCCGTCCCAAAAAATGGGGCGGGCTTTTCTATGTGATTTGCCCGATACAGGGGGCGGAGGAAACTCTGAAGCCGCTGGAAGAATGAGAATATAATGGGCGAGCCATCGGGAGATGGTTTAAATGAGGGCCGCTGACGGCAATACTCTGACACGATAGGCTTGGCAGTGATGACCGTTCAGCCGGATAATGGCTGCTCTGACTTCTATGTCCCAGTCAAAAGGATTGTGTTTGCATGCCCTGTGACAAATTGTCCGGGTTGACGAACGAGGGAGAAATGCCGATGGACGACGCTTATGTCCACCTGTCTGCCCTTTTAGTGATAAGATGATGGGCTGTGGCGCGTCAGTTCCGGAAAGTTGACGCCCATGGCCTGAATAATGTCGTGCCTTTATGATAGAGTGGCTTCAGCTGTCGCTGCGCCGGCGCGGTTGCGCATGCAGAAGAGTTAAGAGAGTGCCAATGAGCCGAAGAAGGTCTTCGCGTATCTCAGCCTGTATCGGCTTGCTTCCCGCCCTTCTGTTGATGGGATGCAAGCTGGATCTGATGGATCCTGCCGGTGCTATCGGACGGGCGGAAAAGAATCTGATCCTGGTTTCTACCGCACTGATGCTGCTGGTCGTGGTTCCTGTCATTTTTATGACATTCCTGTTTGCCTGGAAATATCGCGCCTCCAACAGAAACGCGATCTACCGTCCGAACTGGCACCATTCGACGGTGCTTGAAATCATCGTCTGGTCGGTTCCCTGTGCAATCATCATCGTGTTGGCAGCGATCACCTGGCGCACAACGCATGAGCTTGATCCCTACAAGCCGCTTGATGTCGCCGGCAAGCCTTTGAAGATTGAGGTCGTCGCCCTCGACTGGAAGTGGATGTTCATCTATCCCGAACAGGGGATTGCAACGGTCAATCAGATGGCAATGCCGCTGAACACACCGGTTGAGTTCTCCATCACATCTGATTCCGTCATGAATGACTTCTTCATTCCGCAGCTGGGCAGCCAAATCTATGCCATGACCGGAATGGAAACCAAGCTTCACCTGATTGCCGATCGTGCAGGCATCTATGACGGGCTGGCTGCGAATTTTAACGGCGATGGTTTCTCGGACATGCGCTTCAAGGTGATCGCTACGGATCAGAAGGGCTTCGACGACTGGGTGCAGAAGGCGCGGCAGTCAGCCAGCACACTCGATCTGAAGACCTATTCCGAGCTTGCCAAGCCGAGCGAGAAAAATCCTGTCGCTTACTACTCCAAGGTGGAGCACGGTCTCTTCAGCCATATCATCCATGGCTATCAGTCCCACATGAGCATGTCCCACGAGGGTATGTGACGGGCTAACGAGGACAAACAATGCTTGGCAAATTAACGTTATCGGCCATCCCGTTCGATGTGCCGATCGTCATGGGCGCTGTGAGTGGCATGATTCTGGCTGCTCTCGCGGTGCTGGGGGCCATTACCTATTTCGGGAAGTGGAAATACCTCTGGACTGAATGGCTGACATCTGTCGATCACAAGCGTATCGGCGTGATGTACCTCGTGCTGGCCCATATCATGCTGCTGCGCGGTTTTGCCGATGCGATCATGATGCGCTCCCAGCTTGCTCTGGCATCCGGCGACAAACCCGGCTATCTGCCGCCGGAACATTACGACCAGGTTTTCTCCGCCCACGGCACCATCATGATTTTCTTCATGGCGATGCCTTTTGTGATCGGGCTGATGAACGTGGTTGTGCCGCTGCAGATTGGCGCACGGGACGTGGCATTTCCGTTCCTGAACTCATTGAGCTTCTGGCTGACCGCCGTGTCTGCCGTGTTGATCAATGTGTCTCTCGCGATCGGCGAATTTTCCCGGGCTGGATGGCTGGCCTATCCGCCGCTCTCTGAACTTCAGTACAGCCCGGATGTCGGCGTCGATTACTATATCTGGGCGCTTCAGATTTCCGGCATCGGCACATTGCTGAGCGGCGTAAACTTCTTCGTCACCATCCTGCGTATGCGTGGGCCGGGCATGACGTTCATGAAAATGCCGATTTTCAGCTGGACCAGCCTTTGTGCCAACGTGCTGATCATGGCAGCCTTCCCGATCCTGACGGTGACGCTGGCTCTGCTCAGTCTCGATCGTTATCTGGGCATGCATTTCTTCACCACCGATGGTGGTGGTAACCAGATGATGTACGTCAATCTCATCTGGGCCTGGGGTCATCCCGAGGTGTACATTCTTGTTCTGCCGGCGTTCGGCATTTTCTCTGAAATCACCGCAACGTTCTCCAGCAAGAAGCTGTTCGGCTATACCTCGATGGTTTACGCCACCGTGGCGATTACCATTCTTTCCTTTATTGTCTGGCTGCATCACTTCTTCACCATGGGTGCAGGCCCTGACGTGAATGCTTTCTTCGGCATCACCACCATGATCATTTCCATCCCGACCGGGGTGAAAGTGTTCAACTGGGTGTTCACCATGTATGGCGGGCGGGTGCGTTTTACGGCTCCGATGCTGTGGACGATCGGCTTTATCTGCACCTTCGTCATCGGTGGTATGACAGGCGTGTTGATGGCAGTGCCCGGTGCGGACTTCCTGCTCCATAACAGCCTGTTCCTGATCGCGCATTTCCACAACGTGATCATTGGTGGCGTGTTGTTTGGCTATGTGGCCGGATATAATTACTGGTTCCCGAAAATGTTCGGCTTCAAGCTGGACGAAACCTGGGGCAAGCGTGCTTTCTGGTGCTGGTTGGTCGGCTTCTATCTGGCCTTTATGCCGCTTTACGTGCTGGGCTTCATGGGCGCTACCCGCCGTATGAACCACTACGACAATCCTGCCTGGACGCCCTGGATGATCATCGCCTTCATCGGTGCTGTGGTTATTTTTGCCGGCATCGGATGTCAGCTGATGCAGTTCGTCGTCAGCCTGCGTGATCGCAAGCGTAACGCCGATCTGACCGGTGATCCGTGGAATGGTCCGACCCTGGAATGGGCGACTGCTTCTCCGCCCCCGTTCTACAACTTTGCCATTGTTCCGGAAGTGGATGATGCAGAGCCGCTGTGGAGCGAAACCTTCCAGGCTCAGCGTCGTCTGGCGCGGCCGCATTATGAAGACATTCATATGCCGCGGAATACACCTGCGGGCTTCATCATCGGCGTATTTGCCTTCCTCTTTGGCTTTGGCATGGTGTGGCAGATCTGGTGGATGGCTATTCTGGGTGTTATTGGCGGTATGCTGACCCTGATTATCAGAACCTGTAACGACGATATCGACTATTACGTGCCGGCTGCAGATGTCGCCCGGATTGAGGACGCCAATCTCCGCAAATCGGTGCAGGGAGACCTTCAGCATGCTGACTGAACCGCTGGCCATTCAGGATCCTCCGGCCAGTCCTGAGCACGCGCATCACGACGAGCATGGGAAGACCGTTTTCGGTTTCTGGCTCTACCTGATGACGGACTGCATTCTGTTCTCCGGCCTGTTCGCAGCCTTTGCCGTCGCCCGCTCGCAGTTTGCGGGCGGCCCGACAGGCCAGGAGATTTTCGATCTCAAGGACGTCGCAATCGAAACCGCCCTGCTGCTGTTCAGCAGCATCACTTATGGTTTCGCGATGCTGCAGGCGCACAAGCATCGGCTGGGCGGAACGCTGCAGTGGCTGGGAGTAACTTTCCTGTTCGGCCTTGGCTTCCTTCTGATGGAAGTCAAGGAGTTTTCTCATCTGATCGCCGAAGGGGCCGGTCCGGATCGCAGTGCATTCCTGTCCGCCTTCTTCACCTTGGTTGGAACGCATGGGCTGCACGTAACTTGCGGCCTGTTATGGATGGCGGTGCTGGTGTTTCAGCTTGGTGTGCTGAAAAAAGGGCTGACGCCGGCTTATATGAGCCGTCTGACCTGCCTCAGCCTGTTCTGGCACTTTCTGGACATTGTCTGGATCTGCGTCTTCAGCTTCGTCTATCTGGCGGGAGTTCTGTAAATGGCCACCGCACATGCGCATGGTGCGTCTGACCATGGTTCAAGCCATGGCAGCGTCGGCTCGTATATCATCGGCTTCATTCTTTCGGTGATCCTGACGGCGGCGGCATTTCTGATCGTCGCTTACAAACTGGTGCCAGAGCATCTGATCCTTCCGGGTGTTGCCGCTTTGGCTGTTATTCAGATTCTGGTGCATCTGGTGTTTTTCCTGCACATGAATGCTTCCTCCGAACAGCGCTGGAACGTGACGGCATTTGTGTTTTCCGTGGTCGTGCTGCTGATCCTCGTTTCAGGCTCGATCTGGATCATGTACAATCTGACAAGCCGGATGGATCATGGACCGGCCACGCCTTCTCTGGTAACGCAGCCTGCAGTGCATTGAACAATGCACTGATTATCCAGAAAAACCCCGCTTCCAGGCGGGGTTTTTTATTGCCCTGTTCGCAGCGGACTGTTTCAGGTTATGTCGATAGACAGGGAGAACAGCTTACTGGCAGTGTGTATTATTCCTCTCCTGCTGATCCCTTCATGTTGATGTTGCGTTGCACACAATATATACTGAACGGCAGAAAAACTGATTCAGACTATTCAGAGCAACGCTCATTGCCTCTCTAAAAGCTCTGCGATCATACATACTGGACTGGCCGGAAATTTCTATGGCCATATTAAAATATGCAGGAGCAATACTGCGTGACATTCCGGTCCTGTTTATCCCACTGTGTGTCTTGCTTTATGTCTGGCTGGTCTAGAAAACCTTTATTTCTTGTCACTCTGCTGCCATTACTTATTTTGGTCACCACTCTTTACGCTGCCGAGAGTGATCGGAAACCCATTCTTCTCAAACTTGGGAAGGGGGAGATTCAGGCGGCCGGTATAGAAGTCGCAAAGGTCACTCCCGAGACCGGGATGACCGAGGCAACTCTTCAGGGCGTTGTACAGGCTCCTCCTCGTCAGGTAAGAGTGGTCGCAGCACCTGCCGGAGGTCTGATAGAAACAGTTCTGATCGATCCGGATGAAATGGTACAGCAGGGTCAGCCGATCGCTATTCTCCGCAGTACGGAGCTGGTGGAGGCACAACGCCTTTATCTTGAAGCCGAGGCTGGTGCCACATTGGCTGAGGAACGGTTGACGCGCGATGAGGCCATGTTCAGGGAGCATATTATTCCCGAGCGCCGCTTGTTGACGACCCGCGCTGAAGCATCTTTTGCTCGTTCCCGTCTTGATGAGCGATTGCAGATGTTGTCTTTGCTGGGGATGGATGCGGCGAATATTGCAGTCCTGAAAAAAAACCGCACAATTTCTCCGACCTTGACGATTATCGCACCGGTTTCCGGTACCGTTTTGCAGCGGCAGAGTATGGCTGGTGAAAGAGTGGCACAGGCGGCACCTCTTTTCACCATTGCTCACCTTAATCCTTTGTGGGTGCATCTGCAGGTCCCGCTGGCCCGGGCTGCTTCTCTGGCGCCGGGGAACAAAGTGTCCGTATCGACTTTTGGCGGGCAGGGTCAGGTTATTCGCGTCGGACGCAGTGTCGATCCAACCACGCAGGCTACATCGGCGACGGCGGAAATAACGCAGGGTACCGAAGGGCTGCGGCCTGGTCAGGCTGTCACGGTGTCCGTCCAGCTTGAGCAATCAGGCATGCCGCAATGGCGCGTGCCAGTAGGGGCCGTCATCAGGCATCACAATCACAACTGGGTATTTGTGCAGACGGAGGGTGGGTTTCGTGCCCAGCCGGTTACAGTTATAGGCGAAACATCCACTTACACATCGATCCGCGGTCATCTGTCAGTGCAGGATAACGTCGCTGTCGAGGGCATGTTGCCTTTGTTGGCGGAGCTGACCAAAGCGGACGGTAGCTGATCCGATGCTCGCCAGACTGGTTGAAGTTGCGCTGAAACAGCGCCTGATTGTTCTGCTTCTGGCGGTGGCTCTGGCCGTATGGGGTGCCAATGCCTATCAAAACCTGCCCATTGATGCGTTTCCGGATGTCTCACCGACACAGGTGATCGTGTCGATGAAAGCCTCCGGTTTGACGCCGGAGGAGCTGGAGCAGCGCGTCACCGTTCCGATCGAGCTTGGAATCAAGGGGATTCCTTATCTGGTGATGATGCGTTCGACCACACGTTACTCGGTCGCATTATTGACCTTTGAGTTTGCCGATGGGGTGGATGTTTATTGGGCGCGGCAGCAGGTAGCAGAGAGACTATCGGACATTAAAGCGCAATTGCCGCCAGGCGTGTCGGGTGGACTGGCGCCGATTGTTACGCCGCTGGGCGAAATGCTGATGTTTACGATCACCGGCGGTGGTCTTGATCTTCAGCAGCAGCGTCATCTGATTGACTGGGTCATCCGTCCGCGTATCCGTGGTTTACCGGGTGTGGCCGATCTGAACTCCATGGGTGGCCTGTCACGCACCTATGAGGTTGTGCCGAACACGGCGGCATTGGCGGCACATGGCATTACTGTCAAGCAATTGCTCGATACGATCGAGGCCAATAACGGAAATGATGGTGCCGGACGGATCGAGGATGGCGAGGAAGCCTTGCTGGTCAGTGTTTCCGGTCGGATCGAGACATTGAATGATCTGCGCTCCATTGTTCTGGCTTCGCGCCCCAATGGCATTATCCGTGTCGAGGATGTAGCAGAGGTTCGATATGGCTCCCTGCCTCGCAATGGCGTCGTGGTGGCCAATGCGAAGGGAGAAGCGGTATGGGCAACCGTGCTTGGTCTTGCAGGTGCCAATGCCCGTACGGTCGTTGATGGTGTGAAAGCCAAGCTGGAGGAAATCAAGCCTCTGCTGCCCAAAGGCGCGCATATCGAGATTTATTATGACCGTAGCGAACTGATCGGCAAGGCTGTCTGGACGGTGCAGCGCGTGCTGCTGGAAGCCGTAACGCTGGTTGTCGTGCTGCTTTTGCTGTTTCTCGGCGGTCTGCGCCCGGCTTTGGTCGTGTCGATTATTCTGCCGCTGGCCGTGCTGGTAACTTTTGGGGTCATGCGGCTTTGGGGTCTGTCCGCAAACATCATGTCGCTGGGTGGCCTGGCAATCGCCATTGGTCTGCTGGTGGATTGTGCCGTCGTGGTGGTGGAAAACGCATCGCACCGTTTCACGGAAGCTGTCAGGCCGCCGACTTTTCCGCAGCGTCTGCGACTGGTGGCGGAATCCACGCGTGAAGTGGTCGTGCCGCTGGTATCAGGTGTCATCATCATTGTAACCGTCTTCATGCCACTGCTGGCTTTGCAGGGGCTGGAAGGCAAGATGTTCTCTCCGGTGGCACTCACCATCACGTTTGCGTTGTGTGCCGCATTGCTGCTGTCTCTGACAGTGGTTCCGGTACTTTCTGCCATGGTTTTACGGGGTGGAGGCAAAAAGGATGCGCATGGTCATCCCGTGGATCCCTTGCTGGTGCGATGGCTGCATCGATTTTACGATCCGTTTCTGGAATGGATCATTGACCGCCCGCTTTATGTCGTGGGCGTGGTTGGCTGCGGTGTCGTTGGGGCTTTTCTGGCATTTGGCGGGATCGGTTCCACTTTTGTGCCGAGCATGGATGAAGGAAATCCGGTTCTGAGTGTGCGCACGCATCCATCCATTTCTGTTCTGGAGGCGGCAGAACTGGATAACCGGATTGAAAAGATCTTGATGGCGCAGGTGCCGGAGGTGGTTGGTATTCATGCCCGCACCGGCGCTGATGAGCTGGGCATTGACCCGGTGGGGTTGAACGATACCGATATGTTTCTGACGCTGGCCCCGCGGGATAAATGGCGCAAGCCGGATCCTGACTGGTTGATTGAGCAGATACGAGGGGTGATGGAGCAAATCCCCGGTATTTCCTATCAGATTGCACAGCCGATCGAGATGCGTGTGCAGGAAATGGTGATTGGCGCTCGTGGTGACGTGGTGGTCAAGATTTTCGGCTCCGATCTGAATGAGCTCAACCGGATCGGTAAGGATATTGCCGCCGTCATCAGCAATATTCCCGGTGCATCGGATGTGTACGCGCTGCGTAATGAAGGTATGAAATATCTGTCGGTGACTGTGGACAGGTTGGCAGCGGGCCGCTTCGGGCTTGATCTGAAAGACGTTCAGCGTGCCCTGAGAGTATGGGTGGATGGCACCGATGTCGGTGAGGTTCTGGAGCCGGGAGAAGTCAGGATTCCGCTTGTCGTGCGGGGTGAGCAAAGTCTGAGGCAGTCGGTGGCCGATTTCGGACGGGTTCAGATCGCTCTGCCGGGCCGGGCTGGCAGTACCGTGCAGCTTTCACAGGTGGCGCAGATCAAGGAAACAGAAGGCCCTGTGCAGGTTGTTCGTGAACAGGCGCAACGTTTTCAGACCGTGCTCGCCAATGTGCATGGGCGGGATCTGGTCGGATTCGTGGCCGAAGCGCAGGAGGCTGTCGGAAAGAAAGTATCCATTCCTCCAGCCTACCGACTTGAATGGGGTGGCCAGTTTGAAAATCAGCAACGTGCATCAGCAAGACTGGCTATGGTGGTGCCGATTGCCCTTGGGCTGATTTTCCTGTTGCTCTATCTGACATTCGGTTCCGTGCGGCAGGCAACACTGGTCTTCTGCAATGTGCCTTTTGCCGCGATTGGCGGTATCATCGGACTCTGGATTTCGGGGGAGTTTCTCTCGGTTCCTGCATCGGTCGGGTTTATTGCTTTGATCGGTATCGCGGTTCTGAATGGTGTCGTTCTGATCAGCTATATTAACCGGCTGCAATATGAGTTGAGGTTGCCTCTGCGCACTGCCGTGCTTGAGGGAACGAAACGCCGCATGACCCCGGTTTCCCTGACGGCGACCATTGCTGCATTTGGTCTGGTGCCTTTCCTCTATGCGGAAGGGCCTGGATCGGAAATTCAGCGTCCTCTTGCCGTTGTGGTCATCGGTGGTCTGGTGACGGCTACGACATTGACGCTGGTGCTGCTGCCCATTCTTTACGACCGTTTTGCCTTGCCCAAAGCTGCACGGGCGGCGGCAGCGGGGGCGGGGGCAGGTGCAAAGAAAGGTGCTTCGGAGAATCCCGAATGATATTCAGGAAGTACCACTTCTCGGTCAGCCCTCTGACTGTTGCCCTTATCTCGGCTGCCACATTGATGGGTGCTCTGGGAGTCGATCTGGGGGGCATTTCTGAAACGGCGCAGGCGGCAGAAGATCAGACTGGAAAATCCGGCTCGGAAAGCTCTCATCATCGGAGCACTCTTCAAAAACCGGTTCCGAAATCAGTGTCGGACAGTCAGCCTGCCATCATTTCCGAAACCGTATTTGCGCGTCATCTGCTGCGTGCGCTGTCGCTCGATCCTGAATATATCTCCTTACAGGCCGAGGTGCTGGCAGTTGATGCCAGACATGCAACCACCAGCATACCTATTGCGGGATCTCCATCTGTCGGCATTGGCGGCCGTATGGATACGCGAGGTCCCCGCAAGGTGTGGCAGACGGATGTGGAGTTGGGCGCTCCGCTCTGGTTGCCCGGGCAGCGTCAGGCGTTTGGTCAACAGGTAGACGCCGATCTGTTGCAGGCCGAACGCCGCGCGACGGAGCGCGCCCTGCAACTGGCAGGGGAGCTACGTGAGACGTGGTGGGATGCTGTCCTGGCCATGCTGAATGTCCATGTTGCGGAACAGCGTCTGGAAACTGCGCAGGCTATCCAGAAAGATGTCGAACGCCGCGCCCATTTCGGTGATCTTTCGTCACAGGATACATTGTTCGGTGAAAATGAGACCCTTGCGGCCGACCTGGACCTGTCCCGCGCGCGGATGGAAGCGGAAAGGCTCCGTTCTGTTTACAGCACCATCACCGGCGGTGATGAACCACTGGTTGCTTCAGAGCCGGTTGCAACCGACAGAAAGCTGGATGATCACCCGCTGATCCAGCTTGCTCTGGCGGGTATCGAGGCGGCACGTGCCCAGATACGCTATGTGAATACGACCTTGCGTGAAAATCCCGAGGTGAGCCTGTATTCATCACAGCAGGGCGGTGTCATGTCGGAGGAAGGAACCTCATTCGGGTTCCGGCTGAGGGTTCCGTTGGCCACCGAAGCCCGCAACATACCACGCCGGGCGGCGGCCCAGGCGGGGTTGACCCGGGCAACGGTGGAATGGACCCAGCACCGCCGCGTTCTCGGCCTGGCCATTCGCAGGGCGGAGAACGTGTTGGAACGGGCTAAAATCTCCGCAGGGATTGCGCGGGAGCGTCTGGATGTCGCCAGAAAGCAGCTCGCCAGTGCGCGTCTTTCATTCGAGGCAGGTGAGACCACGCTCTATAATCTTTATCAGGTCAGGCGGCTTCTGTCCGACGCATTGGAGGCCGATGCACGGGCGGAGGTCGAGCTTGGCCGTGCTCGCGCGCGTCTCAATCAAGCTATGGGTGTATTGCCCGGTCTGTCTGCGGCTATGGTGACGCCCGTTGTGGCCCATCAGAAGCTACCTGAGCCTGCTCCATCTTCCCGGTAAGGGGAGAAGGGACGGTTACCAGGACCGTTCCATCCCCAGCAATCCGAGAATTTCTTTTCTGAGCGAGACCAGCTGTGCATCATCCCGATGGCGGGGATAGGGCCGATCTACTATAAGATCCGCCAACACTGTTGCTGGCCGATCACTGAACACGATCACGCGCTCGGAAAGCAGCAGAGCTTCTTCAATGTCATGGGTGACGAGCAGGACCGTGAACCCTGCATTCTGCCACAGGCGCTGGATTTCCCCCTGCATGGTCAGGCGCGTGAGACTGTCCAGTTTGCCAAGCGGTTCATCCAGGATCAGCAAACGCGGATCGTTGACCAGCGCCCTTGCCAGCGCTGCGCGCTGTGCCATCCCGCCGGAAAGCTGATGCGGATACGAATCCGCAAATTCCGCCAGCCCCACACGTTGCAGCGCATCGCGGATACGGTGTCGATCCTGATGCAGGGTTCCACGCGCCTCCGGCCCCAGCCCGACATTGGCTTCAACAGTGCGCCATGGATAGAGGGTGGGATCCTGAAACACGACTACCCGGCTGGGATCAGGTCCGGTTATCGGGGTGCCATCAGCCAGGATACGACCCTGTACCGGTGGTTCCAGCCCGGCGACGAGACGCAGCAAGGTAGATTTTCCGCATCCGCTCGGACCGAGCAGGGCGACGAAACTGCCCGGTTCCAGATTCAGCTGAACATCCTGCAGAACCGGCAGCGGACCGGCCTTACCGGGGAAAGCATGGGAGACGGCTTCAATCCGTAAATCCAGACCTGCCGAAGCAGATTTCAGGGCAGGATTTACCATTTCACCAATCCTTTCTGCCAGCTGAGCACCCTGTCACGCAGCCGGAACAGCAGGGCGATCAACCCGGAGCACATCAGCGCCATCAGCAGCAACGCCGCATACATGTTGGCATAGGCCGCCCAGCCCTGTGCCCAGGTCAGATACCAGCCCAGGCCCGCCTTTACTCCCATCATTTCAGCAACGACCAGTACCGAAAAAGATGCGCCAAGCCCCATAAACAAGCCGACGAATACGGAGGGCATTGCTGCCGGTATGGCTACTTTCAGCACCAGAAAACGCGGTTTTGCGCCCAGTGTGCGGGCGATATCGTAATAGGCGGCGGCGACGCTGGAAACGCCTGACCAGGTGAGCACGGCCACCGGGAAGCCTGAGGCAAGGGCAATCAGAAAAATGCTGGCGCTGAAGCTGGATGGAAAAAAGAAAAATGCCAGTGGCAGCCATGCTGTAGCAGGCAATGGGCCGAGAAGGCGCAGCACCGGATGCGCCCAGTATCCTACGGCCCGTGACCAGCCGATGGCGACCCCGGTTACGAAACCGGTTGCAGCGCCAAGACCGTAGCCAAGACCGAGCAGGATCAGGGAATGTCCGATGCTGTTACCCAGCCGCGGCCAATCATCAGTGTAGACTTCCAGAATAGACTGGGGAGCAGCAAAAAACGGGCGTGGCAGCAGGTTGAGTTTTGCCGTGATGAGTTCCCATGCTCCCAGCAGCAGTGCCAACACCACAAGCCATGGGCCGATATAGCGCAGTCTGGCTGGAACCCGGTTGCTCAGGGACAGAAGCAGCAGAAACGCTGCTACCCCCGTGGCACCGGCAGCCAGCCAGTCGCTCCGGCCAAGATCATTCGCATCTGGCCAGAGCTGGATCAGGGCACCATCGATCCCCCACAGCAAGGCAGCAATCAGGCCAATGACCCAGAATGCAGCACGGCTGCGACCCAAAAGAATGCCGGGCTGGCTGGAAAAGGCGGAAGCGGAACCTGTCATGACAGAACATCTGCTGTAATTTGTTTTGCAAAACGCTCTGGATCGGTACGGCTGCGAATGACACCGATATCACGCAGTGCGGCGGCATAGGTGATGATTTCCTGCTCCAGTGCCTGTCCGCTCGGCATATGATGCTGGGTGTGAGAGCGCAACATGCTTTCGACCTGTTCTGCTTTCACCTTGCCGGAATGGGCTGCATAAATCGCGGCAGCCTCGGCTGGATGAGCGGCAGCCCATTCCTGACTTTCCCGCAGGGCGGCTGTCAGTGCTCTTGCTGCTGCCCTGTCATCACGCACCATGCTGCCACGGATACCAAGAATGCAGCAGACGCTGTGTTGATAGGGAGAGGTCAGGTTGGTAGCGATCTCCACCAGACCCTCCCGCTCCTTGATCAGCCAGGCCAGCGGATCGTTAAGGGAAATTGCCTTCACTTCACCTTTCTTGAGCGCCACGCTGAGCAGATCGGCGGGATAAGCACGCCAGTCGATGGAATCTGCTGGAACACCCTGCTGATATGCCAGAATAGTGAAAAAGTTTTTGTCGGGGGCAGCCAGATCACTGGTGCCGATTGTCTGCCCGCGCAGATCGGCGACGCTGCGGATGGTTGAATCCTTCGGTGCCAGCAGACGCATGCAGCCGCCATGAATACCACTGGTAATGCGCACATCGAATCCCTGCTCCAGCGGCTTCAGCCAGCGCAGGGTCATGCCGACACCGGCATCGGCTTTCCCGGTAGCAATCGCTTCCAGCAACTGATCTGTCGAGCCACCGAAATTAATCAGCTCCACATCAAGATTATACTTTTTGAAAATACCGCGCTCCGCTGCTGCCGGAACGCTGACTGTGCATACTGAATTCGCATTCCAGGTCACACGCAATTTTTTCGGCTCTGGCAATGCGAATGCTGGAGAGCCGGTGCTGGCGTGCTGGTGTGCTCCAGCGTCAGGTATCGCCTGCTCAGTAGCGGCCCAGCCAGTTCGGACCAGCAACCCGACAGGAAGCGCCATACCGGCAGCCTGAAGAAGGCTTCTGCGTTTGATGGGCTTCAGGTAATGCATTTTTCTGACATCCATTTTTGTGGAATTTACATTTTACTCGAGAAAAATAGTAAATTGACTTGAATGGACGCGGTTAACGGTATTTCTCCGTTTGTGCAACGTTTTCTGTCGCAATGCGTCTCAGCGCTGGCCGCAGGGCCGGGTGTGGGCCGTATTGGCGTGCTCCACCCTGATCGCATACAGCGTCAAGCCCAGAGCCAGTAACGCAATAGCGGCGGCCAGAGGAGGCAGGGTCCGGTACCCGAATCCCCATGACAGCATCACCCCTCCCAGCCACGCCCCGGTTGCATTGCCCAGATTGAAGGCTCCCTGATTGAGGGTAGATGCCAGATTACGGGCGTCCACGGCCTGATCAACCACTCTTAATTGCAGGGGAGAGACCAAAGCGAACGCGATGGCGCCCCATACGATCATGGTTGCAATGGCCAGGGCAGGGTTGAGGACTGTCCCGGTGAACAGAAGCAACACCAGGATCAGGGCGATCAGTAATCCGACGACGGAAGGCATCAGCTTCCAGTCCGCCAGCCGACCGCCAATATAATTCCCCCCTGTCAACCCGACGCCGAACAGGAGCAGGGCGATGGTGACGGTACGGTCTGAAAAACCGGTGACCTGCTCAAGCAGAGGGGTAATGTAGGTATAGACCGTGAACAGGCTGACGGAGCAGATCACGCTGATCAGCATGGTCAGCAGCACCTGTGGTCGCCGGAGGGTTTTGAACTCTGCCAGCATGTTGACGCCCCGCTCTGCCGGAACAGCGGGAACCCATATAGCCAGAGCTGTAAAGGCTATGACGCCAATGGCTGAGACGACCCAGAAAGTAGCGCGCCATCCGGCCCATTGTCCAAGCAGGGTACCAAGTGGTACGCCCAGTACATTGGCCAGTGTCAGGCCGGAAAACATCATGGCGACAGCTTGTGCCCGCTGATGACGCGGCACGATCTGGGAAGCAACGACAGAGCCGATGCCGAAAAATGCCCCATGGGCCAACGCCGTGAAAATCCGTGCCAGCATCAGCAGGGTGTAATTGCCGGCAAGGCCGCACAAAATATTGCCGAGGATGAATATCCCCATCAGGCCCATCAGCGTTGAGCGCCTTGGCAGACGAGCGGTGGCAATTGCCAACAATGGCGAACCGAAGGTGACGGCAAGGGCATATCCCGTCACCAGCAGCCCGGCCTTGGGGATGCTGACATCCAGGCTTTTTGCCACATCCGGCAGCAGGCCCATGATGACGAACTCGGTTGTTCCGATACCGAAGGAGGCAACAGCAAGAGCCAGCAAAGAAAAACGCACGTCGATCAGATCCCCTTACCCATCCTGATATCAGTGCAGCGCAAATTTGTGCGCTGCACAATACGGAAGGATCAGGAAGCACTCATACTCCGCTCAATGTCCTCCAGGGTTTGCCCGGTCGTTTCCGGCACGAAGCGGATCGTGAAGAAAATGGATACCACCGACATGAGGGCAAAAATCAGAAAGGTAGAGATGATCCCCACACTGTTGAGCATTGGCAGGAAAGTATAGGCGACAATGGCGTTGGAACCCCAGTTGGCGACTGTCGCCACCGCCATGCCGCGCCCTCGCGCATGGAGGGGAAATATCTCGCTGATGATCAGCCAGAAAACCGGCCCCATTCCAATGGCGAAAGCGGCAATGTAGATCGACAAGGCGGCAATGGCGATCCAGGCGGAAGCTCCTCCTGGGCCGGATGTGCCGATCCAGAAACCGAAAGCAAGTAGTAGCAGGCCAATCGTCATGCCGAGCAGACCATTGATGAGCAGGGAGCGTCGTCCGGCCCGGTCCATCAGGCGCATGGCAATAATTGTCATACCGACGTTGACGACGCCGATCAGCACATTGGCAAGAATGGAGGCGGAATGATCGCCAATACCCGCCGCACTGAAAATCTGTGGGCCGAAATAGATGACTGTGTTGATGCCGGTGACCTGTTGCAGCACGGCCAGACCAACCCCGATCACCAGAGGCAGGCGGTAACGTCGATCATTGAAAATGGAAACTCCATTGGCAGTTCTCTCGGACGCTAACTCTGTCTGCATGAAATGATTCAGACTTTTGAACTCTCCTTCTGCCTGCTCCTTCCCCATCAACTGCCGCAATGCATCCGCAGCCTGATCAACATGGCCGTTTTTCAGCAGCCAGCGTGGGCTTTCCGGCAAAGCAAGCATTCCCAGAAACAGGATTATGCCTGGTACAGCGCCAAGGCCCAGCATCCACGACCATGCACGGGAAAAGGAAAAGGCGTAATCCACCAGAAACGCCACCAGAATACCGAGTGTGATGAAAAACTGGTTCATCGACACCATTCCGCCTCTCCGTGAGGCAGGGGCAATTTCCGACAGATAGAGCGGGGTGATGAGTGATGACACGCCAATGGCCAGCCCGACGATCAGGCGGCCAGCCGTCAGAACCAGAATGCTCCCGGCGAAGGCCGAGAGAACGGCACCGACAATAAACAGTATGGATGTAAGCAAGATCATCAGGCGCCGACCAAACCGGTCGGCCAGATTTCCCCCCGCCATAGCCCCCAAAGTGGCACCTGCAAGAGTGATGGCAGCGACCAGACTTTCGTTCCAGGAATCAAGGTTGAAGTCTTCACGAAGGAAAGGTAGCGCGCCGGAAATGACACCTGTGTCATAGCCGAACAAAAGGCCGCCGAGAGCTGCCACGATCACCATGAATGTGAAATTCATATCCGCTTCCCCTCTCTGCCTGACAGCCTGTTGAGAGGCATCCCGATTGGCCCGGCCGCTGATCAGGTCATTGTTCAGTCATAGCGTTGTGGCGGCTTGCGGATAAAAGCTCAAGGCTCGAACGATATTATGACCGGAACATGGTCCGAAGGCTGCGGCTGATCACGCTCCATCCGGTCAGGAAGGGCTTCGATCAGTCGCTCTGCCATGCGGCTTGATAACAGGGCGTGGTCGATACGCAGCCCCCGGTCACGCGGCCACGCACCCGCCTGATAATCCCAGAATGTATAAATCTGTCCCGATGGCCGCATTGCCCGCACGGCATCGGTCAGGCCCAGCCAGAGTAATGACCGGAATCGCGCCCTTGTTTCTGGCCGCAGCAAGGCATCCTCCGGAGGCAGGGCGCCGGGGGCGTAATCCTCCTCGGTCGGGCAGACATTGTAATCTCCCGCAAGAATGAGGTCCTCGCCGGCAGCCAGCAAGCTGGCGGCATGCTGTGCAAGATGCTCCATCCAGCCAAGCTTGTAGGCGTATCCGGCTTCCCCCCCACTATTGCCGTTTGGCAGGTAGAGATTGCCGATGATGGTGTTCAGCGCTCTGATCTCGATATAGCGCGCCTGTGCATCGTCGGGGGGAAGGCCCGGGAGGGTGCGCTGTGTGACCTCAAACGGCACGCGGGACAGCACAGCCACCCCATTATAGGCTTTTTGCCCGACTGCCTCGGCCTGATATCCCAGTTTGGCAAAAGCCTGTGCCGGAAAGGCAGCGGTTTCGCATTTGATTTCCTGCAACAACAGGATGTCCGGCTGATTCCGCTCCAGCCAGGACAGTACATGACCCTCTCGCTGCCTGATGGAGTTCACATTCCAGGTGGCGATTTTCACGGGCAATGCTACTTTTTTGAAAGACGGTGTCGATCTGGCTATCAGATGATCATTCAACCGAGAAGCTGGTGCCGCAGCCGCAGGAGGCGGTCGCATTCGGGTTTCGGATAGTGAAATGACTGCCCATCAGCGCATCCTTGTAATCGAGTTCTGCACCGGCCAAAAATTCCAGACTCGCCGGATCGACCAGAACGACTGCTCCGTCGCGCTCGATAACGACATCATCATCGGCCCGCTGCCCATCCAGAGCAAACTGATATTGGAAACCGCTGCATCCCCCTGCCAGCACGGAAACGCGCAGGGCTTGCCCTTGTGCAATTTCGGCAATGCGTGCGGCGGCTGAGGCCGATACGCCGAACCCCACTGCCGAGCCGGAGGAAGAAATGTCAGGAGAGGTTTCGAGTGCGTCCATCCCATGAAAATAAGCGAAGAAACCCGGACTGCAAGACGCTTTCCATCGGTGCTGCATTGATCGGGTGCTGGTGCGGTGGCTGGTAGCAGTGCTAATCCGTTGAGTTATGAACGAAACTGGACCGGATCATCTGTTATCCGCCATTCAACCCCGGGCAGCGGACTGGCTCTATCCGCCGGAAAGTCGCGCTTTCCAGCGTAGCGGTCTGGCGCCATGGGCCGTAAGGCTGGAAACCGCGCGGGGCAGGCTCTACCCCGAGCCGGAAAGCCAGATGCGCAGTCCGTGGCAACGTGATCGGGACCGGATCATCCACAGCGCCGCCTTTCGCAAGCTGCAATATAAGACGCAGGTTTTCGTCAATCACGAGGGCGATTTCTTCCGCACCCGGCTAACCCACAGTCTGGAGGTGGCACAGATTGCGCGGTCCATGGCGCGTGCTCTGGATGTCGATGAAGATTTGGCGGAGACGCTGGCTCTTGCCCATGACCTCGGCCATCCCCCTTTCGGCCATGCCGGGGAGGACGCTCTACAGGTAGGAATGAAGCCGTTCGGCGGCTTCGATCACAATGCCCAGTCCCTGCGGGTCGTGACGAGGCTGGAAAACCGTTACGCTCCCTTTGATGGGCTGAACCTGACATGGGAAACCCTGGAAGGTCTGGCAAAGCATAATGGTCCGCTGCATCGGCCCCCACCTTATGTCGCGGAATACAATGCGCTGTATGATCTCGAACTGGATAGCTATGCCTCGGTCGAGGCGCAGATTGCCGCCATGTCGGATGATATAGCCTACCACTCCCACGATCTGGATGATGGTATTCGTGCCCAGTTGTTCGGGTTCGATGACATCGCCCATCTGCCGGTGGTGGGGGAGGCATTGGAGGCTGCCAGGAAGACCAGCCTGGATGTGCCGCCACCCCGTCTGCGGCATGAGACGATTCGGCGCGTGATTGATACGCTTGTGCGGGATATGATCACGGAGACACGTGGCCGGATTGCTCAGCTCAATCCAGCCAGTGCCAGTGATATCCGCCGCGCCAATGAGGCTGTGGTTGCCTTCAGCCCCCGCATGGCGGAAGCCAACAGGGTCATCAAGGAATTCCTGTTCGCCCGTATGTATCGCCACTGGCGAGTCAATCGCATGACCGTGAAGGCGCGCAGGGTTACGGCTGATCTGTTCCGCATCCTGCATGACGACCCGACCCTGTTACCCGGCGAGTGGCGGGTGCGGGGAGGCGGCTCCACCGGTTCTGAACGGGCTGCCCGCACGGTCTGTGATTACATTGCCGGTATGACGGATCGTTTCGCTGCTGAAGAACATCGGCGCTTGACGGATCTGTCCGTTCCCGGCTGAGACAGCTCCCCATACCAATATTGCCTGCCCAAACGTACACTGATCGAGATACCCAATTCCATGGCCGATGACATCTACGCCCTGATCCGTACCCATGTTCTGGAAGCGCTGGCCCGCGTTGTACCTGATCTTCCCGCGGAGCTGACGGCACGGGTGGAGGTCACGCCCACTCGTGATCCTCTGCATGGCGACATGGCCACCAATGCAGCGATGATCGCGGCAAAACCGGCTGGAAAACCGCCCCGTGATTTGGCGCAGGCCCTGTCGGCTGCATTGGCCGGGGTTACGGAAATCGAGCGTGCCGAACCGGCGGGTCCGGGCTTCGTGAACATGCATCTGCGGGCCGAAGCGTGGCGGATGCGGATTCCGGCCATTCTGGAGGCCGGTATCCGTTATGGTGACGGCAGTGCCGGATACGGAAAGCGGGTCAACATCGAATATGTATCCGCTAACCCGACTGGGCCGATGCATATCGGTCATTGCCGTGGGGCCGTGGTGGGGGATGCACTTGCCAATCTGATGGGCAAGGCGGGCTACACGGTGACGAAGGAATATTACATCAACGATGCGGGCGCCCAGGTGATCGCATTGGCATGGGCAGCTTACTGGCGTTACCTGCAGGCGCTCGGCACGACCCTGACCGAGGATGAGTATGCGGCACAGGTTCCGTGTGGGCTGCAATATCGCGGTGATTATCTGGTTCCGGTCGGGGAAGAACTCGCCAGGCTTCATGGCGATACGCTGGCCGGTCCCGGCACCACCGTGGCTGACTCTGCATTGTGGCTGAATACCGTGCGGGAATTCACCGTGGCGCAAATGATGGCGTCGATCCGCGAGGATCTGGATCTGCTCGGCGTTCACCCGGATGTGTTCTCCTCGGAGCTTGCTTTGTTGCAGTCTGGCGCTGCGGATGCCGCGATTGAGCGGTTGCAGCAGGACGGGCTGATCTATGAGGGTGTGCTGGAGCCGCCGAAAGGCAAGACTCCGGATGACTGGGAGCCGCGTGAACAGACCTTGTTCCGCTCGACCTCCTTCGGCGATGACGTGGATCGTCCGCTAAGAAAATCAGATGGCACCAACACGTATTTTGCCAATGATATCGCCTATCACGCCGACAAGGCCACCCGTGCGGATATCGTTGTGGACGTGCTGGGGGCCGATCATGGGGGCTATGTGCCACGTGTGAAGGCAGCCATGCGCGCCATTGCCCCGCAGGCGATCTATGAGGCCGTGTTGTGCCAGATTGTCCATGTGGTTCGGGACGGGCAGCCCGTGCGGATGAGCAAACGCGCCGGAACCTATGTCACGCTGCGCGATCTGCTGGAGGAAGTGGGCCGTGATGCCGTACGCTTCACCATGCTGACCCGCAAAAGCGATGCGCAGATGGAGTTCGATCTGGATCAGGCTCTGGCCCAGACACGGGAAAACCCGGTTTTCTATGTGCAATACGCGCATGCTCGCTGCTGCTCGGTTCTGCGCATGGCGGCGGAGCAGGGGCTGACCACGCAACCGGAGGCATTACGTCATGCCGCGCTGGACAGCCTGACCTCCGATGCCGAACTGACCCTGATCCGCCGTCTGGCCGGGTGGCCACGGATTGTCGAGGCCGCTGCACAGGCCAGAGAGCCTCATAGAATTGCGTTTTTTCTCTATGAGTTGGCAGGCGATTTTCATATGCTCTGGAACAAGGGCCGTGACGATGCAACCTTGCGCTTTATCCAGCAGGACCGTACGACAGAGACAACGGCACGGCTTGCTTTGGTCGAAGCTGCCGCCATTGTCATCCGGTCGGGGCTGGCCGTCATGGGTGTGGCACCGGTGAATGAAATGCGCTGAGGGGAGCTTCCTCCGCAGCGTGCGGCGAATGAACGGAACAGGCGACGATGCCGGATCATACTCCCAACGAAAATCCAGATCCTCGCGGTCTGGCATCTGATCGACCGAGAGTTCGGCAAGCGCCGCGTTTTGATCCAAACCACGTCTATAGCGATGATGGTGAGGCCATGGGCGGTCCGGAGGGTTTCCGTATGCCCCGGATCGACCTTCAGCGGGAGGATCTACGCACCCGCCCGACCGACGATCTGCTGCCGGGGGTGGAGGAAGAAACCGCCTACCGTTCCAGCCGCCGTGTGACCGGTGGCGGAGCGCTTGATCCCGCCACGCGCAAGCTGGCGATGGCGGCAGGTGCTATCGGTGTGGCGCTGGTCGGTTTCATCGGCCTGTGGTCACTGGTGCAAGGGACAGGAGGCCCTGTTCCGGTGATCGAGGCCGATAATCGTCCATTGCGCGTAAAGCCAGCCAATCCCGGCGGTATGCAGATATCCGGTGCCGATGATGCCATTCTCTCCGGTGCGAGTGATGATGCGCCGGAATCTCTGGCCCCCAAGCCGGAAGCCCCCATGCCGGGCCGTCTGGCTCCGCCTTCTGCACCGCAGCCTTTGCCCCCCAGTGGTTCCGAAACGACTGAGGAGCCCGTCATACAGGGTTCTACATCACCCGGTGCCAAAGCAGCGGTAGACTCGCCTGCTGTAACGGGCAAGGCCACGGAACAAAAACTACCGTCCTCCCCCAAACCGCCGGTTACCACCGAAGATGCGGATGATGAAACGCCGTCTGCCCCGCCATCTGCCGCTCCATCAAAAACGGCTCCTCAGGCCGCGGCAAAACCTGCTCCGTCCGTCGCGCCTGCTTCAAACGGTCATGTGACGGTACAGCTTGCCGCGCTGAACAGCGAGGATGCGGCGCATAGTGAATGGAACCGTCTGTCCCGCCGGATGCCGGACCTGCTGGGACATCGCCAGCCGAGCATCAGTAAGACCGAGCGTGATGGTAAAACCTACTGGCGTCTCCGTACCGGAGGCTTTGCCGACGTTGCGGCAGCAAAATCATTCTGTGCCGAAGTCAGGGCCAAAGGTGGCGGCTGCTCGGTCGCCACATTCTGAGGCAGGGATATGAAAGCTGCGATCATCGGCCTGTCCGGCCCGACCCTTACGTCGGCCGAGGAGGCCATGCTGCACACGCAGCGTCCCGCGGGTGTCATCCTGTTTCGTCGCAATATCAGCGATCCTGCCCAGCTGAAGGCCCTGACGGCAAGGCTGCGTTCCATTCTGCCTTCGGAGGCGGCCTTGCTGGTGGATCAGGAAGGTGGGCGTGTGGCGCGGCTGCGGCCTCCTCACTGGCGATCCCATCCGCCTGCTGCTGTCATTGGCCGTCTGTATGAAGCAGATAAGAAGGCCGGGCTGCGGGCCGCCTGGTTGACCGGGGCGCTGATCGGGCTGGACTGCATGGGGGCAGGGTTTGATGTGGTTTGTGCCCCGGTGCTCGATCTGCTGGTACCGGGCGCCCATGACATTGTGGGGGATCGCGCATACGGCACCGATCCCGGCACGGTCACGCTGTTGGGCGGCGCGGTGATGGAAGGGCTGCTGGCGGCTGGCGTGCGCCCTGTGATGAAGCACGTGCCGGGTCATGGCCGGGCGCATGCGGATAGTCATCTGGAATTGCCGGTCGTCCCTGATGAACTTCCTGCCGAGCTGGAGCCTTTCACCCGTAATGCCGCGCGTTTTGCGGGCCTTCCCGTCTGGGCGATGACAGCGCATATTCTCTACGAAGCGTGGGACCGGCTCCGCCCGGCCACCTTATCTCCCGTGGTGATCGGGCAGATCATCCGGCAACGCATCGGTTTTAATGGTCTGCTGGTTTCCGACGATATCGCCATGAAGGCACTGAGTGGTGATCCTGTTTCTCTCACCCGTCAGACGCTGGCAGCCGGATGCGACGTGGTGCTGCATTGCACCGGTGTGCAGGCGGAGACACAGGCGGTTCTGGAAGGCTGTCCGTTACTGACGGATCAGGCTCATACCCTGCTGGCTGCCCGTCCTGTTGCTTCCATTAGTATCGGGGATGGGGAGTCTCTGGCGCAGGAAAGAGAGCGCCTGGGCTTGCTGGAAGATGGTATCCGCGCCAAAGACCCGACTGAAGGCCATCACCCGGCCTGATTTCAGCCGGACGGATTACACCCAATGCTATCGCATCTTCTGCTTTCGCTGATCCCGGCGGTTTTTGCCATCACATTGCATGAGGCCGCGCATGGGTTTGCAGCCTTTGCGCTGGGTGACCCCACGGCGCGGGAGCAAGGCCGGTTATCGCTCAACCCGTTGCGGCATATCGATCCAATGGGCAGCATCATCGTTCCTGGTCTTATGGTGCTCGGGCAGTTGATTGCCACCGGTCATCCGGGGTTCATTTTCGGCTGGGCGAAGCCGGTGCCGGTCAATGTGATGCGGTTCCGCCACCCTTTGCAGGGGATGGGGGTGGTTGCGGCGGCAGGGCCGGGGATGAATTTCCTGCTGGCATGGCTGGGCGCGCTGGGGCTGCACCTGCTGCCATTTATGCCTGCGCAGGCCAGTCAGTGGATGATGGATGGGCTGTTCGATTTCATCCTGTTTAATCTTGCGCTTGGCCTGTTCAATCTGATCCCGATCCCTCCGCTGGATGGTAGCCGGATCGTTGCCGCCGTGTTGCCGGCACGGGTGGCGATGCACTGGGTCAGACTTGATCGCTACGGCGTTCTGCCGGTCCTCATGATCGTGATGCTGTTGCCATGGCTCGGGCATCAACTGGGAATGGACCTTGATCCGGTCCGGTGGCTGATGGACCGGATGCTGCGGCCTGCGGTTGGTCTCGTCCTGCGTCTGGCGGGCCATGATGGTGGCTGAGATGCCGGAACCGCAGGATGGCGCGCTGCTGCTGCGGCTGGAGGGGTTCGAGGGGCCGCTCGATCTGCTGCTGGAACTGGCACGCGGGCAAAAAGTGGATCTGGCAACGATCTCGATCCTGTCTCTGGTCGAGCAGTTTCTGGCAGTGGTCGAAGGCGTACGTGTGGTCCGGCTGGAACTGGCAGCCGATTGGCTGGTCATGGCGGCCTGGCTGACCTGGCTGAAATCCCGCCTTCTTCTTCCAGCGTCTCCTGCCGAGGCGGAGGAAGGCGAACTGGCGGGGGAGGCTCTGGCAGAGCGTTTGGCCCATCTGCAAACCATGCAGCGTCTGGCGGCATGGCTTGCCGCCCGTCCACAGGTCGGACAAGAGGTGTTCATCCGTGGCACGCCGGAGAATTTTACAGACTATGATCGCTCCCGGCTGAAACTGGATGTGGCCGGGTTGGTGGGTGCCTATCTCTCGGCAAGGCGCCGTGGCGGCAGGCGGCGCATTTACCGGCCTAAACCAGTGTCCTTCTGGAGTGTCAAGGATGCGCTGGGCCGTTTGGAAAAGCTGGTGGGAAGCCTGCCGGACTGGACCAGTCTGGAGCAATTTATACCGCAGGAGCTGCTGAGTCCGCTGGAACGAAAGGCCGCTCTGGCCAGCACCTTGATTGCCGGGCTGGAAATGGCGCGGCATGGCACGGTACGCCTGCGGCAGGAGGCGCCATTCGGGCCGATCCTCTTGCGTGGTGATGGGCAAATGGCTGAAGACACTCCGGAAGAGGCGGAAAGCAACCAGTCATGAACGATGAGTTGGAGCATTATCTCAGGCTTGCGGAAGCCGTGATCTTCGCCAGTGCCGGCCCGGTTTCAGTCACCGCGCTGGCCCATGCCTTGCCGGTCGGAGCGGATGCGGAGATGATTCTGCCATTGCTGCGTCAGCGTTATACCGGGCGAGGGATTGAGCTGCACGACATTGCCGGGGGATGGCAGTTCCGCACGGCACCGGATCTTGCCAATGCTCTGCGTCGGGTAGTGGAGGTGCCAAGGCGGTTGCCACGTGTTGCGATGGAAACGCTGGCCGTCATTGCTTATCATCAGCCTGTTACACGGGGCGAGGTCGAGGAAATCCGTGGTGCCACCCTCAGTCAGTCCACGCTGGATACATTGCTGGAAGCCGGGCTGATCACTCCGCGCGGGCGCAAGGAAGTGCCGGGACGGCCCAGCCTGTGGGGCACTACGCCACGCTTTTTGGAGCAGTTCGGCCTGGCATCCCTGACCGATCTGCCGAAGCGGGAGGAATTGCTGACCGATGGTACCGGACAGGAAAGACTATCGCCCCATCCAGGTATTTTCTCTGATGCAGAGTCCGAGATGATGCCTGAGGATGAAAAAAATTCTGTAGAGAGTACGCCTGTAGAAATCCGGGTGGAAGGATCATCGGGCGATGTTTGATTTTGCATGGTCCGAGATCGCCGTGATCGGTGTCGTCGCGCTGGTGGTCATTGGCCCGAAGGATATTCCGGGCGCCGTGCGCGGTGTCGCACGCATGGTGCGCAAGGCGCGTTCCATGGCTGCCGAGTTTCAGGGGCAGATGGATCAGATGATGAAGGAGGCCGATCTCGGCGATGTGCGGGAGACCTTCAACGATCTGCGCGGCGTTAATCTCCGTCAGCAGTTGAGCCGCACGCTGGACCCGGATGGGTCGATGCGCTCCACCTTTGATAACAATCCGATGGCACCATCGCCTGCTCCGATGATCATGGGGGGTGATGAGGCCCATATGGTCGAGGAACGGCCATTCCATTCCCTGTCGGTCATGGATGAGAGTCATATGGCATCGGAATGGACGAGGGAGAAAACCGTTTCTTCGGAAACCGCCCGTCGTGCAGCGACGGCGCCGGCTTTTATTCCGCCGGGGGAGGCATTCCGCTCCGCCCGCCGTGCTCCCGCCTTCATCCCGCCTGCCGATCAGGGGTAAGGGTTGAACAACATATGGCTCCGCAGACCGGCTCCGGTTATGTCCGTGAGTGTGATGATATTCTGTAGTGAAAGTTGAAGTCTGGTGGCAGCGCACACACAAGACGACATGATTGATGACAAGCCGATGCCGTTATTGGAGCATCTGCTGGAACTGCGTCGCAGGCTGCTCTGGTCTGTGGCGGCATTCGGGCTGTGTTTCGCGCTGTGCTACTGGTTTTCCGACACGATCTATTTCTGGTTGGCCAAGCCGCTGGCGGATGCGCTCAAGGATCGGGGGGTGGCCAATCCGCGCTTTATCTATACGGCCCTGACCGAGGGGTTTTTCACTTACATGAAGGTCGGTATTTTCGGTGCCGCCTTTCTTTCCTTTCCGATCATCGCCTCACAGGTCTGGATGTTCGTTGCACCCGGCCTGTATCGCAGCGAGAAACGGGCTTTTCTTCCCTTTCTGATTGCGACACCCGTGCTGTTCGTGATGGGCGCATCCTTGGCCTATTTCGCCATTTTCCCGGCTGCATGGCGGTTCTTTCTGCATTTTTCTACGCCTGATGGCGGGGGCGGCATTCCGATCGAGTTGCAGCCGAAAATCGGTGAGTATCTGGCACTGGTGATGAAGCTGATCCTCGCCTTTGGCGTTGCGTTCCAGTTGCCGGTCGGGCTGTCCCTGCTGGCCAGGGTCGGACTGGTCAGTGCACAGTCCCTGGCTGCCAAGCGGCGTTATGCAATCGTTGCCATGTTTGCAATTGCGGCAGTACTGGCACCGCCCGATGCCATTACGATGATCGGCCTCGCTTTACCGCTGGTGGCGCTGTATGAGGTCTCGATCATCGCCGCACGGATTGTGGCCCCGAAACCGGATGTATCGGAGAACAGAGAAACCGATGAGGACGGGGATTAGCGGCGGGACAGGCTCTCCGCTATAAGCACCGATACCCGGATTTTACTCAGTGATAACCGCACCCGGCAGCAGGCGAGAAAGCCATCCGGAGCGGCACGACCATTTGGAGGCAAGATGCACGATATTCGCGCTTTACGCGCCGATCCCGCCGCTTTCGATGCGGCGCTGGGCCGCCGTGGCCTGCCTGCCTCTGCCTCCAGCCTGCTGGCGCTGGATGCCGATCGCCGCATGGCCCAGACCCGGTTGCAGGACTATCAGGCGCGCCGCAACGCATTGGCCAAAGAGATAGGGCAGGGCAAGCGTCAGGGGATTGATACTTCCATGCTGGAGGCGACCGCTGTCGCCCTGCGTGATGAGATGGAGGCGCTGGAGGCACGGAGCGCATCGCTGGATGCGGAGCAGAAAAGCCTGTTGGAGCGTCTTCCCAATACTCTGGATGCCGAAGTTCCCACCGGCCCCGATGAGAGTGCCAACGTCATTCTGAAACAGGTGGGCGAGCCGATTTCCCTCCCCTTCTCCGCACGCCAGCATTTCGAACTGGGTGAGGCGCTGGGCATGATGCTGTTCGATGCCGCAGCAAGACTTTCAGGCGCACGTTTTGTCGTGCTGCGCGGTGCTCTGGCACGGCTGGAACGGGCTCTGGGCCAGTATATGCTCGATTTGCACAGTACGGAGCATGGCTTTACCGAGATGCAGGTGCCGGCTTTGGTGAATGACGCAACGGCATACGGCACCGGCCAGCTTCCGAAATTCACCGAGGATCTGTTCCGCACCACCGATGGGCGCTGGCTGATCCCGACTGCCGAGGTACCTTTGACCAATCTGGTGGCGGACAGTGTGGTTGATGAAGCCAGCCTGCCAATGCGCATGACCGCACTGACTGACTGCTTCCGCAGCGAGGCAGGCAGCGCAGGACGGGATACGCGTGGTATGCTGCGTCAGCACCAGTTCCATAAGGTGGAGATGGTCTGCATCACCAGGCCGGAGGACAGCGATGCCGAGCATGAGCGTATGACGCGCTGTGCCGAGACGGTGCTGGAAAATCTCGGTCTTGCATATCGGCGTGTTTTTTTATGCTCGGGCGATACCGGCTTCTCGGCAGCACGGACTTATGATCTGGAGGTCTGGCTGCCGGGGCAGCAAGCATGGCGTGAAATCAGCTCCTGCTCCAACTGCCGCGATTTTCAGGCGCGCCGCATGAGCGCCCGTTATCGTGGTGCGGATGGGAAGGTGGCGGGGGTTCCGCATACGCTTAATGGCTCCGGTGTGGCCGTCGGGCGTGCCCTGATCGCTGTGATGGAGACCTATCAGCGCGAGGATGGCAGCATTGATGTGCCTGCCGTTCTGCGTCCTTATATGGGTGGGCTGGAGCGTATTTCCGCGTGAGGATACCGTCATGAGCAGTGTAGTGCGGTCAGGACGTATCAGCGTTCCGGCACTGCGCGCCCGTAAGGGCGGCACGCCGATCGTGGCCCTGACCGCCTATACTGCGCCGATGGCCGGGCATCTTGATCCGCATGTCGATGTGCTGCTGGTGGGTGACAGTCTCGGCATGGTGATTTACGGGTTTGAGACGACCCTGCCGGTGACGCTGGAGATGATGATTGCCCATGCTGCGGCGGTGGTGCGCGGGTCCAGCCGGGCCTGCGTGGTCGTTGATCTGCCATGGGGGACATATCGCGAAAGTCCGGAGCAGGCTTACCGTAATGCCGCACGGCTTCTGGCCGAAACGGGGGCAGGGGCCGTCAAGCTGGAAGGGGGGCAGGAGATGGCTGAGACCATCGCTTTTCTTACAGCAAGAGGCATTCCGGTGTGCGGTCATGTCGGATTGATGCCACAGGATACCCTGATGGAAGGTGGTTATCGTGCGACCGGTCGCACAGAGGACAGTGCGGCCCGTGTTCTGGCTGATGCCATGGCTGTGGCGGAAGCAGGGGCATTCATGATCGTTCTGGAAGGCACGCTGGAACCGGTTGCCGCCGGAATGACCCGCTCGGTCGCGGTTCCCATCATCGGGATCGGGGCCTCGCCACATTGCGACGGTCAGGTTCTGGTAACGGATGATATGCTGGGATTATACGGTTCTTTCCAGCCTCGTTTCGTGAAACGCTATGCGGAGTTGGCGCTGACAGTCGCGGAGGCTGCTGCCTGTTATGCGGAGGATGTACGCACACGGCGCTTCCCGGCGATGGAGCATTGTTACACTCTATCACGATAGCGTTTTTGTGTAAGCAAAAGAACCATCATTCCATGGCCATGCAAAATGGCCTTTTTGACTCTCATCATTCAGAGTTTATATTTTTCTTGCATCATCATAGCGATGAAATTGCAATAATATTGCCTAAGTAATTTTTTTATTCCACACTCCTGAGCCGGTCAGATATGGCAAGGAGAGAGTGTGTGGTGAACGAAAGCTCTACCGACTATTCAGCCCCCATATCAGAAAAACCCAGACCTTTTTTCCAGTATGACGGAAAAACAGGCGAGCTTTATAAAATTTTTCTGATCAATCTTCTTTTGAGTATCGTAACGCTCGGTATTTACCGATTTTGGGCTATTTCCAGAATGAGGCGCTACCTATGGTCGCGTTGTCGTTTTCAAGAGACTCGTTTTACTTACACCGGAACGGGAGGCGAGTTATTTTTAGGTTTTTTGAAAGTGCTGGGTCTGCTGATCCTGCTGATTGCGGCGACAGGGGCTGCGGCTTATGGCCTTGCTAAGCTCAGCCCTTCTCTTGTTCCTGTTCCAATCGTCGCTGCCTATATTTTCGTCGTGCTGCTGGCTGTCGGTGCGCCTTATGCGGCACAGCGATATCGTTTGAGCCGAACAGAATGGAATGGCATTCGTGGCGGAATGACCGGGTCTCTTTTCACCTACGCATTTTACGCACTGCTTTATGGTGTGCTCACAATTTTGACTCTCTATCAGTTGGCACCATGGGCGGCTGTTCGACTGACGGAATACCGGATCAATAACAGCCAGTTCGGCAGTGAAAAACTATCATTTTATGGGCGCGCAGGACGGCTTTATCTGGCCTTTCTGGCCACATTCCTGATCATGGTTGTTCTGTTTTTCAGTATCGCTCTGCTGACATGGTATGTGCTGGCGGTTACGTTCGGCGCTGATCCTTGGGTATTTAGCGATAACGGGCGTTCACTCGTGACGCTGTTCAAGGCGCTGCCACATTTCGAGCCCGAGATTGCAAAGAATGTGCAAACCATTATTGCGCTTGTCGGAGTTGGGGCGCTGTTTATTTATCTTATTCTGGCAACGCTTATTTCCTGCTGGTATATTGCTCTTTTTATTCGCCATGTCATTGGTAATACCACCTATGCATCGTTTCGCTTTTTCAGCACTGTTACCGGGCTGAAACTGCTGGGACAATTGACCGGAAATTTTCTGATCACCTTGTTTACGCTTGGTCTGGGATTGCCATTTGTTATTCAGCGGAACATGCGGTTTCTGGAGCGCCATACTTTGGTAATAGGCAATCCGCTTCCAGCCGAGTGGCTGCACCAGAATACACAGTCGCTGCCCGCTACTGGCGAGGGCCTGTTGAATGTCTTCGACGGAGGCAGCGGATTCTGATTACTTCCCAGCCAGACAATGGTATCGCGCCACGTTCTTATCCTGCGCGATACCATGACGGCAGCACGGCGGAGACGCATCACGTCTCCGTTCATGTGCAGGGATCAGGATTGATTGTAGAGCGGTCTCATCATCCGGCAGTAGTATGGAAATTACGGACGATCAGATATAGCGAGCCAACGCCGGAAAACGATGTCATCCTGTTCCGGCGGGGATATGCTGACCGGCTGATTCTCAATGATCCTGACAGTCTGGGGCATTTGGGAATACGCTTCAAAAGCACGAAGCATGTGTGGTGCTATATAACCACAGGTATCGTTGCGTGTGTTCTCGGCTCATTTATTCTGATCGACCGTTCGCCCGAATGGATTGTACCCTTGATCCCGGACCATACCGAGCAATGGCTTGGTCAGCAGGTTGCGGAAAGCATCATAGTTAAAAAACGTGTCTGCACGGGGAAGACCGGGCTGCATACACTGCGTGTGCTGGAGCAGAAAATTGCCCATGCAGCCGGGATCAATGGTTCTATTCATCTGGATGTTATTGATGATCCCCAAGTCAATGCCTTCACGATGCCGGGGCGACGCATCGTATTATTGCGTGGTCTGATTGAAGCAAGCCGTACTTCCGATGAAGTGGCCGGTGTTATGGCGCATGAAACCGGTCATGTATTTTATCATGATTCCATGCAGCTTTTGGTGCGGCTTCTTGGTTTAAGTGTATTGGAGACAGTTATAACAGGCGGAAGCTGGTCACTGTCCGCCGATTTGGCTACGCAAATGCTGGGGCTTCATTACAATCGCAGGCAGGAGGAGCGGGCCGATAAAGCGGCAATATGGTTTCTCGATAAAGCCGGGTTGCGCTCCGATGGTCTCGCTCATTTCTTTGAAACTTTGGAGAAACGGGAGGAGCACTCTCTTTCCGTTGAATTCCTCTCCGACCATCCGGCGACGATTGTACGACGTCATGCCAATCCGGGCAGTTCCTCAGGTGCGTCTGCCATGAGTGACAAGGACTGGCAGGCGGTGCGGCGGGTCTGCGATGAAAAGACGTCCACAACAGACAATGATGAAGATGAGTAATCCGGCAGCGTTTACCGCAGCGCATCCTGGGTGATGACCACGCCCAGCCGCCCGGCCAGATCCTGAATGAACTGCCAGGCGACACGACCTGAACGTGCACCCCGTGTGACAGACCATTCCAGCGCATCTTCATGCAGTGTCTGCATCGCGATCGGCAGGCTCAGCCTGGCGGCATACTGATCCACCATGCGCAGGAAGGTATCCTGATCGGCATTATGAAAGCCCAACCATAATCCGAAACGATCGGAGAGTGATACTTTCTCTTCCGTTGCCTCTGAGGCATGAATGGCGGTCGACCGCTCATTTTCGATCATGTCTCGTGGCATGAGATGACGGCGATTGCTGGTGGCATAGAACAGGACGTTGGCCGGTCTTCCTTCGATGCCGCCATCCAGAACCGATTTCAGCGCCTTGTAGTCGGCATCTTCTTTTTCAAAAGAAAGATCGTCACAGAAAATCAGGCACTGTCTCGGGTTGCCGATAGCGGGATGACGCAGCAGACGCAGAAGGGTCGGTAGGGTCGCAATATCCTCCCGGGCGATTTCGATGAGCGCGAGGCTACCGGGGTGCTGGTGATTGGCTTCTGCATGAGCCGCTTTGACGAGGGAGGATTTGCCCATCCCGCGTGCCCCCCACAGCATGGCGTTATTGGCTGGCAGCCCTCTGGAGAAGCGCAGCGTGTTATCCAGCAGAATTTGCTGCTGTCGTTCCACGCCTTGCAGCAGGCCGATTGACACATATGCGACGGCTGGAACCGGCAGGAGATGATTGTGCGCCGGCTCCCACACGAAAGCATCTGCATCCCGCAAGGAAGGGAGCCGGGGCGGGGGAGGAGCCATACGCTCCAGAGCTTCGGCAATGCGGTGCAGGTTGGCGGAATCCTGTGGGCTGAAAGATGTCATCATCAATCCCTCTGAAGACACGGGCGGTATATCACCGTATTTCGGGTGTACGGTGAAGCCCGCCGCAGTGGTCAGACATAGCGGTGCTGTGAGAAAGCGGCCTTGAAGCGAGCGGGAGCAGAATTTATGGTGCGGCACCGGCCGGTTGCGGTTCAGGCCGTTTCTTTACCTGCCTCTGCCACATCATCAAGGTACATACGATGTTTCCAAACTTGATCACCCCGGCCTTCGCCCAGTCTGCCGGAGGCGTCGGTACCACCGAGATGATGCAGTATCTGCCACTACTGCTGGTGTTTGGCGTGTTCTATTTTCTGCTGATTCGTCCTCAGCAGCAGCAGGCCAAGAAGTTGAAAGCCACTCTCGCCGGCCTCAAGCGCGGCGATCAGGTTGTAACATCGGGCGGTATTGTCGGGCGTGTGGTCAAGGCCACCGACGGTACTCCTGAAGTCGAGGTCGAGATTGCGCCGAATGTCAAAGTGATCGTGCTGCGCGATACCATCGCCAGCGTCGTCAATCCACAGGCGGCCAATGACACGAAGCCTGCTTCCAAGGCTGGCTGATTGATGACAGACGGATAATCCCGTCGCTACCAGTATCAGATCAAATAAGACGGTCACGTCCGCCAGGCTGGATGTGACCGTCTTTTCTGTTTTCAGGCCGTGGTGCTGGGCACTCCCGGCACTGGATCAGCCGGAAGCGGGGCTGCAGGCAAGGGCGCTTCATAGGCCATGCGGTTCCAGGCATCCAGCGCGGCGATCTTGTAGGCTTCTGCAAGGGTCGGATAATTGAACGTGTTATCGATGAAGTAATCCAGCGTGCCATGCAGGTTCAGCACGGCCTGCCCGATATGGATCAGTTCCGTCGCTCCTTCCCCGACAATATGTACACCCAGCAGGCGGCGGGTTTTGAGGGAGAAGATCATCTTCATGAGGCCGTTGGAAAGGCCCATTATATGCCCGCGGGAGGTCTCCCTGAAGCGGGCAATACCGCATTCATAAGGAATATGCCGTTCCTTGACCTGTTCCTCGGTCAATCCGACCGTTGACATTTCCGGAACGGAATAGATGCCATAGGGAAAATAATCCGGTGCAGGCGGTGAGGGCGCATCGAAAGCATGACAGGCGGCAATGCGCCCCTGCTCCATGGAGGTGGAGGCGAGGCTGGGGAAACCAATAATGTCACCGGCCGCATAAATACCGGGAACGGATGTTTCCATGGTCTGGGGATTGACGCTCAGGCGTCCCCGCTTGTCCGGGACCAGTCCGATGGTTTCCAGCCCCAGCCCTTCGACGGCGCCACTTCGACCGGCGGCATAGAGCACCATGTCGGAGGGAAGACGCCTGCCACCTTCGAGAAGGGTGACCGGATGGTCGTTTTCGAAAACGATGCCTTCGACTGCCGAGCCGAGGCGGATCGTCATGCCGGAATCACGGAGTTGATGCAGAAAGTCATCCACCAATTCGCTGTCGATGAAATCCAGGATTGTCTTACGAGGCTCAACCAGCGTGACCTTGATATCCAGCGCATGGAAAATCGTTGCGTATTCAACGCCGATGACGCCGGCTCCGATAACTGTCAGACTGCGGGGCAGGGTGGGGATAGAGATGATTTCGTCGCTATCGAGAACCGTCTTTCCATCGAATGGAATATTGTCAGGCCGATGTGGTACGGTGCCGACTGCAATAAGAATGCGGGCCGCCCGGGCTACAAAGCTTATGTCCGGGGCGGTTGTTATCTCGACATGCTCCCGGTCCAGAAAGCGTGCCACGCCATGGATGGTACGGACGCGGTTGCGAGAGAATTGGTGCTCCAGCACATCCACCTCATGCGACAGGGTGATGTGCAGACGGTTCATCAGGTCATCGGCCTCGATATCCTTTTTGACCCGATAGGCACGACCGTAAAATCCCCGTTCCCTCCAGCCGGACAGATTGAGAACAGTTTCCCTCAGGGTTTTGGAGGGGATCGTGCCGGTATGGACCGAAACCCCACCTACTTTTTGGCCTCGCTCTACCACCAGCACGGTATGGCCGAGCTTGGCAGCCTGAATGGCCGCTCTGCGCCCGGCGGGGCCGCTGCCAATGACGATCAGATCGTAAATCTGGTCGGTCGAAAGGGTGTCTGAACGATCGAGGCTCACCATACGAAGAATATCCCGCCTTTTTTATAAAGTGTCGTGTGATCCTGAGTGTATTCTTTCCAGTTTTCTCCCGGCAGGGGAACCGACTGGCACAAGGTTTAAAAAATTATTCAGAATCAACCTTGTGGAGCCGATTCTCTCACTTTAGTGATGGTGTCCGTTTGTAGACACGGGCGTTTTGCGATGATGGCTGGCTCCCACGTGGCGCTTGGCGCGGCAGCGTGGCTGATCGTTGCGCCGAAGCTGGGCCTTCCGCCGGCCGATGCCGCCGGGTTGGTGCTGGCTGTGGCTGGCGCGTTGTTGCCGGATGTGGATCACCCGAAATCATGGGTCGGCCAGCGTCTGGGTGGTCTGTCGATCGCGTTGAGCAAGGCTTTCGGCCATCGTGGCGTGACCCATTCCCTGCTGGCAATCATCGCCTGCGGCTGGGCGATGCAGCATTCCCGGCTGCCCCGGACCATCATTGATCCCTTGGTAACCGGTTATCTGTCGCATCTGGCGGCTGATCTTCTGACGCCTGCCGGATTGCGGCTGGGTTGGCCGCTGAAAGGCACCTGGGCCTTGCCGCTCTGTCGCACCGGGTCGGCATTCGAGCCGCTGATCGTGGCACTTGCGCTCTGGGGGGCTGGATCGGCCACCGGGGTCAGCCCCGCCAGCAGTCTGGTCGGGTTGAGGCAGACGGCCTGTATTGTGCTGCCGAAAGATTTCTTTCCTTTCTGTGCATCGGGACATGGTCATGGCAGTCGGGCGGTCACGGCTGACCGGGTGCATCACGGTTCAGCAGGGCGGGAGAGTATCTGAGCTTTTTGTTCGTCAAGGGTGAGCCATATTTTCGACCCAGCGTGTCATGGCGGATCGCTCTTCCTCGGTCATATGGGTGGCATTACCCAGCGGCATGGTTTTCAGCACAGAGGCTTGCTGCTGAATGCGCAACGCGTTGGCCATGATGGCATCGGCCGTATCAAGCGCCAGACCAGCCGGAGCACTTTCCATCAAGGTGGGATGAGCGGAGTGGCATGGCGTGCAGCGGTTCTGCACAATGGTCATGATCCGGGAAAACGAGGGGGCTGCAGCCCTGTTTTCTGCGGTAGTATGGAGGTGATACGGTGCTCTCCATACCATCAACGCTGCCATGATAACCGCGGCGGAAACAGGCAACGCCCAGACGCGCCGGCCTTCGTGCCAGGCGACGAAAAACTGTCTTGTCAGTGCTCCGGCCAGCATGATGGCACAGAGCATGATCCACCGGCCATGATCCGCGAAGGTGAAGGCGTAGTGATTGCTGATCATCGTAAAGACGACCGGCAAGGTGAAATAGGTATTGTGAACCGATCTCTGCCGCCCTCTGCGTCCCGGTTCGGGATCGGGTGTTTCTCCGCGTATCATGGCGGCAACCATGGTTTTCTGGCCGGGGATAATCACCATCAGCACATTGGCCGTCATCATCGTGGCGAGCATTGCTCCGATGATCAGGAAAGCGGCGCGGCCCGAGAAAAGATGGGTTCCTACCCAGGAGGCACCGATGACGAACACCCCCACTGCCATGGAAAGAGCAAGCTCACGTGCACCGAGCAAGCGGCACAAACCGTCATAGATGATCCATCCCACGATCAGAAATCCGACCGCCAGCGCCGATGCACCATAAGGCGGCAGCACCATGACGTCGGGATCAACCAGATATAATCCCGGTTGGGCCAGATAGAGCGTGCTGAGCAGCGTGAAACCGCTCAGCCAGGTGGCGTAAGCTTTCCATTTCGACCAGTGCAGCTCATGCGGCAGATCAGGCGGTGCAATGCGATAGCGTTGCATATGGTAGAAGCCGCCACCATGCACGGCCCACTGTTCTCCCGCCACGCCACGGGATGCCGCATCAGCAGGAGGGGACCGCAGACCACGATCCAGCATCACGAAATAGAACGACTCACCGATCCACGCGATGCCGGCCACTACATGGAACCAGCGCAAAAGCAGCTCCAGCCAGCTGGCGAAATAAGGAAAAAGCAGATTCATCGCTCAACTGCCCCGATAGGTGGTGTAACCCCATGGGGAGACCAGAAGCGGCACATGATAATGCGCGGACGGGTCAGAAAGCCCGACCGCCAGACGCACGGTCTCCAGAAATGGTGGATCCGGCAGGGATGAATCCCGGGCGGCGAAATAGGCTCCTACATCGAAAGCAAGTTCATAGCGTCCGGCAATCAGGGCTGCTCCCTGTAACAGCGGCGCGTCACAGCGACCATCGCTGTTGGTGATTGTCGTGATCAGGGGTTCAGGCTCTCCCTGGCGATAAAGCCGCACCGGAATCCCTGCGGCCGGCCTGCCTCGGGCCGTATCGAGAACATGCGTGGTAAGTTGTCCCATTCAGATGCCTTTGCCTGCTGGTGATGGACGGCTTTAATGATGTCTTGTCATGGGCTGCCAGATGGAGGGCAGATGGGCCGCCAGCATCGCAGGCTGGCGGATGCTCTGCCAAGAGAGGGAATGATGCCTCATGGATGGAAACCGTCAGCCCTGCTGGCCGTTCAGCAGGAATATGCCACGGGAAGAATTTATGGCGCTGCTGGAAGGAATTTACGAAAATTCGCCATGGGTTGCCGAACATGCGTGGCGGACAGAGCCTTTTGAAGATATCCAGAGCCTGCATGCAGCGTTGAAACAGGCAGTGAACGGCGCTGAGCAGCCATTACAGCTTTCCCTGATCCACGCCCATCCGGAACTGGCGCCGGACAGGGCAATGCAGTTGACTCCTGCATCACGTTCCGAGCAGCACGCGGCCGGACTTGATGAGTGCGACGATGCGCGCCGGCATAGTCTGATAACACTCAACCGCGCCTATCGTGAGCGCTTCGGTTATCCCTTTATCATTGCAGTGAGGGGGCATGGTCCTGACAGCATTATCGCAGCGATGAAAGCGCGCCTGAGCAGGACCAAGAGGGAGGAAAGGCAGGAGGCTCTGGATCAGATTAATCGGATCGCATGGTTCAGGCTGAATGACAGATTCGGTCATTCTGCGAGCCGTGATCAACCGATTGAATGATTTCGCACGATTGTCACAAGGTGCCGTTCATTCTTGTGTTTTAAGGATTTTGCTATTAGGCTGACTGGTAAAGGATGGTGGGCGCGACAGGGATTGAACCTGTGACCCCCGCCGTGTGAAGGCGATGCTCTCCCGCTGAGCTACGCGCCCATCCGATGGGCGCGTTCTATGACGGAATACGGATGGTGGCAAGCCCTCCTTTCAGGAGATTTGACGGACAGAGGTTTTTTTCCGAGCGGTATCTTTCAGTTCAGGGTCGCTGAAATTGTGGCAGCCGTATTTTCATAGATCACGGAGAATGGGGCAGAATCATGGAACCGGTTCATAAATCAGGGGCTGCCGTAAACGGGGTATGCCTCGCCACTGTGATCATTGCGGGATACTGCGTTCTGGCAGGTCATGGGATGGCCCAGACGAAAGCCGGTCAGGCAGAACCGCAGGAAGTATCCCATAGTCTGTCACCCGATATATCTCCCTCGATATCTCCCTCGATATCTCCCTCGATATCTCCCTCGATATCTCCCTCTGGGGTCCAGTTGGCTCATATGCCGGTTCGCTTGCCCGACCATATCGAGGCCGACGAACCATCGGCCAACACAGCCATTATTGCCACCTACCACGCCTATGCCAGAGGGCTGCATGTTGCTGATGTGATTGTGCGGGTGGTCTGGAACGACACGCATTATCACGTATTGCTGGAATCCAGGACGGCGGGAATCCTGCAATGGATACGCTCCACCTGGTCGATCACGGAGGCTGCGGGAGGCTGGCAGGATGGCTCCCCTGTACCATCCCTGTTTCTCAGCACCGGTTCCGTTAACGGACGGCAGAGCGTGACAGAGGTTCTCTATCGTAAGGGACAGCCGAGCGGGATCAGGCTGGGGCCTGAGGATGCAGTCCACAAGATTTCCACTTTTCCGTTCAAAAATATCGCGCTGGACAGTCTCAGCGCGATGGTCGCCCTGACGCATCATGCGGCTTTGTCCGGTGGCTGCGCTGGAACCGCCACTACTTTCGATGGCCGGCGTATGGCAACAATTCATTCCACGCTGAGCGGGAAAGATCAGCTTCTCTCCCCTGTCAGCGATGAAGCAAAATCGGTTCAGGCCATGCGCTGCGATATCGTGGGGCAGAAACAGGCCGTAGAGGGGGCGGGTATTCCCGCATCCAGACCATGGCATGCAACGGCATGGCTGGGACCGGCAGGACCAGCCCCGGTCTTTCCTATCCGCATGCGCTTTGATGATGTGAAGTCGCGCTGGATGGGGAGCATCACCTTCTACCTGGACAGCATCAGCACACTGCCGGATTAGGTTACCGGCATAAGGCTTTCAAGCAGGTCTGGCAGGTCGGAAAACCGTTCGGCAATCGCCGTGGCGGCTGACCCCATTGCATCAGTGCCGTAGCCCCATCGCGCCCAGACGGAGGGGATGGGAATCGAACCCGCAGCATCAATATCATTGCTATGATCCCCCACCATGATTGCCCCTTCCGGTGTCATCCCCGCCAGTGCAAGGGTGGAAAGCAGATGGCCAGGATCAGGCTTGCGAACCGGAAAACTGTCTCCCGCGCCTACGCCTGCAAAAAAAGACGCTATTTCAAAATTTTCCAGAATGATCTGCGCCGGAACGGCAGGCTTGTTGGTGCAAACCAGCAAGGTCCAGCCCCGTTTTTTCAGCTCGGCCAACGTAGGCGGCACATCTGGATACAAACGGGAATGGCTGGTCGCATGGTCGGCATAGGCCGCCATGAAATCCTGCATCATGGCTTCGCTCAGGGTTGCTCCCCGTCCATTGGCCGCCCGCGTCAGCAGGGCACGGGCACCATCGCCCACCATCGGCCCGACCTCCGCCTGCGTATAGGACGGCAGCCCGGCCCGTTGCAGCGTCCCATTCAGGACATTGGTGATGTCAGGTAGCGAATCGACCAGTGTTCCATCAAGATCCAGCAATACCGTGCGCATGTCGCATTCCGTAATCTGAAGTGATCTTTCAGGCTTTGACAGGAACCGGCTGGCAGCGCTAGCGGATTCCGCATGGATCAGACCCCGTCTTACTCCCCGCCATCCGGCACCGCCGTGATTCTTGCGGCCGGGCTCGGCACGAGAATGAAATCCACCCGGCCCAAGGTTCTGCACCCGATTGCAGGGCGCTCCATGCTGCGGCATCTGATTGCAGCCTGCCAGCCGGTGTTCAGCCATATCGTGGTGGTCATCGGCCCGGATATGGACAGTGTGGCCCGGGAAGCTGCCCCCCATCCCACCGTGGTGCAACAGGAAAGGCTCGGCACCGCGCATGCCGCCCTGCAGGCCATGGCCCTGGTGCAGCAGGGAGAGGTTGCAATCCTGTATGGGGATAACCCCCTGATCTCGACCGCAACCCTGCATACCCTCGTGCAGCGCCGCCGGCAGGGCGATGCGGTGCTGGCCATGCTCGCCATGCGCCCGCCCGAGCCGGGACGCTATGGCCGGGTGATAACGGAGAAGTACCAGACCGGAGACTATGTTTCGCGTATCGTCGAATATGCGGAGGCCAATGAACAGGAAAGGGCTGTAACGCTCTGTAATGCGGGTGTGTTCTGTGCCGATGCCGCGTCAATGGCGGCCTGGCTGGGCGGTGTAGAGAACGCCAACAGCAAGGGCGAGTATTATCTGGGAGATATCATTCCGCTCGCCATTGCGGGCGGGGGGCATGTTGCGGCTGTGGAAGCCCCTTATGAAGAGTTGCGTGGAATCAACAGCAAAGTGGAACTCGCCGAGGCTGAAGCAACGGTCCAGATCGTATTGCGCCGCAAGGCTCTGGAAAACGGCGTTACCATGACGGCCCCGGAGACGGTTTTTCTTTCGGCTGATACGTTGCTCGCGCCTGATGTGCTGGTTGGCCCGCATGTGGTGTTCGGCCCCGGCGTCACGGTGGAGGAAGGGGCGGAAATCCGTGCTTTCAGCCATCTGGAAGGATGTCATGTCGGCCGGCATACGCTGATTGGCCCTTATGCACGTCTGCGACCGGGCAGCGTTCTGGGGGCAGGTGCTCATGTCGGGAATTTCGTTGAACTGAAACAGGCGACGCTGGGTGAGGGTGCGAAAGCAAATCACCTGACCTATCTAGGGGATGTCGAGGTCGGTGCGCGTGCCAATATCGGTGCTGGCACCATTACCTGTAATTACGACGGCGTGCACAAGCATCGCACGGAGATCGGGGACGATGCGTTTATAGGCTCCGATACGGCGCTGGTTGCCCCGGTGAGGATTGGACGCGGGGCGATTACGGGGGCTGGAAGCGTTATTGTCGATGACGTACCAGCGGATGCCTTGGCACTTGCCCGCGGGCGGCAGGTAAACAAGCCAGAGCGTGCGGCGGAGATTCGCCGTCAACTGAAGGGCAGCGTCTGATGTGCGGCATTGTGGGTGTCATCGGGGCGCGGGATGCCGCCCCTTTGCTGTTGGACGGTCTTCGCCGGCTGGAATATCGCGGCTACGACAGTGCCGGGGTCGCCACGTTGGTGGATGGGATCATCGACCGTCGTCGTGCAGAAGGAAAACTCGCCAACCTTGCGGCCTTGTTGGATCGTTGCCCTCTGCCGGGACTGACCGGCATTGGCCATACGCGCTGGGCCACGCATGGCGCACCGACCGAGAGCAATGCCCATCCGCATGGCACCTCCCGTGTGGCCATCGTCCATAACGGGATCATTGAAAATCATGCCGAATTGAGGACCGAGCTGGAGGCGGAGGGGCAGGTTTTCCAAACAGAAACCGATACGGAAACCGTTGCCCAACTGGTTGATCTGCATCTGCGGCAGGGCATGGGGCCGGTTGCTGCGGCGCAGGCAGCCCTGAGTCGTCTGGAGGGCGCTTATGCGCTGGCCATGCTGTTCGCCGGGCACCCCGATCTGATCATCGGAGCACAGCAGGGCGCACCTCTGGCGGTTGGCTATGGCGATCAGGAAATGTTTCTTGGCTCTGATGCTCTGGCTCTGGCACCGCTGACCCGGCGGATCGCCTATCTGAAGGATGGCGATTACGTGCTGGTGACACGGGAAGGTGCCCGTTTCTTTACGGAGGATGGCACAGAAGCCGTGCGGGAGGTCAAGCTCACCGCCTATAGTGGTGCCGCGATCGGCAAGGGGGAATACAGGCATTTCATGGAGAAGGAACTCCATGAACACCCGGCGGTGATCGGTGATACCCTGCATCAGATGGTCAATCCGGCGACCCGTCAGGTGGCGCTGCCGGAATTGCCTTTCGACTGGTCGGATATATCACGCATTACCATGACGGCCTGTGGCTCAGCCTATTATGCCGGTCTTGTGGGTGCGCGCTGGTTCGAGGCATTGGCCCGTCTGCCCGTCGATACCGATGTTGCCAGCGAGTTCCGGTATCGCGAGCCGCCTTTGCCGGAATGTGGACTGGGCCTGCTGGTCAGCCAGTCCGGCGAAACGGCCGATACTCTGGCGGCCTTGCGTTGTCTGAAAGCAGGTGGGCAGACCCTTCTGTCCATCGTCAACGTCGCCGAGAGCACCATTGCCCGCGAAAGTGACTCTGTCCTGCAAACCATTGCCGGGCCGGAGATCGGCGTTGCCAGCACCAAGGCTTTCACAGCCCAATTATCCGTGCTGGCCTGCCTGGCCATTGCCGCCGGGCGTCATCGCGGCCTGCTGGATCATGCCGAGGAAGCGCGCCTGACCGCCGCTCTGCTGGAAGTGCCCGGTGCAGCTGCCGAGGTTCTGGAACGGCATGATGCCATCAAGCGCGTGGCGGTCCGGGTCGCAGAAGCGCGCGATGTGCTGTATCTGGGCCGGGGAAACTGTTATCCCATCGCCCATGAGGGCGCGTTAAAGCTGAAGGAAATCAGCTATATCCATGCCGAAGCCTATGCGGCAGGCGAGATGAAGCATGGTCCCATCGCCCTGATCGACCATAGCGTGCCGATCATCGCCATTACCCCCAGCGGGCCGCTTTTTGATAAAACGGCCTCCAATCTTCAGGAAGCCGCAGCGAGAGGCGGCCAGATCATGGTGTTCAGCGATGAACGCGGGGCAGAGCGATTGAAGGGGATCGCAGCTGAGACGGTCATCCTTCCCGACATTGACCCGTTTGTGGCCCCGCTGCTTTACGCCATTCCTGTTCAGCTTCTGGCCTATCACGTCGCGGTCATGAAGGGTACCGATGTCGACCAGCCTCGTAACCTCGCTAAAAGTGTCACTGTCGAGTAACTGGACCACGCCGCCTAATTCTGGAACCAAGGCCGCTTTCGCTCAAAACCAATATAATTTTCGAGGAATACTGCTCATGAACAAGGCCCTGCTCAACGGAACTGCTGCTTTCATTCTTTCTGTCTGCATTGGCCTGCCAGGTCTGGCGCGGGCAACCGAGATTCAGTCGGGGCTGTGGACGATTGATATCACCGCCCAGAAGGATGAAAAAACGGTCAAGCGTCAGAAGACCCAGTGCATCACCCCGGAAGAGGCGAAAAACCCTGAAGCCGGTTTCAACTTCAGCAAATCCATGCCGCAATGTGACAATACGCATCACTGGGACGGCACCACCCTGTCCTGGACGGTGGAATGCAAGAACGACAAGAAAATCGCCAGCAGCGGAAAGTTCATGTTTGACAGCGCCACGCATTTGACCGGTGTGATCGACAATACACAGGATGGCAAACCGCTGGCTCATATCACGATTGACGGTCGCCGGACTGGTGAGTGCCCGAAAACGCCCTGATCATGCCATTCTCCGGCATTATGAAGCCGGGCAGGGGGGTGAAGGTGATGAAGCGGCTGGGACTGTTGATGCTTCTGGCAGGTGTTGGGCTGCATTGTGTTCAACCCGGTCTGGCAGCCGCCCCTTCGTCCCGCCCGGGCATCATTCCGGGGCTGAATTTTCCCTCTGCATCCTCTTCTGACACATCCGGGAACGCGGACCCTGATATTGATGGGTTGGTGAAAATTCTTGAGGATGACAAAGCACGGGCACGCCTGATTGAACGTTTGAAAAAAACGGCGACAGCAGATGAAAAAGCGGATGTCTCACCTCCGGAGCCGGTAGCGGTTCATCTGGCTAATTTTTCCGCTCTGCTGTTTCAGCACCTGCGCTCATTTCTGTCGGTATGGCAGATGGCGTTCAGAGAGCTGCTGGAGGTGTTGCACGGTACATCCCGGTTGTTCAGCTGGCATGTGCTGATGATCTTCCGCAACATGGCAGGGGTTGCAGCCGGGACATTCGCGGCGTTCTATGCAGTCCGATGGATAGCCGCACGTCTCTCAACGCCTGTCTGGCTGCATCGGCCGGGCAGTTTTGCAGGCAAAGTACTGCGACTGCTGACGATTGTGCTGCTTGATGTCGGAACTGTGGTCATCGCGTGGCTGGCCGGAGAGGAACTGGCGCTGCTGATTGAAGACGGGGCTAACGTCACTGCCGGACAGGAGATGTTCCTGCGCTCCTTTCTGCTGGTTGAATCCTTCAGGGTGGCTTTACGGGCAATTTTTACACCGCGGCTGCCGCATTTACGCTTCCTGAAAATGGGCACGCTTTCTGAAGCCAATCACAGGGCCAGACTCTGGTACAGCTGGCTGGCATGGTCGGCGTCGGTGTTTGGTTACAGTTTCCTGATGGTCATTCCCCTGATGGAAACGGTCTCCATTGATGGCGGTCGGGCGCTGGAAACGCTGACGGTTCTGTCCGCGCTGATCGTAGCCATCTGGTTCTGCATAATACAGCGCCGGGAGGGCCGTATTGCCCTGACCAGACTGACCAATCATGGCTCTCTGGAGAGTGCATCTGATATCTTTGCCAAGCTCGGTGCCGTTATTGCGGCAATCTGGCATGCGGTTGTGACGCTGTGGTTGACGGCGCTGTTCATATGCTGGCTGAGCATGCCGTGGCTGCTGCCTTTCGTGCTGCGGGCCTCGATATATTCCGTTGTCATTCTGCTGGTGGGCGGCTTCGCCTTGAGCAGGCTGGCCCTGTTACACAACGACGTCCCTGTTGCAGACCGGCTGAAACGCGCGATCCCGTTATTGAATATCTGGCTGCGAAGACTGATCAATCCGCTGCGTCGCATTTTGCGACTCACGGTGTTCGTGGTGACCGTGCTGGGGCTATTGCAGGTCTGGGCGGTGGTCGATGTCGTCGGCTGGTTGCAGACCGACGCCGGAAAATTTACGCTGTCGGCCGGGATATCGGTGCTGATCGTTCTGGGATGCAGCGCAGCGATTTATCTGCTTGTGATCTCCTGGATCGAGAAACGGCTGTTGCAGGGGGAGGAGCACGGCATTTCCTCCCGCGAGCGAACCCTGCTCTCTCTGTTCAGGAACGCGTTTTCCATCACCATGGCGGTTATCGTCGTGCTGGCGATCCTGTCACAGCTGGGCGTCAATACTGCACCCTTGCTGGCTGGTGCGGGGGTATTCGGCCTGGCTATCGGTTTTGGCTCCCAGAAGCTGGTGCAGGACATCATCAACGGCATGTTCATCCAGTTCGAAAATGCCATGAACGAGGGCGATGTGGTAGAAGCCGCGGGTATCCAGGGTACGGTTGAAAAATTGACGATCCGATCGGTCGCTATTCGCAGCGTGGACGGTATTTACCATCTGATTCCGTTTTCATCGGTTGATCGTGTTTCAAATCACAATCGTATCTTCTCCATGCATGCGGCCGTGGTGCGCGTTGGTCACCGCGCCAGCATCCCGGATACCAAGGCGGCCATGTTCGAGGCATTTGACCGGTTGATGCAGACTGAACATGCCGGTTCCATCATTGGAACACTCGATATGCAGGGTGTGATCGACCTTTCTCCGGCGATCATCAGCATCCGCGCCCGCATCAAGACGCTGCCCGGCGAGCAGTGGATCATTGGCCGAGCCTATAATGAGATCGTCAAGAACGTACTGGAAGAGCACGGAATTGAAATCGCCGTTCCCGGTATGCGGTTGTTTCTGGATGAAGTTCAGCCAGGAACCGGCCATCAGCCTGCATAAAAACACGTGAACCATTCAGGAATGCAGGGAATGGATGTTTCCGGCTCTGCCATGTCTACGCCCAAATCGCTCCATTTCTGCTGGATAGGATCAAGGTTGCCATGGGCTTATGGCATTGCTCTGCTGTCCGCTGCCGCTCACGGTGAGGCGGATGAAGTCATCCTGCACCACACTGATGAGCTGGAAAGCAGTCAGGTGCTTGACGCATTGCGGGCCGTGTCATCCATCCGCGTATCCCGGATCGACCCGCAGGCTTTATTGCAGTCAGTCGGTGCGGAGTTGGGCCTGGATGATAAATTGTGGGTTATATATAGCCGTGTTTCCAGTCCTGCTATTTTGTCGGACATATTACGGGCGGCGATTTTATATCGTGATGGTGGCATCTATTTAGATGTCGATACCGTAACAATCGCGCCATTTTCATCACTGTTTCAATTACAGCAGTTCATTGGCGTTGAAAGGATCGTCTGGCCTTATTGGGTCAAATCGTCCCGATCCCCATTTGTATGGGGGTGGGCGCTGGCTTTGGACGTAATGCGCAAAGCCATGAGAGTGCTACCTGAAGGTTGGCGATTTTACCGTTATGTTGAGAAGGCCTATTTCCGAGGCATCAACGGTGCCATCATGGGTGGCGCGCCGAAAGCGCCTTTGTTTGAGATTTATTTGCGGCATATGGTCGCAATGTCTGCTGACAAACAGGTAAAGCCCAATGCGTTGGGGCCTGATTTATTGCAGGAGCTGATCGGCCAAGGGCTTATTCCGGATCTTGTCGTCCATGATCCGGAATATTTTTATCCTCTTGCCCCGGAAATCTCCGAACACTGGTTTCGGCTCTGCCGCCATGCGCCGGATGCCTTCAGGAAGGCACTGATGCCGCAAACCATCGTTGTTCATTGGTATGCATCAGTGCGGACCAAATCCTATGTGGAAAAAATAGATCCCCAGTACATTCAGGCCAATCAGCAAACCCAGCTTTACAGTGCGCTCGTGGCGCAGATGTTGCCGGAGCTTCTGCATCAGGATGGCACATGAGAATAGCCGGAATGCGCTTGGAGAGCCTGCGCATGCGACATGGACCCTGAACTGGATCAAATGGGTATGGAAGGAAGAATGGCGGAGGGGATGGGATTCGAACCCACGATAGGACTTGACATCCTATAACGGTTTAGCAAACCGCCGCCTTCAGCCTCTCGGCCACCCCTCCGCCGGGCGTCTGCTGGATTTTCTCCGGCACACGGCGTTTGCTGGGGTGCTTCTAGAGCGTGGGAGAGGGGGCGTCAATTGTGCAACTGGTCCTGAGGGTGAAAAATGATCTTTTCATGTCCCTTGAGGCTGGCATCATACAGGCAATTCTGTTCCAACCCTTGTGTTATGCTTGAATGATCGCTCAGGCCGCCCTAGTGCTGTGAGAACAGAATCGAGGAGAGGGCTTCATGAGCAGCTCGTATATGCTGCAGGCGGTGTGGCGGGGGATGCGCAATAAATGTCCCGGCTGCGGCGAAACACATTTACGCAAAGGCTATCTGGCCATTGAGCCGCGTTGCAGCGTTTGCGGCACCGAGAATGGAGCCTATCCCGCCGATGACCTGCCCCCCTATATAACCCTGTTTATCGTCGGCCATATCGTCATTCCGGCATTCATCTGGTCTGACTACCGTTATGAGCCCGCTATGTGGGTACAGTTTGCAATCTGGCTGCCGGTGATGGTCATTATGACGCTGGCGCTGCTGCCCATTGTCAAAGGTGGTACCATCGGGCTGTGCCATGCGCTTGGAATGCGGCGGGAAGCCCTTACCCGCAGCGATTCCGAAAAAGCACCGGATGCCGCAAGAATCGTCAGTCCTGTCGGCTCCTCAGGCCACTGAGGATAATCCCGAATAAGGCGGCGGCGGCTGTGGCGACAATAACCAGCAGCCGCATCCGCCGTGCGACTGCCTGCGTTTCACCCAGCGCGTGGCTGCGTATCGCATCCCGTTCCTGCAGCAGGGCCTTTGCGGCGTGCTGGGGAGGCGCGCTCATGATGCTATCCGCCTTTTTACCCAGTATGGAGCGAAGAGTGGAATCGTGCAGGATCTGCTCTGTCAGCGCCTGATTGTCAGAGGTCAGCCCGGCTGCGGCATGCTCCAGCACTGTTTCCTTCTCCACCGCCGCCTCAAAAGGGACAGGAAGGGCATAAGTGGCCATCAGTCCGGTCAGGCCGGTGACGGCGAAGCAGGCGATCAAAAAGGCGGATTGGGTGCTGTCGATACGATGTGCCATGATATAAAGGCGTATCAGGGCAGGGCGTGATTGCGTCAACCGCCAAAATATCTCGGCGAATCCTGCTTTGTTCTTGACAGAACCATGTCGGGGCCTTACCCAGCGGCCTCCATATTGTTAGATGACCCGAAAGCTTGGATCATGAAGATTCGTAACAGCCTGAAGTCGGCCAAGGTGCGCGACAAGAATTGCCGCGTCGTGCGCCGCCACGGTCGGGTTTACGTCATCAACAAGAAGAACCCCCGTATGAAGGCCCGTCAGGGCTGATTACGGGCGGCGCTTCTGATGGCGTCGACGTGAATATCGACTATCTGGAAAGCCGGAGCATAGGGTGAGAAATCACCTTATCTCCGGCTTTTCCACTATGATCTATCAAGCGCGGAGGCACTCATGGCCAAAATGATCCATTCCATGATCCGGGTTCTGAATGAAGAGCGCTCGCTGGCATTCTATCGCACCGCTTTCGGACTGGAAGTCGTCGACAGGCTGGGTTTCGACAGCTTTACCCTGATCTATCTGAGCAATCCGGAAAGCGGCTTTGAACTTGAGCTCACCGTTAATCATGGGCGTGAAGAAGCCTATGATCTCGGCAATGGCTATGGACATCTGGCTGTTTCCGTTCCTGATGTGCAGGCCGAGTACGAGCGGATGAGCAAGGCAGGTCTTGAGCCTTTGCAGGTCAAGGAGCTTCGTCTTCATGATCGTCTGGTCGGGAAGTTCTTTTTTATCAAAGACCCTGACGGGTATCTGATCGAGGTTCTGGAGCGGGGCGGACGGTTCCAGTAACTGTCTCCCGTTGAAGCAAGCGGCGGCAGGATAAGGGGGTACGATGATCGAATTACCCGAACCGAAAGCGGATGTTCTGGCGAAGCGCGATATCATCGTGGCCGGTCTGAGACACTTGCTGCCTGATGATGCGGTGATCGCTGATCCGTTGCGTCTGAAGCCGTATGAGACCGATGCCCTGACCGCATACCGTCAGGCTCCGATGGTTGTGGTCCTGCCCGGAACGACTGAGGAAGTAGCATCTGTCCTGGCTTTCTGCCACCAGCATGGCGTTCGGGTGATCCCTCGTGGCGCCGGGACAAGTCTGGCGGGAGGTGCGTTGCCCCTCAGTGACTCGGTTGTGATCGGGATGATGCGGATGAACCGTATTGTCGAGATCAACTATGAGGATCGGTATGCGGTGGTACAGGCGGGTGTCACCAATATCGCCATCACGCAGGCCGTGCAGGGGGCAGGTTTTTTCTACGCTCCCGATCCGTCGAGCCAGTTGGCCTGCATGATCGGCGGCAATGTGAATATGAACTCAGGCGGAGCACATTGCCTGAAATACGGGGTGACAGCCAATAACCTGCTCGGGCTCCGCGCTGTGACCATCAATGGGGACATTATAGAGATTGGCGGTAATTACCCGGATGCGGCTGGCTATGACTGGCTGGGGCTTCTGACCGGCAGTGAGGGCCAACTGGTGATCGTTACCGAAGTCACGGTGCGGATTCTCCATAGCCCGGAAGGCGCGCGGGCCATGTTGGCGGCGTTTGCCTCCAATGAGGTTGCAGGGCAATGCGTCGATGCCATCATCAGCTCGGGCATTATTCCGGTGGCCCTTGAATTCATGGACCGGCCAGCGATCCATGCCGCGGAAGCTTTCGCGAAAGCCGGCTACCCTTTGAATGCAGAGGCCTTGCTGATCATCGAGGTCGAGGGCGCGCTGCAGGAACAGGATCACCTGCTGGGCATGATCGAACAGATCTGTCAGCGCTTTGATCCGGTCAGCCTGCGCGTTTCGGCCTCGATGGAAGAAAGCGTGGCGATCTGGAAGGGGCGGAAAGGCGCGTTCGGAGCCATCGGACGCATCAGCCCGGATTATTTGTGCATGGATGGAACAATTCCGACCAGTCAGCTTCCCTACACCCTGCAACGTATCCGTGAGATGAGCGAATCCTATGGTCTGGGGGTCGCCAATATTTTCCATGCCGGAGACGGCAATCTGCATCCTCTGATCCTGTATGATGCGAACGATCCGGAAAGCGTCAGAAAAGCGGAGGCGCTGGGGGCGGATATTCTCTGTCTCTGTGTCGAGGTCGGTGGCTGCCTGACCGGAGAACACGGGGTCGGGGTCGAAAAGCGTGATCTGATGCCGGTGCAGTTCAACGAGATCGAACTGACCCAGCAGCGTATGGTCAAATCAGTGTTCGATCCGGATTGGTTGCTGAATCCGGCCAAGGTGTTTCCTTTGCTGCCTGCCATGAAGCCGGGTGCCAAGGCTGTGGAAGCAGCATGAGCGGTTTTCATACGCAGGATGCTCCTGACAGTGAGCAAGGCGTTGTCGATACCGTTCAGGCTGCTGTTGCCAGACGGGAAACGCTCTGTATCGAAGGCAATGCGACCAAAGCCGCCATGCTGCGTCCGGTCCGGGCTGATCGTGTCCTGTCCACCCGTCATCTGGCAGGGATCACGCTGTATTCCCCGAATGAGATGATCATTTCCGCACGGCCCGGTACACCGATTGATGTATTGGAAGCGGCGCTGGCAGAACATCGTCAGATTCTGATCGCCGAACCGCCTGATCTGCGACATATGCTGTGTAGCGGGGAGGCGCAGACCCTCCCTCAGACTTTGGGTGGTCTGGTTGCCACCAATCTGGCAGGGCCGAGACGCATTCAATATGGCTCCTTCCGGGATCATGTTCTGGGGGTGCGGGCCGTGAACGGGCGCGGGGAGCTGATCCACTCCGGTGGGCGCGTGCTGAAAAATGTCACCGGGCTTGATTTCAGCAAACTGTTGACCGGCAGTTTCGGCACGTTGGCGATACTGACCGAGATTACCCTGAAGGTTCTACCGGCTGACGAAACGGTGGGGACACTGGTTCTGCCCTGTCCTTCACCCGAACAGGCGGTGCGTCTGTTGTCGGCCGGGCTAGGCTCACCTTTCGGTGTCACCGGGGCGGCCTGGGTAGCGCATCTGGATGCTGCCTGCGGCCCGGCAGCCCTGTTGCGGATCGAGGCTTTCGCCCCCAGCGCCCATTATCGGCTGGAAAAGTTACAGGCGATGCTGGGTGGCCATCTGCTCGGCCATAAGGAGAGTGTGACTTTGTGGCGCGATGTGCGGGATGTCCGCTTTCTGACCCATGCTCCCACGGATGCCATCTGGCGGGTCAGCGTGGCCCCTTCCGTCGGGCCGGCTATCGTCAGCACGGCACAGCAGAGCGGGGGAGCGGTGCAGATGGATTGGGGTGGAGGTCTGGTCTGGGTATCGGCTCCGGCCAATACGGAAACACATCATGCCCTGACGCGAGCTGTGGCCTCGGTTAAAGGGAGCTGGACCTTGATGCGCGCTCCGGATGCCATGCGGCAGGCGGTTGACGTTATCCCGCCGGAATCGGCTGCTCTGGCACGTCTCGGTGCAGGGGTGCGGGAAGCGTTCGATCCTCATGCTCTGTTCAATCCCGGTCGGATGCGGGTGGTCTCCTGATCTATTCCTGCCCAGATTGTAAAAAGGGAAGCGTGTCAGGCTTTCTATTGCGGCAAGACGGATTGCAATACGGTGGCATGAAGGTTATTTTGCCCAAATCATGGGCAATATAGACGTTAACTCCTCGCTTCCGGAGACCGGGAACGGCAGCGAAAGCCATATGAGCGGGCATGGCGGGGCACTCCCTGCTATTGCGCTCGGTGGGGGCGTGACGATCGAAACCCCCGTCATTCTGGCACCGATGTCAGGCGTAACCGATCTGCCTTTCCGCATGCTGGCGCGGGAGATGGGAACCGGGATGGTGGTGTCCGAAATGATCGCCTCCTGGGCCATGGTGCGGGAGAACAAAACCACGTTGCGTATGGCGGAGCCTGCTGGTCCGCCTTCGCCGGGCAGCCCGAACGCCTTGCAGCTGGCCGGATGCGATCCGGAGGCGATGGCAGAAGCCGCAAGGATCGCCATCGATAAAGGGGCGGAGCTGATCGATATCAATTTCGGCTGCCCGGTCAAGAAAGTGGCGGTCGGACAATCCGCTGGTTCCGCGTTGATGCGTGATGAGGTCACGGCTGCGAAAATCCTTGAAGCGACCGTGAAGGCTGTCTCTGTTCCGGTCACGCTGAAAATGCGGATGGGCTGGGATCACCAGAGCCTGAATGCGCCTGCACTGGCGAAAATTGCCGAGGCATCGGGGATCCGGATGATCACCGTGCATGGGCGCACCCGCCAGCAGTTTTATGAGGGTAAGGCTGACTGGGCCTTTGTGGCGCGGGTGAAGCAGGCGACCTCTCTTCCGGTGATCGTTAACGGAGATATCCAGACGGTTGAGCAGGCAGCCGAGGCACGGGCCATATCGGGCGCCGACGGAGTGATGGTCGGGCGTGGCTGCTATGGCCGACCCTGGTTTCCCCGTCAGGTGGCGGCCTATCTGCGGGATGGAGTTCATATACCTGAACCCCCGTTGAGCGAGCGCAAGCAGATTCTGCTGAATCATTATGATGCGATGTTGCGTTGCTTCGGTACAGATGCCGGTATGCGGCTGGCACGCAAGCATGTGTCATGGTACACGACCGGCCTGCATGGATCGGCGGCTTTTCGTGCTACGGTCAATCGCCTGGCTGATCCATCACAGGTTCTGGCCCTGATCGACACGTTTTTCGATCCACTGATCGAGGCAGAAGCCGTATCACCTGCTCATCGTGAAGCGGCTGAGTAATGATGGCAGGCATTGAGCAGAGAAATGATAAAGCCGTTGATAATCGCCTGACGGCAAGGGTTGCCTCTGAAACGGGTCAGGACCCTGTTCCGATGATTGATCCGGCCTCGCTGCCGGGCATTCTGCCGATGCCGTTGCTGATTCTGACAAATACAAATCGGATTATCTACGCCAATCATGCAGCGGAGCAGTTTCTGGGCCTGTCCGTGCATCAATTGCTGAACCTGACCCTTGCAGATGTGGTGGCACAAGACAGCCCGGTTTTTGTCCTGATTGATCAGGTGCGGCGTGTGGGGGCCACGTTTGCCGATCACGATATGTCTCTGGAAGGTCCGCGCTTTCAGCGGGAAGGCATTGCGGTGCAGGGAACACCGTTGGCTGAATATCCCGGCTGCATCATGCTGACCATGCAGGATTCCTCGGCAGCCCGTCATCTGGACCGCCAGCTTGCCTTCCGCAATGCGGCCCGCAGTGTGACCGGCATGGCCGCCATTCTGGCGCATGAGGTCAAAAACCCGTTATCCGGTATTCGTGGGGCCGCACAGCTTCTGGAATCATCCGTGACGGAAGCCGACAAGGAACTGACTGTACTGATCAGGGAAGAAGCGGATCGTATCCGCGCTCTGGTCGACCGGATGGAGGCATTTGGCGAAAAACCCATCCAGCGCGGAGCCGTGAACATCCATCGCGTACTGGAGCATGTGCGCCGTCTGGCACAGACCGGCTTCGCCTCCGGCATTCGTTTCGTGGAGCACTATGATCCATCGCTGCCACCGGTTTTCGGCAATCGGGATCAGCTGATTCAGGTTTTGCTCAATCTGGTGAAGAACGCGTCCGAGGCCATCAACGATAGCGGCATGTCCAGCGGAGAAATCGTTCTCTCCACCTCCTATCGCCATGGAGTCCGTATGGCCGTGCCGGGATCGACCAGAAAAACCCATCTGCCACTGATTATTTCTGTCCGCGATAATGGACCGGGGATCACGGAAGATATGACCCATCATCTGTTCGATCCTTTTGTGACATCCAAGGTGACAGGGAGTGGCCTCGGACTGGCCCTTGTTGCAAAGGTGATCGGCGATCACGGCGGTTTGATCGAAGTCGATAGCAGGCCAGGTCGTACCGAATTCAGCCTGCATATGCCGATGCTGGTCGAGGAATCATACCATGGCGACTGACTGGCTTTACGGCTCTGCTGTTGCTGAACTGTCTTTCGCTTTGACCCGTGCGTGGAAAGCATCCTGATGTCTACTCCCACAATCCTGATTGCAGATGATGATCGCTCGATCCGCACGGTGCTGACTCAGGCGCTGGGGCGCTCCGGCTATCAGGTGCGCAGCACTTCCACCGCATCTACGCTGTGGCGCTGGGTGGAAGATGGGGAGGGTGATCTGGTCATCACCGATGTGGTAATGCCGGATGAGAACGGGCTTGATCTGATCCCGCGGATTAAACGGATCCGTCCTGATCTTCGTGTCGTGGTGATGAGCGCACAATCCACACTCAGCACAGCGGTGAAGGCCACCCAGCAAGGGGCGTTTGAATATCTGCCGAAACCGTTTGATCTGAAAGAATTGCTGTCAGTGGTAGGACGTGCGCTGGAAGCAACGCCTCCACAACCGGAAGTACCCGTCAGAGAGCCGGCCGATCAGGATGAGCGACTGCCGCTGATCGGACGCTCTCCGGCAATGCAGGAAATATACCGCACCATTGCACGCCTGACGACGGCTGATCTCACCGTGATGATCAATGGTGAAAGCGGCACTGGCAAGGAGCTGGTGGCACGTGCGCTGCATGATTATGGCAAGCGCCGTAATGGTCCTTTCGTGGCCATCAACATGGCGGCCATTCCGCGTGAGCTGATCGAAAGTGAATTATTTGGTCATGAACGTGGCGCCTTTACCGGTGCGGTCGGGCGTGGTCAGGGTCGGTTCGAGCAGGCGAATGGCGGCACGTTGTTTCTTGATGAAATCGGTGACATGCCACCGGAAGCGCAGACACGTTTGCTGCGCGTGTTGCAGGAAGGCGAGTTCACAGCTGTCGGTGGTCGGCAACCTATCCGGGCCAATGTACGGATTGTCGCAGCCACGCACAGAGATTTACGGCAGGCGATCCGTCAGGGCCTGTTCCGCGAGGATCTGTTTTATCGTCTGAACGTCGTGCCCATCCGTTTGCCTGCGCTGCGGGAGAGAGTCGAGGATATTGCCCTGCTGGCCCGTCATTTTCTGGATCGTGCACGCGAATCCGGCCTTCCCGCAAAAAGCCTCGATCAGGGTGCGATCGAGGCCCTGCGCGCCCATCGCTGGCCAGGCAATGTGCGTGAACTGGAAAACCTGATGCGCCGTCTGGCGGCTCTGTGTCCGCAGGAAGTGATCTCGGCCAGCGTGGTTGATGCGGAATTGCACGATATCACACAGAATGACAGTGGTTGGCACGGCGTTGAAGCCGGTTCGGCAGGAGAGGACCGCTCCGGCGGCAATGCCTCCCACGAGCCGTTGTCACAGGCTGTCGAGCGTCATATCAGGACTTTCCTCGCAGCCCATCATGATGGGCTTGCCCCGTCAGATATTTATGATCGTGTTCTGGCAGAGGTGGAGCGTCCACTGATTCAGATGACGCTGGCGGCAACACGTGGAAACCAGATCAAGGCTGCGGCGATGCTGGGGTTGAATCGCAATACACTGCGGAAGAAAATCCGCGATCTGGATATTCCCGTGGTCAGGGGGATCGCCTGAAACCGGCCCGGCATATCACCAGCAAGGCTCTCCATCACGGAGCGCGGCCATGATCCATACATCTTCAAGTTCCGGTCGCGCAACAAATCCGCCCGCCCGCTCGACACGCCGCCTTGGCAACATGCTGCGCCGCCTCTCCAATGTGATGCTGGGCCGTTTGGTGACGCTTGTGCTGGCTATCAGCGCACTGGCCCTTGGCATTGGTACGTTTGCAGTTCTGGCAGGCGGCATTCCATTGAGCGGGCGCCCCAATCTCGTCTTCGGTCTGGTGCTGGCCAATGTGATCGTGCTGCTGCTGCTTGGTGCGGTGCTGGCCGGGCGTCTGACCCGTGTCTGGACGGAACGGCGGCGTGGATCGGCCGGATCGCGGTTGCATGTAAGATTGGTACTGCTCTTCAGCGTTGTCGCCGTGGTGCCCAGTATTCTGGTGGCCGGATTTGCCACTTCGTTTTTCAATTTCGGCATTCAGTCCTGGTTCAACGATCGTGTCCGCACCGCGCTGGAAGAAAGTCTGGAGACGGCAAGGGGTTATCTTGACGAACACCGCAATAATATCCGTGGTGATGCCTCCGGCATGGCCAATGATCTTTCTCAGGCCGGCAAAATCTCGGTGACCGATCCCAATGCGTTTTTCCGTACGTTGGATCAGCAGACTGTGCTCCGCGGCCTGACTGAAGCCGTCGTGTTCGAACCGGTGACAAAGCAGGTCATTGCCTCTGCCGGTCTGGTCGCCGGTCTGGCGACGGAGATTCCCCCCAGCTGGGCCATTGACATGGCCCGTACCGGGGATGTGGCCGTGTTGAGCGCGGAAAACGGAACAGCCGTGCGGGCGGTCGTGCAGCTCAATTCAACACCGCCTCTGATGCTTGTGATCGGTCGTCCGGTGGATCCCGCCATTCTCGATCACATGCATCATGTGGAAGAAGCAGTGGCCGAATATGAAAGGCTGGATCAGAATCGATCCGGCCTACAGATTACCTTCGTGCTGATTTTTGCACTGGTTGCGCTGCTGGTCCTGTCTGCGGCTGTGCTGATCGGTCTGGTTCTCGCCAACCAGATTGCCCGCCCGATTGGACGCCTGATTCTTGCGGCAGAGCGGGTCAGGGCCGGTGATCTGTCAGTACGTGTCCCCGAAGCCGCTACGGGCGATGAAATTGCCGGATTGAGCCGGGCCTTTAACCGGATGACCGGCCAGCTTTCCTCCCAGCGGGCGGAGCTGTTCAACGCCTACGCCCAGATCGACGAGAGACGCCGATTTACCGAGGCCGTGTTGTCAGGTGTTTCCGCCGGCGTGGTGGGATTGAATGCGTCAGGTCTGATAGAACTGCCCAACCGGGCGGCCGGAGAATTGCTTGGTCAGGATCTTATGTCCGCAGTCGGCTCAGAGCTTGCCGAGATTGCACAGGAATTTTCTCCTTTGATCGAGGCAGCCCGTCAGCAGCCGGACCGTGCTCAGGTGGCGGAAATTCATCTGACCCGTTCCAGCGGACGCAGAACTCTGTTGGCGCGGATCGGTGCAGAGCGGCACATTTCAGATAATAGGAGCGGAGAAGCGTCTCCCGTGGATGCACCTGGCTTTGTTGTTACCTTCGATGACATCACCGAGCTTCAATCCGCCCAACGGAAAGCCGCATGGGCAGATGTAGCACGCCGGATTGCGCATGAGATCAAAAATCCCCTGACGCCCATTCAGCTGGCGGCGGAACGGTTGAAACGTCGCTTTGCCAGAGAGATCAGCTCTGATCCCGAGACGTTCACACAATGTGTTGATACGATTGTCCGTCATGTAGGTGACATAGGCCGCATGGTGGACGAATTTTCCGCTTTTGCCCGTATGCCGCAGCCGGTGATCAAGCTGGAGGATGTCGGCCGCGTTGCCCGTGATGCGTTGATTTTGCAACGCAGCGCCCGTCCTGAACTCGGATGGACGACTGATATCCCGGAACGGGGGCCTTCAGCCCTGTGTGACCGCCGGCTGCTGGGGCAGGCACTGACGAATCTGCTTCAGAACGCTGCTGATGCGGTTGTCGCCCGTTTCGGCAATGGCGGCAGCGTTGGGGCCAATGCTCTGGAAACGCCCCACCAGCAGGATGGCTGTATTGTGCTTCGTGTGGCAATCGAGGGCGAAGAAATACGGCTCTCCGTCATTGATAACGGTGTCGGACTGCCTGATGTCGACAGGGCACGTCTGACAGAGCCATACGTCACGCATAAACCCAAAGGGACCGGACTTGGTCTCGCTATCGTCAAAAAAATCATGGAAGACCATGGTGGCCGGGTTGTGCTGGCAGACAATGAGGATGGACATGGAACAGTGGCGTCACTGTTCCTTCCATTGCAGAACAATGCTTCAAATCCTGATGGAATCACGGCTGTATAAAGCTGGAGTCCGCAAGGCTCTGAAGACGGAGAGAATGAAAGGTTAGCATGGTGCACGAAATCCTGATCGTTGATGACGAACCGGATATCCGTCTGCTGATCGACGGCATTCTGCGTGATGAAGGATATGAAACCCGTCAGGCAGCCGATTCCGACTCCGCTATCGCGGCTTTCCGTGCCCGTCGTCCATCCATGGTGCTGCTGGATGTCTGGCTGCAAGGATCACGTTTGGACGGGCTGGGCATTCTTCAGGTGCTGCATGCGGAAGAACCGCATGTACCAGTCGTCATGATCTCGGGGCACGGTAATATCGAAACCGCTGTCAATGCGATCCATGCCGGAGCGTACGATTTTATAGAAAAGCCCTTCAATTCAGACCGTTTGCTGCTGGTCGTGCGCCATGCACTGAATGCGGCCCGTCTGGCACGGGAAAATGCGGAGCTACGGCTCCGTGCCGGGCCTGAAAGCGATCTGATCGGTGACAGCAACGTCATCAATGGCATTCGCAACAGCGTTGAAAAAGTCGCTCCGACCGGCTCTCGCGTATTGATCACCGGTCCCGCTGGCAGCGGTAAGGAAATCGTTGCCCGCCTGTTGCACAGCCGTTCCCGACGTTCGGAGGGGCCATTTGTCGCACTGAATTGCGCCACCCTGAATCCCGCTCGTTTTGAGGAGGAACTGTTTGGGGTTGAAGCGAACGCAGAGACACCGAGACGCGCCGGTGTGCTGGAACGTGCTCATGGCGGGACGCTGCTGCTGGATGAAGTCAGCGACATGCCCCTGGAAACGCAGGGCAAGATTGTCCGCGCACTTCAGGATCAGACATTCGAGCGTCTGGGCGGCTCCGCCCGGGTGAAGGTGGATGTGCGCGTGATCGCCACCACTAATCGCGATTTGCAGGCCGAGATTGCACTGGGGCGGTTCCGGGAGGATTTCTATTATCGGCTTGCGGTCGTACCTTTGCGGGTTCCCCCGCTAAAGGAGCGGCGGGAGGATATTCCTGCTCTGGCCCGGCATTTTCTGGCGCGTTCCGCATCCTCGTCCGGCATGCCGCTGCGCGATCTGTCCACCGACACACTCACTGCGTTGCAGGCTTATGACTGGCCGGGCAATGTCCGCCAGCTGCGCAATGTCATGGACTGGCTGGTCATCATGGCACCCGGGTCAGCCAGCGATCCGATAAGGGCGGATATGCTGCCACCTGAGATCAGCTCAAATGCACCTGCGTTGCTGCATGTTGATAGCGGCGCGGATGTCATGGCCCTGCCGCTGAGAGAGGCCCGTGATCTGTTCGAAACCCAGTATCTACAGGCCCAGCTTCTGCGGTTCGGCGGCAATATCAGCCGCACGGCCGGATTTGTCGGCATGGAGCGCAGCGCACTCCATCGCAAGCTGAAACAGCTTGGCGTCAACAGCGATGATCGCATCCCCGGCTGAAAGCCAGGACCGGGCATAGCAAAACCGGCTACGGAATTTTCCGTAGCCGGTTAATACCGACGTCAATGGTAAAAGCCTTGGTTATTGTCTGACGGCAGGAGCGTTCAGCAGGCGTCCATGACGGTAAAGCTGGCTTGCCAGACGCTTCGCATCGGCCAAAGTCGGCCATACGCTGCCATCCAGTTGCTCAACGCGCAGATCGATGGCAACGAAACGGAAACCGCTTTCATTGCGGACCGCCGCGCCCAGAAAAGCACCATCGACCTCAATCACATGAGATTGCAGCATCGTTTTCTCCTCACGGGGGGGAAACCCGTTTTTCTTCCATAATGTCTCAAAGATTGGCTTTTGCAGGAACCGGCTGCTCAGCGGTCACAACAGCACATTCGAAACGCACAGGAAGAAAATGGCCTGCGGCCGGGACCGCAGGCAGTTTGAGGAAGGAACGAATACCCGGGAAGGGCCAGCAAAACATGCATCATCATCTCCGGCAGCCCGGCTGACGATCTTCCCGAGCGGCATCGTGAATAAACCACGATCCGACTCATTAATCAACAAATAAAAAACGTTCTTTGATAAATTTTACTTAATACAAAAATTTAAAGTATTATTCAGCGGCCCGCTTGCGGTTGATCCGGCGTGGGGACGCGGTTGGTTTAGCAAGAAGCGGAGCCAGAAAACGCCCGGTATGGCTTTCGGGAGAAGCCGCAATCTGTTCAGGCGTGCCTTCCGCCACAATTCGTCCGCCGCCATCCCCGCCTTCCGGACCGAGATCCAGAATCCAGTCCGCTGTCTTGATGACTTCCAGATTGTGTTCGATCACGATGACGGTATTGCCCTGATCAACCAGCGTGTGCAGCACATCCAGCAGCTTGCGGACATCCTCGAAATGCAGGCCGGTGGTGGGTTCGTCGAGGATATACAGCGTCCGCCCGGTCGCACGGCGGGCGAGTTCCTTGGACAATTTCACACGCTGTGCCTCGCCGCCAGAAAGCGTGGTGGCCTGCTGACCCAGCTTTACATATCCCAACCCGACCTGTTGCAGGATTTTCAACCGGTCATGGATACGGTTTGCGGCACTGAAATAGGGCACGGCCTCATCGACCGACATATCCAGCACGTCGGCAATGGATTTATCGCGGAATTTCACTTCCAGCGTTTCGCGGTTGTACCGTTTGCCTTTACAGGTATCGCAGGTGACGAACATATCCGGCAGGAAGTGCATCTCGATTTTCAGCACCCCGTCGCCCTGACAGGCTTCACAGCGACCGCCTTTGACATTGAAGCTGAATCGGCCCGCCTTGTAGCCTCGTGCCCGGCTTTCCGGCAGTTCGGCGAACCATTCCCGGATCGGGGCAAACAGATCAGTATAGGTGGCCGGGTTGGAACGCGGCGTGCGTCCGATCGGGGACTGGTCAATGTCGATGATCTTGTCGAGCAGTTCCAGTCCTTCAATCCGCTCATACGGTGCAGGCACCTGAGCCGCCCCCATCAACCGCCTTGCGGTCAGCTTGTAGAGCGTATCAACCACCAACGTCGATTTCCCGCCACCGGATACGCCGGTGACGCAGGTAAAAGTTCCCAATGGAAAATGCGCCGTGACATTTTTGAGGTTATTGCCCTTTGCTCCCACCAGGGTCAGTGTTCGTTTCTTCTGAATTGGACGGCGCTGCTGGGGAACGGCGATCGCGGCACGGCCTGACAGATAGGCGCCTGTCAGACTATCGGGATGTTTCGCGACCTCCTGCGGGGTGCCGCAGGCGATCACATGCCCCCCATTGACGCCCGCGCCCGGCCCCATATCAATCAGATGGTCGGCAGCGCGTATCGCATCTTCGTCATGCTCGACCACCAGCACAGTGTTGCCGAGTGATTTCAGTCGCCGGAGCGTGCCGAGCAGCCGGTCATTATCACGCTGGTGCAACCCGATGGACGGTTCGTCGAGCACATAGAGCACCCCTGTCAGGCCAGAGCCGATCTGGCTTGCCAGCCGGATGCGTTGGCTCTCCCCCCCGGACAGGGTGGCGGAGGATCGTGCAAGGGTCAGATAATCTAGGCCGACATCCAGCAGAAACTGAAGCCGATCCTCGATTTCACGCAGAATGCGGCGGGCGATCTCGGCTCGTTGCGGGGTCAGACTGGCCAGCACGGATTGGAACCAGGGCAGCGCATCGCGGATCGACAAATCCGAGGCCGCTGCAATGTCCTTGCTATTGATCTTGACGGCCAGAGCTTCCGGCTTGAGCCGGGCACCATCACAGACATGGCAAGGTTTTTCGGCCTGATAACGCGACAGTTCCTCCCGCACCCATACGCTGTCGGTCTCGCGCAGACGGCGTTCCAGATTGCGGATGACGCCTTCGAATGGCCGTTTGACCGTATAGCTGCGCACCCCGTCCTTATAGGTGATGGAAACATCCTCTTCGGTGCCGAATAGAATGCCGTTGCGACATATATCTGGCAGTTCCTCCCACGCGGTACGTGGATCGACGCGATAATGCGCAGCCAGAGCCATCAGCGTTTGATCGTAGTAAGGGCTGGCCGCACCGGACCATGCCGCAATGGCACCCTCCTTGAGGCTGAGTCGTTCATTCGGCACGACCAGATCGGGATCGAAGAAATTCTCGACCCCCAGCCCGTCACAGGCCGGGCAGGCACCGTGTGGGGAGTTGAAGCTGAACAGGCGTGGCTCGATCTCCTCAATGGTAAAGCCACTGACCGGGCAGGCAAAGCGGGAGGAAAAGACCGTGCGTTCTCCGCTGGTCGCATCTTCGGCGTAGACGATTCCGTCAGACAGCCCCAACGCGGTTTCGAAACTGTCGGCCAGCCGCTGCTGCAGTCCCGCCTTGACCACTACGCGATCCACCACTGCTTCCAGCGTATGCTTGAGCTTTCGGTTCAGGGCAGGGACATCGCCAATATCGTATAATTCCCCGTCCACCTTGACGCGGGTAAAGCCACGCCGCTGCAACTCGGCGAGTTCCTTGCGGTATTCTCCCTTGCGGTCGCGCACCACCGGCGCCAGCAGCAACAACCTCGTGCCCGATGGCATGTCCAGCACCCGGTCCACCATCTGGCTGATGGTCTGGGCCTCGATCGGCAGCCCGGTCGCGGGAGAGTAGGGAACGCCTGCGCGCGCCCAGAGAAGACGCATATAATCGTGGATTTCCGTTACCGTACCGACCGTAGAGCGGGGATTGCGGCTGGTGGTCTTCTGCTCGATCGAGATAGCGGGGGAAAGGCCCTCGATACTGTCCACATCCGGCTTGCCCGCCAGTTCCAGAAACTGTCTTGCATAGGCGGACAGGCTTTCGACGTAACGCCGCTGCCCTTCGGCATAGATCGTATCGAAGGCCAGTGATGATTTGCCGGAGCCGGACAGTCCGGTGATAACCGTCAGGCTATCCCGTGGAATATCAATATCGACGTTTTTCAGGTTGTGCTCGCGGGCACCGCGCACACGAATGGAACCGGCCATACGATCAATCCGACACGAGAGGAGGGGGCAGAAACAGCAACGACAAGGAAAATGTTCTGGAAAAGTTCCGCATGGATAGCAACAGTAAATCACTCATGCTATAGAGGTTATCCACTTGCCGGACGCCCTTTTGCCTGTCCGGCCTGAGCAAAAAAGCGGACAAATATATGGCTGGCAGTGTCAATAAGGTCATTCTGATCGGTAATCTCGGGCGCGACCCCGAAGTTCGCAATACCCAGGATGGCGGCAAGGTGGTGAATTTTACGCTCGCGACCAGCGAAACGTGGAATGATCGTGCTTCCGGTGAGCGGAAAGAACGCACCGAATGGCATCGTGTGGTGGTCTTTAATGACCGGTTGGCGGATATCGCCGAACGCTATCTGCGCAAGGGCACCAAGGTCTATGTCGAAGGGGCGCTTCAGACCAGAAAATGGACCGACCAGGCCGGACAGGAAAAATACACCACTGAGGTCGTGATCAGCCGCTTCCGTGGTGAAATCACCATGCTGGACAGCCGTTCGGGCGGGGAAGGGGCTGGTGAAGGCGGTGGCTATCGGTCCGCTCCCGCCCAGCGTGCGCCATCCGGCGGTGGCAGCGGATTTGGTGGTGGCAGCAGCCGCCCTGCATCCGGTGGCAGTGGATGGGAACCTTCTCATGGTGGCGATCTGGACGACGAAATTCCGTTCTGATCAGATTATATCACCACGCAGGGGCCCTTGCTGCGCCCCTTCATCATTCAGGTCTGCCGATGCAACCGTCTATGTTGGATGACGGAGGCATGGTATGGATCGGAAGGACGGGTCATCGTTCCTGACCCGTGTCGCCGTTTACTACTGATCTCGTGAGAGTGCATTGAGCGATCATACCAATCCCCCGTCTGCACCGCCGGATGACGATCCGAACGGCGGCTCCCTGCTGATGCCGGTCACGCTTGAGGAGGAGATGAGCCGCTCCTACCTCGATTACGCAATGTCCGTCATTGTCAGCCGTGCGCTGCCCGATGCGCGGGATGGTCTGAAGCCGGTCCATCGGCGCATCCTCTACGGGATGCAGGAAAGCGGCTATACGGCGGATAAACCCTATCGCAAATCCGCCCGCATCAATGGTGACGTGATGGGTAAATACCATCCGCACGGTGATGCCGCGATTTATGATGCGCTGGTGCGATTGGCTCAGCCTTTCTCCCTGCGGGTGCCCCTGATTGATGGTCAGGGCAATTTCGGTTCCATGGACGGCGATCCGGCTGCTGCGCCGCGTTATACCGAGGCGCGTCTGGCCCGCTCCGCCAGCTTCCTGCTGAACGATATTGACCGCGATACAGTCGATTTCCAGCCGAACTATGATGATAGCGAGATGGAACCCCGCGTTCTGCCCGCTTCCTATCCCAATCTTCTGGTCAACGGGGCGGATGGCATCGCGGTCGGCATGGCGACCAAGATCCCTACTCACAACCCGACTGAAGTCATCGACGCCACTCTGGCAATGATCGACAATCCGGACATCACTCTTGATGAATTGATGACCGTGATTCCCGGTCCGGATTTTCCGACAGGCGGCCTGATTCTCGGGCGTTCCGGCATCCGCTCGGCTTTTGAGACCGGGAAAGGCAGTATCACCGTCCGCGCCCGCACTGATTTCGAGGAAGTGCGCGGCGGCCGTCAGGCCATCGTGATCTCCGAAATTCCCTATCAGGTGAACAAGGCCACCCTGCAGGAGCGCATGGCCGAGCTGGTGCGTGCCAAGCAGATTGAGGGCATCAGCGATATCCGTGACGAAAGCGATCGCTCCGGCGTGCGTGTGGTGATCGAATTGAAGCGCGATGCCACGCCGGATGTGGTGCTGAACCATCTGTTCCGCTTTACCCAGCTGCAGATCAGCTATGGCATCAATATGTTGGCCCTGGATGGCGGGCAACCGCGCCTGATGGGGCTGCGGGATGTGCTGTCTACATTCATTCGTTTCCGCGAGGATGTCATCCTTCGCCGGGCGAGGTTTGAGCTGAACAAGGCACGTGATCGCGCGCATCTGCTGGTCGGTCTGGCGATTGCTGTGGCCAATATCGACGAGGTGATCCGCCTGATTCGTCAGAGTCCGGACAGCACCAGCGCCCGTATCGCCTTGATGGAACGCGATTGGCCGGCCGCCGATGTGGCACCGCTGCTCACGCTGATCGATGATGGCGGCAATGTGCTGACCGAAGCGCAGACAGTGCGACTGACGGAAGTGCAGGCCCGCGGCATTCTGGAACTGCGTCTGCAACGCCTGACCGGGCTTGAGCGCGACAAGATCCACAATGAGATGCAGGAAGTCGCCGCCCGTATTGGCGAGCTTCTGGAAATCATCGGCAGCCATATCCGCCGCATGGAAGTCATGCGGGAAGAACTGGCGGTGATCCGGGCCGAGCTGAACTCTCCACGCCGCAGCGAAATCAACGACAGCCTTGCCGATCAGGATGATGAAAGTCTGATCGAACCGGGTCAGATGGTGGTGACCATCACCCGAGACGGTTTCATCAAGCGTACGCCGCTGGATGTGTTCCGTCAGCAGCATCGCGGTGGACGGGGCCGTGCGGCTGCCAGCATGCGTGGCGATGATATCGTGACCCGCAGCTTTAACGCACACACTCATCAATGGGTGCTGTTCTTCTCCTCCGGCGGCAAGGCGTATCGCCAGAAAGTCTGGCGCCTGCCCGAAGCCGGCCCGACAGCCAAGGGCAGGGCGCTGGTCAATCTGCTGCCGGAACTGGGCAGTGACGGGATTACCGCCGTGCTTCCGCTGCCGCAGGATGAGTCGCTGTGGGAAGGGCTGCATCTGGTGTTCGCCACTGCTTCCGGCGGTATCCGGCGCAATCGCCTCTCCGACTTCAAAAATGTGCGGGCTTCCGGCCTGATTGCGATGAAGCTGGATGAAGGTGACCGCCTGATCGGCGTCGCTACCTGTCGGGAGGGGGATGACATTATGCTGGCCTCCCGCCTCGGCCGCTGCATCCGTTTCCAGGCGAATGAGGACACGCTGCGCGTTTTTGCCGGGCGCGAAAGCTCCGGTGTCCGCGGCATGAAACTGGCGCAGGGAGACGAGGTCATCAGCCTGTCCGTGCTGCGGCATGTGGAGGCAACGCCGGAAGAGCGAGCAGCCTATCTGCGCTATGCCTCCGCCCGCCGTCGCAGTGCTGCTGGAGAAGAGGATCAGATCGATGCCGAGGTCATGGAGGCGGATGATTCCGAGGTCACGGTCGATGATACAGCCCTTTCGCCGGAGCGGATCGCCGGGCTGGAAGAAGCCGAAGAATTCCTGCTCACCGTCACCATTGCTGGTTTCGGCAAGCGATCTTCCGCCTATGATTATCGTGTGTCTGGCCGTGGTGGGCAGGGGATTGCCAATATCAATCTCGCTCCCCGCAATGGTCGGGCCGTCGCGGCAACTTTCCCGGTCAGGCCGGGTGATGATGTAATGCTGGTCACTGACGCGGGTCGTTTGATTCGTGTTCCCGCCGATCAGGTGCGGATTACCGGACGCTCTACCATGGGCGTTACCCTGTTTCGGGTCGATAAGGATGAGGTCGTCACCAGTGTTTTCCCGGTGCTGGAGACAGAGTCTGTCGATGATAATGGGGATGATGCCGATTCAGTTGCTCCGGCAGCACCTGATGGACAGGTGACGGATTCAGATGACTGAGTCGACACAGGGCAAGATGCTGCGCACCGGCGTCTATCCCGGTACGTTCGATCCGGTGACGAACGGCCATCTGGACGTCATTACCCGTGCTGCCCGGATGTTTGACCGTCTGGTGATCGGGGTGGCTGCCAATATCGGCAAAAATCCGGTTTTTCCGCTGGAGGAAAGGGTGGATCTGGTTCGTGCCGAAACGGTTACGCTGGGGGGAAAAACCGGAACCATCATTGAGGTGGTGCCGTTTTCCTCGCTCCTGATTGACTTCGCCCGCCAGCATGGTGCCAGTATCATTGTCCGCGGTCTGCGTGCGGTGTCGGATTTCGATTATGAGGTACAAATGGCGGGCACTAATTATCGCCTGGCACCGGATATCGAGACAGTGTTTCTGATGGCGAGTGAACGTCATCAATTCATCTCCTCCCGCTTCGTGAAGGAAATCGCGCGGCTGGGGGGTGATATTTCCACCTTTGTGCCTCCCCTGACATTGCAGCGTACGCTTGCGCGTGTCAGGACGTCATCGGTCCCTGACCCGGAAAGGCCCGTCTGAACAAGGCCCCTTTACCTGACAGAGAGGATACTACCATGCGCCGACGCACTCTGCTCGCCGCAGCCACAACAGCAATGATCGGAGGGATCGCGATGAGCGAGACCGAAGCCCAAGCGGCTGACCCTAATAATCTGGTTTACCTCGACCTGCCCTATGGTCGCGTCGTCATCGAGCTACGCCCAGACCTGGCTCCGAAGCATGTCGAACGCGTCAAGGAACTGTGTCGCGAGCATTTCTACGACAACACCCCTTTCCATCGTGTAATCGAAGGCTTCATGGCGCAGGGCGGCGACCCGACCGGAACCGGTTCGGGTGGCAGCAAGCTGCCTGATCTGCCTGCCGAATTTACTGATGACGCGCATTTCCTGCGTGGCACGGTCGGTGCGGCCCGGACCCAGAACCCTAACAGCGCGAACAGCCAGTTCTTTATCATGTTCGCTCCGGCCCCCAGCCTGGATGGTCAGTATACCATCTGGGGCAAGGTCATTCAGGGCATGGAATTCGTCGACAAGATCAAGCGCGGCTCCGGTGGCAGTGGCATGGTCCAGAATCCCGACCGTATCGTAAAGATGCGTCTGGCCAGCGATCCGCAGTAACTTTTTTCTTCAGAGTCATAGTGCTGCAAAAAAGGGGTATTCGCCCGGACTGGTGCGGATGCCCCTTGTTTTGCAAGATAAATCGGCTTCAGGGTCTTGACCCGGAGCCGCGTCTCGGCCAATTAGCCGGGCACGCAATGGCGGGGCATCCAAGCGCCACGCATTGCTTTTATGGGAGCCCGTAGCTCAGCTGGTAGAGCAACGGACTTTTAATCTGTAGGTCGTGGGTTCGAGTCCCACCGGGCTCACCATATATCTATTTTATTCTGTCTGATCTGTGCTGGCTTGTTCATTTTGGCATGCCTCGATTCTTCGGCGTGCCATTAGCAGTACGGGATGTAGCCGTTCTTTCGAGATATGCACGGTGCGGGTGCGGGCGGAGGTGAGAGCCGAGAACGCCTCTGTTCTGTCCAGACCTGCCAGGGCCAGCAGACGCAACAGTTGCAATCTCCCGATCGTGACTCGGTCTTCTCCGGTAGAAGCTTCCAGCCTGACGATCAGGGCGAGGTCGGTTGCGAGTGACCTATGACCACCTGCCATCACACTATAACTCCGGGACAAGGAAGCCGTCAGGCAAATCAGGCCTGAAAGGCTACTGCGTCAGGGAGTATGCAATAAATGCATTGTTTCTTGCAATAAGAGCGAATTGATCGACCTGTTTAGTGAGCCTGCCAGGCCCGATACAGGTTGATGCAGGTCATCAATGCCATAACGATCACAACAATGCGACCGGCCCACCGACGGATAGCCATATCGTATGAGTCCATTGAATTCCACCCAGTCAATATGACTGCAAAGATTGTTCAGAAGCTTAACGGCACCATATCAGCAACACAGCATGTTCAGGACAGGATAAGGGATCCCATGTTCATCACCGTTCGACCAGATTGGGCTATATCCGAAGCATCTGTATCGCCAGAGAAAAATCGTCTTAGCCGCCGTTCTCTCTTACGGGCGGGTTTGGCGGTACCTGCGCTGTCGACCACCCTGTATGGTGGTCCTTCTTATGCTGCCGGATCTTCTCCCGCCTCGAAAACCGATATTCCATCAGCGGGCCGTCCACTTTCGGCCGAGAAGGATGTCCTCAGCTATAACAATTTTTATGAATTCGGTTCTACCAAAGACATTGTGAGTGCGGCCCAGGCCATGCAACTGCATCCATGGTCTTTGACCATTGATGGCATGGTAGGAAAACCTCGCACCATCGCCTTTGAAGATCTGTTGGGCAAAATGAAGGTGGAGGAACGTATCTACCGCCATCGCTGTGTCGAGGCATGGAGCATGACCGTGCCATGGATGGGGTTTCCGCTTGCCGATCTCATCGCACTGGCAGAACCGCTTTCCGGAGCACGCTATGTCGTGTTCAAAACCAGAATGGAGCCGGACCAGATGCCCGGTCTGGCCCAGATATGGTACCCGTGGCCCTATACTGAAGGACTGGCAATGGATGAGGCCACCCATCCGCTCGCTTTCATTGCAACAGGGCTGTACGGAAAGCCTCTATCGCCACAGAATGGTGCTCCATTGCGCCTGGTAGTACCGTGGAAATACGGCTTCAAATCTGCCAAATCACTGGCAAGCATCAGCTTTACCGATCAACGTCCCAAAACTTTCTGGGAGCAGACCGGCCCGCGCGAATATGGGTTCTGGGCCAACGTTAATCCCGATGTGTCGCATCCTCGCTGGAGCCAGGCTTCAGAACGATTGATCGGTAGCGATGAGCGTGTACCGACACTGCTATATAATGGTTACGCGGAACAGGTCGCCTCGCTTTATACGGGGCGGAGCCGTGAGAAACTTTTCATGTAGCCCCTTTCATGCGGCGGCAGGGGCGGTTTCCCAGCCGAGTTCGACCATTGTGAGAATACGCAGGCCGGACCGATCATGACGCATGACCAGAAGGTTCTTTTCCTCCATATAGCCCAGCAACCGTCTGGCCCGTCCGAGCGAGCGTGTTCCGTAGGCACGGGCAATTTCCTCATCGGAGGGGCAGGGCAGTGTTTCCAGAGCGGCTCGCGCCAGCATCAGGAAAACACCGCGCATGTCGTCTGGCAGCATGAGGCTGCGTTCCACGGCTGATTGCCATGGGCCACCCGCCTCGGTTTCCGCATCTATCCCGGCACGGGCAGTTGCCAGCATGGCGCGGAACTGGGGTAGCGCTGGAGCATCCCCGGTGATCGCATGAATACGGCAACGCACCAGAAAATCCTGATACAGCACGCTGAGCGGCCTGAACCCTGCCTCCGGATCGTCCAGAATATCACGCAGGATGTCGCGTACCTTACGATCACGCTCCCCCTTCTCCTGCTCCGTCAGAGGGAGCGGCAGAGTATTCTGGGCTGGCTGGAAGCGGGCCAACTGCTCGGCAACATCCAGCGGTGGAGGGGATGTCGGTCGACGGGGCGGCAGGGGCCTTGCTTCCGGCTCCGGCCCTGACAAAACCAGATCCCGTACATCTTCCGCCGCAACGGGGGGCAGCGGAGTGAGAGCGGGCGGGGCAGCGCGGGCACCCGTCTGCACACTGCCAATCTGGATTTGCACCGGACGGCGTGACAGGGCTGGCCCCAGAGAAATGAACTGTCCACGCTGAAGGTCACGGAACATTTCCGCCTGACGACGTTCCAGACCCAGCAGATCGGCAGCACGGGCCATGTCGATATCCAGAAAAGTGCGGCCCATCAGAAAATTGGAGGCTTCCGCTGCAACGTTTTTGGCCAGCTTGGCCAGTCGCTGCGTGGCGATGACCCCGGCCAGACCGCGTTTCCGCCCCCGGGCCATCAGATTGGTCATGGCCCCGAGTGAGGCGCGGCGGGCTTCGTCGGATACTTCGCCTGCCGCCGCTGGAGCAAAAAGCTGGGCCTCATCGACCACCACCAGCATGGGAAACCAGTGATCCCGGTCGGCATCGAACAGACCTCCCAGAAAGGCCGCGGCAGCCCGCATCTGTATATCGGCATCCAGCCCTTCCAGACTCAGGACGACAGAAGCGCGGTGTTGCCTCACCCGTTCTGCCGTTCTTTGCAGCCATGCTTCGCTGCGGCCTTCCGCCTGAATAATCAGATGGTTATAGGACTCAGCGAGGGTAACGAACTCTCCTTCGGGATCGATAATCGCCTGTTGCACCCAGTTTGCGCTTTGTTCCAGCATACGGCGCAGCAAATGCGATTTGCCGGAACCGGAATTTCCCTGCACCAGCAAACGGGTTGCCAGAAGTTCTTCAAGATCAAGCCGGGCAGTCGTCCCGTCCCGCGTGGTTCCCAAATCGATCCCGAAGGTCATCACCGTATCCATCAACCCTGAAGCAGGCGGACCCTAGCGGATGATGAGGATGGAGGGTAGCCCGTCAGGTGATGGTAAAATGTCAGTAATTTTTAATAATTATTCTCATTGGCAAGGCGTTACAAAACGTCTAGCAGGCGAAACGTTTTCGGGCTGCTCATGATGAGACCGTATGTGGCACATTTTCTAAACTGGCGGTCAGCGGTGTTATCTGCCACGATCTGGTGTGGCTTTTCTACGCCGTCCCATGCCCAGTCTATTCTTGGTTTCGGGGATCTTTCTGACAGTTTCAGTCTGATCCCCCCCCCGACTTTTGCCGCGCCTGAAGCCAACCAGCAGATGCCATTGGCAGTTGCGCCACCGCTTGGGGAAAACGAATCCTATGATGGACCGCTATGGGATCGTGATTACCTGATCGGTGATCCGTTCCATATGCGCACCTATCTCAATGAGAAAGGTGTCAACATTTCGATGATGGAGCAGAGCGAGGTTCTCGGCAATCTGACCGGCGGTTTGCACACGGGGGCTGTCTATGATGGTCTGACTTCCATCGCTTTGACTACAAATCTCGAGAAACTGGCCGGTATTCCAGGTCTTCAATTCAACGTCAGCGCGTTTCACTTCCATGGACGCAGCATTACGCTGGATAATCTGTCAGATCTGAATACTGCGAGTGGACTGGAAGCGGATCGCGGCTTCAGACTCAATGAATTATGGCTGGATCAGTCGCTTTGGGATGGGCTGTTCTCTCTGCGTCTTGGTCAGCAATCTGTCGATAATGAATTCATGATCAGCTATTATTCCATGCTGTTCATCAATGGCGGTTTCGGCTGGCCGACACTGCCCTCGGTCGATCTGCCTAATGGCGGCAACGCCTTTCCCCTGCCGACGCCAGGTCTCCGATTTCGCTTCCAGCCCCGTCCGGAATATACCCTGCTGATCGGAGCTTATAACGGTAATCCCGGTAGTTACGTCACAAACCCCTCCGGCACGGCTTTTCCCATCAATGACGGCCTGTTTGCGATCGTCGAGTTTCAATACGATCTGCATCATGGTGGAAAGGACGGACTGCCCGGTTTTTATCATCTCGGCAGCTATTATAACTCGGCTTCTTTCAATAATGCCGCTTCCACAGTTGGTCTTACGCCAGTTTCAAATCGCCATGCGATCCTGACCTATCGTAACGACTGGGCCGTGTATTTCAGCGCCGATCAGATGCTTTATCGTGAAAAAGATACTGAAGATCAGGGGTTGGGCACCTTCATTGAAATTATTTCGGCTCCCTCGGACCGTAATCTCGTCTCATTCAACGTCAATGCGGGATTAACCTACAAAGGACTGATTCCAAAAAGAGATCTCGACACAATCGGCATTTCGGTTGCCTATTCCCATGTCTCTGACGGCAAGGGAAACGGATTTATACAGCCGCAAAATGGCGTCGTTCAAAAAGGGTCTGAAACAGTTTTCGAACTTACGTATCAGGCAAGTATAACGCATTGGTGGCTGCTTCAGCCGGATTTGCAGTATGTTTTCAATCCCAGCGCAGGTCTGGCTCTGCCCACCAATCCATCCACCCGTATCGGGAATGAGTTGATAATGGGGCTAAGAACGACCATCACTTTCTGACGGGGCTGTCCTGATCGAGGCTCCCTGTTACAAAGGGATTGTCTACGGGAGAATGCAGCGTGCCGATGAGCGAAAAAGCAGTGGCGGAAGCGCTGGCAGCCGCCGATGCCATCTGTCTGCGTGCCGGCAGCCGCTTCACCCGGCAAAGACGGGCAGTTCTGGCGGTTCTGCTGGAGGCAGGTATGCCTTTATCGGCCTATGACCTTCTGGACCGGCTGCGACCGGTTGATCCCATGGTCAAGCCGGTTACTATTTACCGGGCGCTGGATTTTCTGCTGGCAGAAGGGCTGGTGCATCGTCTGGAAACGACCCGATCCTATGTGGCCTGTGCCCATCCTGACCATCCGCATGCCGTGCAGTTTCTGATTTGCCGATCCTGCGGCAAGGTCGTGGAAGCACATGACCGAACCATCGCAAAAGCCACTGCCGATCTGGGGCGAGCGCAGGGATTCGTGCTGGATCAGCCGACTGTGGAACTGACGGGGCAGTGCAGCGACTGTGTCGATGGGCAAGGACATGGCGAGCACGATGAGAATGCGGATGGTCATTTCGATTGTGCGTCATGCCAGCCCGCGTGACAAAAGGCTCATCACCTGCGCGCAACAGGAAAAGCCGCTTCATGCAGGCCCCTTCCTGGCACGCTGATACGGCAGCAGCACCCCCCGATTCCATTATGACGCGCCATATCATCCCGTGGCGGTGGCAGCGCCATGTGATCGGTATTGCTACTGAAACGATCGGGGAGGGGCGTCCTGTTCTGATGCTTCCCGCATTCAGCACGATCTCGACGATGGATGAAATGCGGCCACTGGCGCGCAGATTGGCGGCGGATGGCCATGCCTGCACATTGATTGACTGGCCTGGGTTTGGGGCCTCCAGCCGGGCCAGACTACATTATTCTCCGGCCTTCTATCATGCCTGTCTGGCTTTTCTGGCCGATCGGCTGCTCCCTGTCGACGGGGAATGCTCCATTCTAGCGGCAGGACATGCTGCAGGATATGCTCTGGCCTGTGCTGCCGATCGCCCATGGGTGAAGCGGCTGGTGCTGCTGGCGCCAACATGGCAAGGCCCACTGAAGGTGATGGGCATGCGGCCAGCCTTCCGGACGGCAATCCGCAGCCTGATCCGCGCACCTGGTATCGGTCAGATCCTGTATCATCTGAACACACATCATCGTGTGATCGGCGCCATGATGCGCAGGCACGTGTATGATGAGCCGATCACTGATGCCCGGGTATCGGCGAAGCAGTCTGTCGCCCGGCAACCCGGTGCACGCTATGCATCGGCCTCCTTCGTGACTGGCGGGCTGGATCCCGCAGGAACACGGGCTGCATTCCAGACCATGCTCGACCGGTTTGGCGGCAGGGCGCTTATTGTATGTGGAGATGCCACGCCGCCACGTTCACGCTCCGACATGCAGGCGATCGAACCGACGCCGTCCAGGATGGTGCTATGGAGCAAAGGAGCTTTGGCCATGCATGAAGAACATGCAGCCACTCTGTCCCCGCATATTACGGCTTTTTTGGGGTAACAGGTCTGAATTTATCCGGCGGCACATTGCGTAAAAAGCGGCGTTGAGATTATATGTTATAACATAACACAATGTCCCTCCTATGTTCCGTTTTCTGTCGTTTCGCCAATCTCGTGTGACTTCCCTGCTGGCATGCGCGGTCCCTGTACGTATGCTGGGGGCCGTCATTGTTCTGGCGTGTCTGTGGCTGGGAATTCTCTGGGCCGTCTCACTTCCATGAGCATGCTCAAAAACGAACATTCTCAAGGGGCACGTTCTGATGGGAGCGGTGGCAGATGCTCTGTTTCCTTGCATAATGTGCGGGTGACATTCGGTCGCCATATCGCAGTCGATGGCGTGACCGGGCTATTTCACCCAGGCAGCCTGACGGCGATAGCTGGACCAAACGGAGCCGGAAAATCCACCTTGCTACGGAGCATTGCCGGGATTGTACCTGTGTCAGGAGGCAAGGTTGATCTTGGCGGTGCGGAGCGCTCTACCATCGGGTACCTGCCGCAGGTTGCAGATATCGATCGCTCTTTTCCCATGACTGTCTCAGATGCCGTGCTGATGGGGGCGTGGCGTCGTCTTGGACCGGTCCGGGGTGCCTGCGAGACTCTCCATTCTGAAATGAGATCTGCCCTCGCTTCGGTCGGAATGCAGGGACGTATGGACACCACGATCGGCTCCCTGTCTTCAGGACAATTGCAAAGGGTGCTGTTTGCGCGGCTGCTGATGCAGAATGCCAGCCTTCTCCTGCTGGATGAGCCATTCAATGCCGTCGATGCGGGAACAACGGCGGATCTGCTTCAGTTAATCAATGTATGGCATCAGGAAGGACGCACTGTCGTCGCCGTTCTGCATGATGTGGAACAGATACGCCGGTATTTTCCGCAAACCTTGCTGCTGGCCCGCCAACCCATCGCGTGGGGGAAAACGCAGGATGTCCTGTCCGACGCTAATATCCGGCATGCACGGGTGCTGGTGAATGGCCAGCCCTCCCTTGATTCGGCCGAGCTCCTTTAGGGCCATGCCATGACTGTCTATCAGGCCATCATCGAGCCATTCGTCACGTTCGGATTTATGCGACGCGCCTTGCTGGCCAGCATTGCGCTCAGTCTGGGAGCAGGACCGGTTGGTGTCCTCCTGCTATTGCGGCGCATGAGTCTGGTCGGCGATGCGATGAGCCATGCCGTGCTACCCGGCGCGGCACTGGGCTTTCTGGCATTCGGGCTTTCCCTGCCTGCCATGGGGGTGGGCGGGTTGATTGCGGGGCTGGCCGTCTCGCTGTTATCCGGCTCGGTCAGTCGGGTCACAGTGCTGAAAGAGGATGCCGCCTTTGCCAGTTTCTACCTGACCTCACTGGCAGCGGGGGTCATGATCGTCTCCTTGAGGGGATCGGGCATTGATCTGCTGCATGTGCTGTTCGGCACGATTCTGGCAATTGATTCTTCCTCCCTGTTCCTGATCGGCACTATTGCCTCCGTCACACTGATCACTCTGGCGATCATTTACCGCCCGCTGGTGATGGAGTGTTTCGATCCCGGTTTTCTGTTCATGGTCAGTGGGCGAGGACCGGTGATTCACTTCATTTTTCTGTTTCTGGTGGTTATCAATCTGGTTGCCGGGTTTCAGACGCTCGGGACGCTGATGGCGGTGGGATTGATGATGCTTCCTTCTGCAACCGCGCGGCTGTGGACAGAAGCTCTGCCGCCAATGATGGCGCTGGCCAGCGCCATTGCCTGTCTGTCCGGGCTGACCGGACTGATTGTTTCTTTCCATCTCGGCGTTGCATCCGGACCGTCCATCGTCCTGAGTGCCGCCGTTTTCTACCTGTTTTCGTTGTTTTTCAGCCGCCATGGTCTGCTGTTAAGAGGACGCAACGCATGATTGCCCGCATACTGGCTACATTGCTGGTTGTGCTGACCACAGTCGGTGCATCCCATGCAGAGGCAGGCAGGCTGCACGTGGTAGCGAGTTTCTCGATACTGGCCGACATGGCAAAGCAGATCGGCGGCAATGATGTGGAGGTTACCAGCCTTGTGCCTCCGGGCGGTGATCCTCATACTTATGAACCGACACCGGATGACGCACGCCGTCTGCACGAGGCGGATCTTGTTCTGATCAATGGCCTCGGCCTTGAAGGATGGATGGAGCGTCTGGTTGCCGCCTCCGGCCCGCGTGGTCAGATCGTGACCGCCAGTGCGGGCCTGATACCGCTGACCATGCAGGAAAATGGTCATTCGGTGGTTGATCCACACGCCTGGAACAGTGCTGCAAACGGCATTCTGTATGCTCGTAATATCGAGACGGCGCTGATAAAGATCGACCCCGGTCAGGCTGCGGATTTTCACCAGCGTGCAGCGGCTCTGATCGCCGTTCTGACCCGTCTGGATGAGGAAGCCCGCCGTGACTTTCAGTCGGTTCCGCCGGGACAACGGAAAGTTCTGACCACTCATGATGCGCTGGGCTATTTCGGCCATGCATATGGCCTGACTTTCCTCTCACCGCTTGGGCTGACGACGGATAATGAGCCATCCGCCAAAACCGTAGCGGCCATGATTCAGCAAATCCGCCTTGAGCATGTCACGCAGTATTTCCTTGAAAACTCTGTTGATTCCCGGCTGGCAAAACAGATTGCTGCAGCCACCGGTGCGAAGCAGGGTGGAACTCTGTTCGTGGAATCCCTCTCGCCTCCGGGCGGGCCTGCCGCCACCTATCCGGATATGTTCCGCCACAACATGACGGTGCTGCTGGCCGCAGTCCGCGGACAATAATCAGGCCGGGTGAAATAAACCTCTCCTACAATCATGACGATAGTTTAGCTTTTCTTTCCGTCAGTTTCGCTCTTTGCTGGAGCAGCAACCATCCTGCATCCCGGGCTGGGAACGATAAAGACGAAGAGGAATGACTGATGGAAACGGTTCAAAGATATTCAAGAACGGCCATTTTTTTTCACTGGGTGGTGGCAGCCCTGATCCTGACAAATATCGGTCTGGCGCTCAGTGCAGATTATTGGCCGGAATCCTCGCTAAGGCAGGTATTCGGCGTCCATAAATCAATCGGTATCACCGTGTTGGGGCTGGTTCTGCTGCGTATTTTCTGGCGTCTGGGTCATAAGCCGCCGGCCTTTCCAGCCCAATACCCGGCTTGGGAGAAATACGCTGCCCACACGGTGCATGGCTTGCTTTACCTCGTCATGCTGACATTGCCTTTGTCAGGATGGCTCCATGAATCGGCATGGAAAGGGGATGCACCGCATCCTTTTTACTGGTTCAATACGGTGCATCTGCCGTTGATTCCTCCGATTGATACGCTGGAGACCAGCCTGCGGATATCCCTGCGGGCTGTGTTCGGCTCGGTGCATCTATGGGCAGGGTATGTGCTGTATGGCCTGCTGGCGCTGCATTTCGGTGGGGTCCTCAAGCATCATCTCATCGACAAGGAAGCCGAACTTCAGCGTATGCTGCCGTAAAGCTGTTGCAGGCGGAGGCTTAATACCTCCGCCGCTCCAGATCAGGCAGAAACACTGCAAGGATGCCGAAAGCAGGCAGCCAGGCGCAGAGACCATAGACAGTCTCGATGCTCGTTTTGTCCGCAAGCCACCCCAGCAGAGCGGCTCCAATCCCGCCCATGCCGAAAGCCAGACCGAAAAACAGCCCGGCCACCGCACCGACATTCCCCGGCAATAATTCCTGACCATAGACCACGATGGCGGCGAAGGCCGAGGACAGGATCAGGCCGATCGCAACACTCAGGATAGCGGTCCAGGCCAGGCTGGCATGAGGTAGAATGAGCGTGAACGGCAACACGCCGAGGATCGAGAACCAGATCACATATTTCCGCCCGATCCTGTCGCCAATTGGTCCACCCGCGAATGTCCCCGCGGCGACGGCGCCCAGAAACAGGAACAGATAAAGCTGAGCCGACTGCACCGAAACCCCGAAATGATGGATCAGGTAAAAGGTGTAGTAGCTGGTGAAGCTGGCCATGTAGAAATATTTCGAGAAGACCAGCGCACAGAGTACCGTCATCGCCAAAGCGATTTTTGCCCGGGGAAGAGCCTGCACAGTGTGCCTGACGACACGCTTTTTCTGACGGTGTATTGCTCCGTACCAGCGCCCGACAGCCGTCAGAATGATAACGCCAAGCAGCGCTGCGGCACAGAACCAGCCGATGGCGTAACGGCCGTGCGGCAGCACAATAAAGGCAGCCAGCAGGGGACCGATCGCCGCCCCCGCATTCCCGCCCACCTGAAACAGGGACTGCGCAAAACCATGGCGTCCACCGGAAGCCAGCCGTGCCACACGAGAGCTTTCAGGATGAAAAATTGACGAGCCAAGGCCGACAATTGCCGCTCCCGCCAGCAATCCGTTAAACCCGCTGGCAATGGACAGACAATAAAGCCCGATCAGCGTGCATCCCATTCCGAAAGCCAGCGAAAACGGCTTCGGCTTGCGATCCGTATAAAGCCCGATCAGGGGCTGAAGAATGGAGCCTGTCATCTGATAGGTCAGGGTCAACAAGCCAATATCGCGGAATTGCAGACTGAATTCGGTTTTGAGGATCGGATAGACAGCAGGCAGCAGCGATTGCAGCATGTCGTTCAGCATGTGGCTGATGCTGATCGCGATCAGAATGGCGAAGACGGTGCCTTCGTTGCGGGTTTCAGTCGTGTTGCCGCCGGGCAGCGTTGCCGGCTGCGCTGTTATCTGTCCACTCACGGGCCATACTCCATGCCCCGCAGACCATGACGGGGCGTGTTCAACCTTTTTCTGACAGCGCGTAATGTGAGCGTTCAGCTCTTATCCTGCTACCGTGGCAGGTGGGTGGCAGCCTTGCGGTCGAGTTTCAGGTCAAGGACAGCGTCTGGCGCGCCAGGCCGATGACATGTCGAGTTTCGGCACAGACACCAAGACGATCAAATACTTCCGGCATCACCCAGTCTGCCGCAACCACGTCTCCAGCCGGAAAGACATTTCCGCCCGGATGGAGACCCGCAAAATCAAGGATCGTGTAATGATAAGCGATCCGGCCGGCCTCATCCCGCGTGATGCTGTCCACATGCGCGACCAGAGACAATGCTCCCGCCACAAGACCGGTTTCTTCCTGTAACTCCCGCCGGGCAGCATCCTCGGCGCGTTCGCCCAGACGCTGTGCACCCCCGGGCAGGGTCCAGCAGCCCTCAGCAGGCGGCTTGCCCCGCCTGATCAGCAGCACAGCTCCATCCGGACGTAAAAGAGCGACACCGACGCCAACCAGCGGTCGCGCCGGATAAAGGCGGGGACAGTCCTCCGTCATGGTCCGCCAGAAACAGGGGGGACTGCACGGGGGCCGATATTCGGCAGCGGCATGGTGGTCGGTATCTCTGACTCGCCCGCAGCGCCGGAGGGAACATGTTCCACGGATTTCAGCAGTTGCAGCGTGGGGAACAGGGCCCGTTCCTTATAATCCTGCACCTGAAAAGCCCATGGACCGACCGCCTTGTTCATGGTGTTGGCAATAGCCTCGCTGCCCGGCGCTGCCTTGGCCGAGAATGTCAGCCATGTCTCATCACCAACCTTGATCTGATTGACGATGACGGTCAGCCCATCCTGCGTCTCGAACACGGATTGGGCCTCGGTTACTCCGCTGATTGCAGCAGCCGGTTTGATATGGGTGAATTCCAGATCACTCAGTGCCTGAAGCGTATCGGCCACTGCATGGCTGTCGGTACGCGGCGCATCTGCCGGCTCTGTCAGCCTGAACATGTCACCTTTCCGACTGAGCGTCAGCACCGGTTCATGCGCAGAGTCCGGTCGCGTGATATGCACCCGATCCAGCCTCGCGGCATTGATGCTGATAATCACCGGATCGACCCAATCCTGCGGATCGTTGCTGAACTCCAGCGCATCTTTGGTCAGCCATACATAGTCATCCCCATGACGGCGGATATAGGTACCACGGGTGGTAGCAGGTGCATTCGTGCTGTCCGTCTGCTGGACCACGCCCTCAATATCTCCGGCGCTCTGGCGATGGCCGATGATCAGCTCTCCGACCAGATCGCCTTTTCCATCCTGCAAACGAATGACTGTCGCGTCGGATTTGGCCGGTTTTGCCGGATCGGGCGTCGCCACACCCAAAAGCGGATATTCCGCAGGATGGTTGGTCCTCGGCTCAGTCAGCCGCAGACTAACCAGCGTATTCAACAATCCCCTGATTTTCGCAGGCCGGGCGACATAGCCGCCCAATTGAGGCACGGTCCAGCCGTGATCCGGTGTCTTGACCAGTGTCATGCTCTGACCAAACTGGGAGATAGTGATGGTCTGGATGCTGTCCAGACGGTTTTTATCCATTAGGGCCGGAAAGGCGGCTTCCCCCTGATGCACCGCAACAGCTGTCAGACTGACGGCATGCGGACCGAAATACCAGCCGCCAGCCAGAGCCAGCACAGCAGCCCCGGCCAGAAAAAGGGATGAGCGCGGCGTCATGGCGCGTTCCTCCGAATAAACGGTCGTTTCAGGAGAAGGCAGGGCAGGGACATGGAAGAGTTTGTCCTCATCTGCGTGCCCTCTGACGCCTGATGCGGCGGATGGTGGCAATCCCCAGCGCAATGGCAATCAGCGCCAGCGGCACGGCACCGATATCCAGCAGACGCAGGCGTGTCTCCAGCGTGCTGATATCCTTGCTCAGATCATGCTCAACCAGACGCAGCTTCTTTCTGCTCTCCTGGATTTCCTGCTGGGCCGACTGGATTTCCTTTTCCTGTGCAGCGGAGATAGCGTCGTCATCCATGGCAGCGCCATCGCCCGACTGGCCCTGACGCAGGGCTATCAGCTTGTCCTGAGCCGCCTGCAAGCGGGTTTGCAGGGCCAGAGAAGCCTGCCGGAACCGTCCCTGAGCGTTGCGGTTCATGGTTTCCACCACCGTGAAAGGCCGCACGGTAATGCTGCTGCCTCCGATACCGCCCAGCGCCTTGTTCCCGGTCAGGGCGCTGACGATTCGGGACAGGAAAATCCCGTTATCGCTGAACGGCTGAAGCGTTTCCTTGCCAAAGAAATCCGAGCCATGCACCCAGAAACGATCGGCAAAGATGTCGCTATCGGACAGGATGACAATATCGGCATCCCCTTTCGTCTCTGGCAGATAGTCAGGCAGGTCCTTCAGGGATGCCACGGAATCGGGTTTACCGGAGAAAGCTGATTTCAGGTGGCCCCGGATCCGGGCAGCCAGGACGCGGGGGCCACCGGAGGGATGGAACTCTGCCGCAATACGCTGCGGATCAGGATCATGAGAGGTACGAATGGACGGGATCGATCCGCTTTCCGGGCTGGAGGACAGCAGCGGCTCGAAGCTGATTTTTGCATCCGGTGCTTTGCGAAGCGCTCCGGCCGCAGCCACCGTTACCTGTGTCAGATCCGCGGTAATCGGGTCATGGCGGTTCAGCCCGTCACGGTCGTTGAACCAGGCCAGATAATTGGTGGAGCCTGTTTTCATATCCTCCGTACGGACCCGCCATGCGCCGTTCGGGTCCAGCACCACTGTATCCGGGTCATACAACACGCCCCAACCGGAGAGCAGTTTGGGCAGGTTGCTCGCATAGCTCGGAGGCCCATCCTGCTGGCGTTTCTGGGCAGGATCAGGCGGCAGCAGAGCCTGTGTTTCGCTGTCGGGATCAACCGCCAGCAGCAATTTGCCGCCACGCATGATGAACTGATCGATTGCATACTGCATCACTTCGGACAGATGCTGCGGATGCACCACGATCAGCGTCTGAATCCCAGGATCAATCCACTGGGCCGAAATGGGAACAGGCCGCAGATCAGCGACTTCTTTCAGCGTATTGACGATGGCCCATGGCTTCATCGGTCCCATGCGCCGGGTCGAAACCAGAGACTGACCGCTGCCCATGATCGGCAAATCGGTCAGAAGTCCGACGACAGGCTTTTGCGGATCGGTCAGGTCATAGATCAGACGAGTCAGATCATATTCCAGAAACCGCTCCCGGTCCGGCTGGAAGAACGGAATGATCTTACGACCATCCAGCCGGTTCAAACCGACCAGACCGAAATAGACCTGCTCTCCGCTCTGATCGAGCGGCACGCCCTGCAAGCCATTGCCGATGGCGCGATCCTCGGTTTCGCTGAATGGCTCCGGATTATAGAACTCGATGGAGAGCATCCCGTGCGAAAGCCGCTTGTACTGCTCCAGCATTTCCCGCACGCGGTCGGCATAGGAGCCATATTTCGGAATCCGTGCGCCGAGAGGCGGCGAATAGAAAAACTTCAGCGTAATCGGTGATTGCAGATGGGAAAGCACGGAAACAGTGCTGTCCGACAGCGTATAGATGCGGTTACTGGTCACATCCCACTGCACCTGCGGCAGCCTGGCATCGACCAGCATATTGGCGCCGATCAGCAGGCCGGCAACCGATACCACCCCCAGCACGGAGGGCCAGATACGCTGTCTGCCCTGAGGGGGGCTACCCTGAGGGGCATGACTTTGGGTGCCGCCCGGCATCCCGGCGGCTGTCTTCAGATCGCTCATCTCATGCCGCCTTCTTGTGCTCAAGGATGACCGTATTCAGGAACAGGAAAAATCCGATGAACGAGGCGAAAAAAACCAGATCGCGCACGGAGATGACGCCGCGTGAGAAATCCAGAAACCTGTCCACGACACTGAAACGGCGGATCAGCGGCACGATGGAGGGCACCGTCTGACTGAGGAAGTCATTGACGGCGGAATAGGAAGCGAGCGCAAACAGCAAGCACACCGCAACCCCCAGCACGAAAGCGATGACCTGATTTTTGGTCACGGCTGAGACGGCAGCCCCGATCGACAGGAATGCGCCCGCCACCAGCATAGCGCCCAGATAGCCGGAGGCAATCACGCCATTATCCGGCTCCCCCAGATAATTCACGGTGATGACGAAGGGAAAAGTCAGCGCCAGCGCGATCCCGCAAAAAGCCCAGGCGGCCAGAAATTTGCCGATAACGGCTTCTGACTGCCGGATCGGCAGGGTCAGCAGCAGCTCGATAGTGCCCAGCCGCCTTTCTTCCGCCCAGAGACGCATGGTGATCGCCGGAACCAGCAACAGAAACACCCACGGGATGAACTGGAAGAAAACGACCAGATCAGCCTGATTACGGTTGAAGAAATCACCCAGATTGAAGGTCAAAATGCCTTGCAACAGCAGGAAAATGACGATGAACACCACAGCAACCGGTGTGGCGAAATAACCGGCCAGTTCCCGCCGGGCGATGGTCAGGATGGTTCTCATATCATGCGCTCCCTGTCGGGAGTTTGGGTCAGGGTCCGGAAGACATCGTCGAGTTTGCGTGATGGATGGCGTTCTGCCAGAGCCGCAGGCGTTTCATCCGCGATGATGCGTCCATGGGCGATGACAATCGCCCTGGTGCAGATCGCCTCAACCTCTTCCAGAATATGAGTGCTGATGATGATGGCCTTGCGAGGCGCCATTTCCGCAATCAAAGAACGAATTTCATGCTTCTGATTGGGATCCAGCCCGTCCGTCGGCTCATCGAGCACAAGGGCAGGGGGATCATTCAGCAAGGTCTGCGCCAGACCGACGCGTCGACGAAACCCTTTCGACAGGGTTTCGATCGGTTGCAGCCTTACCCCCTGAAGCTGCGTGCGTTCCATGGCTTCGGCAATGCGGTTACGCGCCTCCGCACCGCTCAGCCCGCGTATTGTGGCAATGAAGCGCAGAAAAGCCTGCACCGTCATTTCCGGATAGCTGGGGGCGCCTTCCGGCAGAAAGCCCAGCAGTTTCTGTGCAGCGATCGTATCATGACGAACATCGTGACCACCGATTCTGGCGGTACCGCCATCCGGGGTCATGAACCCCGATACCATCTTCATGGTCGTGGATTTTCCGGCCCCGTTTGGCCCCAGAAAACCCAGAACTTCGCCTTTTTTGACCGCAAACGAGACGTCATCGACGGCTGTGAAGGTTCCGAACCGCTTCGTCAGCCGCTCGATTTCTATTAACGCGCCCAATGCCGATTATCTCCCCGGCGTTTTTCTCCCTGAGCGGAATTTGATTGGGGAAACTCCGCATGGACGCAAGAGGGGGAAGGGCTGTTTATGCCGGGCAAACACCATTCGAGATATTGGGTAAAATAATCATGCTTTTTATGATTATATATATGCATAAATAGCAATAAAAATCGTATTTTGTGCAGTATATGACGGTTTGGACAACAGGGCCGCTTGCTGAGAAGACAAGCGCCATGCTAACGGGAACACGTGCAAAATCGTCATCATGCTCGCCTTCTTCCTTCATCAGCTCTTTTGAGCCACGAAGCGGCTGCCGGTGTTATGCTGATGGCAGCCTCAGCCATTGGCATGGTGTTCGCCAACAGTATCTGGCAGGCCTCCTATGAATATTGGCTGAATATCGAAACTGGTCCGCTTACTATGCGGGGCTGGATCAATGATGCGCTGATGGCGCTGTTTTTCCTGCTTGCCGGGCTGGAGATAAAACGGGAAATTCTTTACGGTCATCTTTCACATTGGTCACAACGTCTCCTGCCGGGCGTTGCAGCCATCGGCGGCATGGTGGTTCCAGCGATCATCTACGTTGCTTTCAATCATTCTGGAGAGGCCCTGCGCGGATGGGCCATTCCGACAGCCACCGATATTGCTTTTGCCCTTGGTGTGCTGGCACTGGCGGGATCGCGCGTTCCAGGGATTCTGAAAGTCTTTCTGACAGCCCTGGCGATTGTCGATGATCTGGGGGCCGTGATCGTGATTGCCCTGTTTTATACGGGGACTCTATCCGTGCTGCCGGGGGCAGGGGTCGCGGCCATTCTTGGGCTGCTGCTGATGCTGAACCGGCAAGGGGTCAGAACGCTGTTTCCCTATCTGTTGGCAGGGGTCCCGCTCTGGTGGCTGACCCTGAAAAGCGGCATTCATCCCACTGTTGCGGGTGTAGGACTGGCGCTGCTGATCCCGGCCGGACATGACGAGGCATCTCCGCTCATGCGTCTGGAACATATGCTGTCATGGCCTGTTCGGTTCGTGATTTTACCTCTGTTCGGTTTTGCCAATGCGGGGATCAGTCTCCATGGCGTAACAGTCGGACAGATGTTATCGCCGCTGACATTAGGGGTAGGGGCAGCCCTGATGCTGGGGAAACCATTGGGAGTGCTGGGGGCTGTCAGTATTCTCCAATTATCCGGTGCTTCCGGTTTCCCGCCTTACATCACATGGCGGCATAGAATCGGGATCGCTTTTCTCTGTGGCATTGGCTTCACTATGAGCCTGTTCATCGCCATTCTAGCGTTTCCCGGCACTGCGGCCGTGAACCAGATCAAGCTCGGCATCCTGTCAGGTTCCATGCTGTCCGGGTTATGTGGCTACATATTGCTGCGCGGTCCTGCTGTTGCAGACAGATAAAAGCAGGACAGGCTGCCTATTTGGAAGCCGTATCAGGCAGTGGTCCTTCGCGTCGTAAACCGTGCCATGCCAGCATCGTATCGGCAAAAAACGACATCAATGCCAAAATCACACAGATCAGCGCTGCCCCGAAAGACAGTTCGAGCCATGATGCAATGGCACTGTCATGCAGGCTGCCCAGAAACAGAATAAAAGCGGTGCCGCAGGTCGCCGCCCCGGCACATGCCGTCAGGGCAATCGCCGCATCCAGTGCACGCAGCCGCCAGCGAAGGCGATGGCGGTGTATGTCGAGAATTGCCTTATCAATCGTACAGGATGGATCACGCCTCATCTCCGACAAGCGTTGATTATGGTCTGAGACACGGGCCAGACGGGTATTGAAAACATTCAGAAGCGTGCCGACACCATTCAGCAGAAAAATAGGTGTCAGCGCGATCTGGACCATATGGGCAGTACTATCGACTGCCTCACTGGGAAGAAAAGGGATGGGCATGATTTTGAATGCTTATGGCTTCAACTGTTCGTAGAAGAATCGCCGTTATAGGCGATATGCGGCCATATCGGGTCATCCTTATGGATGGCAAAAATATTCATCTGATCTTTTAAGCATAGATAATCGATTTGATTAAAAAAACTGACAATCTGTTCAATATCTGATTTAATAACTTCAATAAACAGGATTGGACGATGAGCCTGAATGGTCTTCTTCGCGCCTTTCAGAGCTTCAACTTCCATTCCTTCGATATCCAGCTTGATAAAGTCGACACGCTGAAGATTCAGGGAATCAATACTTACCAGAGGCACAGCGACGCCTATGGATGGGTCGTATGAAATCGGTTGCCCAATATATTCATGCAAGTGTTGAGGCTTGATTTCCAGGCTTCCGAAAGTCGAAGGCTTAAAATAATCAGGTCGAGGAATTATTAATTCACCTACCTCTTCACCCAGTGCAGCAAGTTTAGCATGAGCATTCAAGCAATTATTGATAACGATATTGCCTGCCAAAGCATAATAAACAACTTCCTGAGCCTCAAAGCTTAAAACATGTCCCCATCCAGTCATATGTCTGGCCCATTCTACAGTGTGCACACCTATATTCGCACCACCATCAATCGCGACCACACCATCGCCGAACTGCTGTCGCCGTAAAGTAAACATTTGCAGGAGAGAATTGACTTCCTGCGAAGTAAAGCTTGAAAATTGCAGCAGTTCGTATCCTACGCCAAAAGTTTTCCCGGTATCATCAGTGTGATGATCGTTTCGATTAACGATCATCATCCCGTGATCTGTTGACGCGAGGATGAATGCCACAGGACGGAAAGGAGCCAATATAAAATATCCTTCGGATAAAAGAAGTTATGTCAGAACTTCAATATTGCTTAATGCTCAGGCACTTTATTAGCATTATGGCTTATGTGAGGCCAGACGGGATCATCTTTATGAAGAGCAAAAAGATTTATCTTGTCTTCAAAATAATTATAATTGTTATCATTAAGAAATTTGTAAATTTCAGCAGAATCGGATTTTGCCATTTCAAGGAACAGAATTGGACGCGATTTTTCAATGGTTTCTTGGGCTCCTCGCAGAGCTTCAATCTCCATCCCCTCGATATCAAGTTTGATAAAGTCGACACGGTCAAGCTCAAGAGAATCAATGCTCAGCATGGGTATACTTACCCCATCCGAAGGTGCATAAGAAATAGGCTGGCCGATAAATTCCCCATCTGGCCGTTGTTTGATTTCAAAACTACCGAAACTGCCAGCGGAAAAATAATCAGGTTGGGGAATGGTTAATTCACCCACGTTTTCACCAATAGCTGCCAGCTTTGCACGGGCATTCAGGCAGTTATTGATGACGATATTGCCAGCCAGAGCATAATAAACAACTTCCTGAGCCTCAAAGCTCAGGACACGGCCCCAACCAGTCATGTATCTGGCCCATTCCACAGTGTGGACACCTATATTCGCACCACCATCAATGGCAAAAACTCCGTCTCCAAAATAATGTCTGCGCAATGTCAGAAGATTCAAAAGCAATTCCACTTCATAACTATTAAAGCTCGAATCTCGCAATATATCGTGACCGACGCCGTAAATAGTTTCAGGACTAATGATATGATGGTCATTTCGATTAAGGATCATTGTTCCGTGATCGGTCGATGTCAGTATGAATGCGATAGGGCGGTGAATGGGACGTGACATAAATTATGCTCTTGTAAGTGATTGTAATAATTTTAGAAGAAGCACAATCAGGCATTTATAAGTCGTATAAGATATATTATGGAAACTAAATACTCAGACAAGCAGACCCTCCACGGGCCTTGTCCCTGAGCTGTGAAAGATCAGCCTTTTTCCCGCATCAGCCGGGCCTTGTCCCGTTGCCAGTCCCGGGAGGCAATGGCGGCGCGTTTGTCGGCCTTGTTACGTCCTTCGGCAACGCCCAGCAGCACCTTGGCCATGCCGCGCTCATTGAAATGGATCTGGAGCGGCACGACTGTCTGACCCTGTTTCTGAACAGCCCCGAGCAGATGGTTGATCTGCTTGCGCTTGAGCAGCAGCTTGCGTGGGGAACGCGGCTCGAACCGGGACAACACACCACCCTGATATTCCGGGATATAGGCGTTGAACAGGAACATCTCGCCATCCCGTTCTCCCGCCCAGGCTTCGCTTAACGTCGCGCGGCCATGCCGGAGGGATTTGACCTCCGGCCCCTTGAGCACAAGTCCGGCCTCGACCGTTTCCTTGATGGTGTAATCGAAACGCGCCTTACGGTTCTGGGCAGCGACGCCATGGCTGATCAGCCCGGATTTGCCGCTTTTTGTCTCCGCCATATGATTGATTATCCGGCTGATTGGGACAGCAGGCCGACTTCAGTCATTGCCTCGCGAACCCGTTCAGCCGCCGCCTGGCTGATCGGCGCCATTGGCAGACGGCAGCGAGCCGCTGTCAGACCGAGCAAGGAGGCTCCGTATTTGACCGGCACGGGATTGCTTTCCACAAACATGGCTTCATGCAGCGGATACAGACGTTGCTGAATGGCCTGAGCATCCTTGATACGGCCCTCGGCCCATGCCGTCTGCATCTGGCTGCACAGTTTCGGAGCGATGTTGCCCGTCACACTGATACAACCCGCGCCACCAGCGGCCAGATACGCCACCGCTGTCGGGTCCTCACCGGAGAGCTGGATGAAATCATCACCGCACAGACGACGTGTCTGAAGCGGCTTCACCAGATTGGCTGTCGCATCCTTGACGCCAACAATGTTCGGATGGCGGGCCAGACGTGCCATCGTTTCGATTGACATCTCAACCACGCTACGACCGGGAATATTATAGATGTAGATCGGTAGTTCCACGGCATCGGCAATAGCCATGTAATGTAAGTACAGGCCTTCCTGAGTCGGCTTGTTGTAATACGGCGTGACCACCAGCGCGGCATCGGCACCGGCCTGTTTCGCATGGCGAACCAGATCAATGGCTTCCGTTGTGCTGTTCGATCCGGCTCCCGCCATCACAGGGACGCGGCCTTTGGCGACTTCTACCGTGATTTCGACGACGCGCTTGTGTTCATGATGCGTCAGGGTCGCTGATTCTCCGGTCGTTCCCACCGGAACCAGACCGTGCGTTCCTTCGGTGATCTGCCAGTCGACGAAGCGGGCCAGCGCTTCCTCATCCACCGATCCGTCCTCACGCATGGGCGTGATCAGCGCGACAAGCGACCCCTTGAACATGGAAAGCTCCCTGAGACGAACCGGGCCAGGCCTGCCGGCCCGGGTCACGCGGTATGTTGCGAAAACGCGGAAGCTAAGCGCGCGGGGGATGCGCTGCAAGATCGCCGCTTGCTACACTCCCCTGCAATGCTTTCCACCCTCATCTCCAGCCGCATGATTGTGAACACGATGATCCCTTCCCTGTTGCGTATCCGCCAGGGGGTAACCCTTTGGGCAACTCTTCTGGCAGTCATTGCCCAGACGGGATGCTCCACACGGCCACATGATGGCAGCATTTCTTCGCAAGTCACTGATAGTGTTATAAAAAAATCCTCACCACCAGCATCGACAAACACGATCGGTGCCCTGATCCGTGCCGATCAATGGGACCAGGCCATGGCTGAGGCATCGGCACTCCCTGATCCGGTCGCGGTCAAGCTGGTCACATTTTATCGGGCATTGGCGCCCGGAGCGATGTCCGCCCCGGATATTGCCGCCTTCATGGCAGCCAATCCGGGCTGGCCGATGCAATCGACTCTGGCGCGCCGCCGCGATCAGGCCATTGTGGCAGAACAGGATAATGCCAAAGCGGCTTCTCTCTGCGACTCGCTGCATCCTGCTCTGGTCGATGCGCAGATTCGCTGTGCCGAGGCATGGAGCGCAACCGGAGCAACCAGCACTGCTCTGGACCAGATCAGAACACTGTGGGCCGAGGGCAAAGGCAATCAGACGCAGGAGACTTTGATACGGCAAAAATGGAGTCAGGCCTTAACGGCAGAGACCCGGAAAGCCCGCTATCAGGCCCTTCTGCTGACCAATATGGAGGCGGCTTTCCGCCAGATTCCATATTTGCCCGCCTCTGATCGTGCCAGTGCCACGGCCCTCGCTGCGCTGTGGCGCAAGGAACCAACCGCTCTATCGTTGTTTAACGCCCTGTCGGGAGAGGCGAAATCCTCACCCGTGATGGTGCTGGCCAGCGCGCGCTATCTGCGCCTGACCGATCATGATCAGGATGCGGCCTCAGTCTGGAAACAGGATGGTGACACCGCAGAACAGGCGGAATCCGCTGCTCATAACGCCGCCTTCCGGCAGGAACGCACAATCCTCGCCCGCGCCTTGCTGAAAGATGGCGGCCAAGACAATGCCCGGCTGGCTTTCGAGGTCATCACGGGGGGGAGTGCCTCAACCCCTGTACAAAAGGCAGAAAGCGAGTTTTTAGCTGGTTTTATCGCGCTCCGTTTTCTGCGTGATCCTGCTGCTGCGGAAAATCGTTTTCGTTCATTGCTTTCCTCAGGCAACGCCGTGCTGACCTTGTCCAGGGCACATTACTGGCTCGGGGAGGTTGCACAGGCCCGTGGTGATGAGGCAACGGCAAAGGCTGAGTGGCTTCAGGCGGCAGCATGGCCTGTCACGTTCTATGGGCAGCTTGGAGCCTTGCAGGCTGGAGAATCTCCATCCAGCCTGGGGCGGCATATCCGCTCTCTAAACGATCCGGGCTGGAGCAGTGCGCAACTGGAATCCTATTCCGGGCAGGAGTTGGTCAGAGCCGCCCTGCTGCTGATTTCATGGGAAGAGAGCCGCCGGGCACGTGCTTTCCTGTTGCAGGCGGATGAGGCCGAGGCTGGTCGTCAACTGCCTGCCGGAACAGTCCATGCGCTGACGGCACATCTGGCGGTACAGGCTGGTTTGCCGGATGTCGCGGTCTTTGTGGCCCGCCGGATGGGCCGTGATGGGGCGATGCTGCCCGTTACCGGCTGGCCGCCGGATGCACCTGTCGAACAAAGTGCAACCCCGGTGCCACTGACACTGGGGATTATTCGTCAGGAAAGCAGCTTCGACCCGCAGGCGGAAAGCCCTGCCGGAGCACGTGGCTTGATGCAGTTGATGCCTGCCACCGCCAGTCAGGTCGCCCGAACCTTGGGCATCACCGTCTCATCCGCTCAGCTTCTCAGTGATCCAGCGCTGAATGTCCGGCTGGGCAGCACCTATCTGCAAGGGCTGCTGGATCGCTTTGGGCAAGCCGTGCCACTGGCCGTCGCCGGATATAATGCCGGTCCGCATCGGGTCGATGCATGGCGCATAGATTACGCCAGCTTCCAGAACGCGATCGACTGGATCGAGTTAATTCCGTTCAACGAAACGCGCAACTATGTTCAGAGAGTGATTGAAAATACAATGGTTTATCGTGCGAAACGCAATGATTCATTGACGGAGCCGCCCTTGTTATCCGCTCCTGCTTTGGCGCATTGAAGGTTTCCATGAACATTCCCCGTTTCATTGCCAGCGGCTTCGGTTCCGGGCTGATCGTCATGCAAGGTGCCGGAACCGTTGGCACGGCCTTCGCGCTGATTGCCGGAGCCTTCCTCTGGTGGGTGTCACCCCTGTTGCTGGGCATTGCCGCTCTGGCAGCCTGTCTGGGGGGCTGGTGGGCTGTACGGGCCTGCGGAGCGCTCAATGATCCCGGCTGGGTCGTCATCGACGAATTTGCCGGTATGTGGATTACAATGTTGGCCCTGCCCCTTCATCCCACAACCACAGCCCTTGCTCTGGCGTTTCTGATTTTCAGGGTGCTGGACATTACGAAGCTTGGACCAATCGGCTGGGCGGATAGGAAGAAAGATGCAATGGGCGTGATGGGCGATGATATTCTGGCCGGAATTGCAGGGGCGATGATCCTTGTTTTCATACGGCTGGCTGCACCCCATCTGCTTGGATAATATTTTTTATTATCAAGGGAGTAAAATACGATGATCGAGGATTCTATCATCCGCGAGGCAATCACTCTGGTCGAGGATTTTGCCCGACGTGGTAAGGTTGTGGCTACGGCGGAAAGCTGCACAGGCGGCCTGATCGCCGCGACCCTGACAGCCATCTCCGGGGCCAGCGCAATGTTTGATCGCGGCTTTGTGACCTACTCCAATGCGTCGAAAAGCGAGATGCTCGGCGTGCCGCTCTCCCTGATCGAGGAAGTGGGCGCCGTAAGTGAAGAAGTGGCTCTGGCGATGGCCCAAGGGGCACTGAATGCCTCCCATGCCGAGTTTGCGTTGTCTGTCACAGGGATTGCCGGCCCTACCGGAGAGAGTGAAGGTAAGCCGGTCGGGCTGGTCTGGTTCGGCTTGTCCCGTCGCCTGCATGGCTCAATCACGGAATCGCGGGTTTTCTCCGGCAACCGCACCGAGGTCAGGGCTGCCACGGTCGTGCATGCCCTGCATATGCTGCGGGAAGCTGCCAGAGATTGAGACCTAACGGCTTGAACGGTCCAGCCGCAATGTCATGCAGTAAGCCCCGCCACCGGACATGATATAAGGTGTTAGATCTGTCTCCCGGACCACATAGCCACGCTCCGACAGCCTTCCCCGCAGTCGCGCCGCCGCCTGTGCCATGATAACAGTCTGGCCGATGTTAACCGCGTTCACACAAAAACGGTCGGCATCTTCCTGATCAGCCACCAGGCGATGCTCAGGCGCGACATGTGCCTCGATCGCGGACAGAGAGGCAGGGGTAAAGGCGGGAGGATAATACAATACATCTCCGCCGCTCAGTGGGCAGAAACATGTGTCCAGATGATAGAATTGTGGCGTCGCCAGTTCCAGCGTGACAACATCCTGGCTGAAATAACGGGCAACGGCTTCCACCCCTTCCCGGTTGCTGCGCTGACCAAAACCGGTCCAGAAAAATCCGCGGCGCCGATCCCAGATTGCATCTCCGGCCCCTTCCTGCACGGCCCCTTCAGGAAGAAAAGCGATATCCTGCAAAATGCCACGTTCTTTCAGGCTTTCGAACGCGGCCAGAAAATATGGCTCCTCCCCCTGACGCTGTGGATGAAGAAAGCGGGCCAGGAGCATGCGTCCATCCAGCACCGTTCCGGCATTGGCGGGAAACACCATATCCGGCAGGCCGGGCGCACCGGGAATGATTTCAAGACTGGCACCGCAGGCCCGTAAATGTTCCACCAGCCTGTCAGCGGATTTTTTTGCAGCAGCGGCATTGGTCTCCGCGTCTGCCGCCCAGCTATCCGGGTCCATCCATGGATTGATGGCGTAGGAGACGGTGTAATGTGCCGGATCCGTCATCAGGATCTGGGGAGTCTCGACGGCCTGACCGTTTAGACGCTGAATCATAATCGCTCCTTGTTTTCAAAGCTGGCCAGCGATCAGAACACCTTGCCACGGTCAGACCGTTATCGTCATGCGATTACAATTCAGTGTGCTGCGGGAGCAGAAGGGGTAGTTGTTGCGGTTGGAGCAGCCTTGGCAGCGGCTTCAGCAGCTTTCTTCGCCTTACGCTCGGCACGGCGTTCCTTCTGATAAGCATGAATGTCGTCAAGCGTCACATAGCCTTTGGCGGTTTTGTCGATTTTCGCAAAATCCCGAGCGACAAACGGCATGCCTTTTTGCGCCTGTTCGGGTGTCAATTTGCCATCATGGGTGGTGTTGGCATCCTCGAAACGCTGCGCCAGCGTACGATGGCGATGATCTTTCGGCTTTTCTACGGCGGCCGGGGAAGGAGCAGAAGCAACCGGTGCAGCAGTGGTAACAGGCGCATTTCCGGTCTGATCAGCCGCCATGGACGGTTGGGAAACCGTCAGGCCAGCCAGTAGCAGGCTCAGCGCCAGAGATGAAGGCAGCAGCGATACAAATCGCATGGTTTTCAATCCTTGTTCGGTTCGGCCAGATCGACCTCATCAACCAAGAATTGATTTATTCTCACATCATGTCGATAGCGAGGCGGCTTTATGGCACGATTGAGAAAAAATCAGTCTCCAGGACGCATTAGCTTCTGACGGGCGCGGTACTTCCTGTTTCTGTGACTACCCTGCCCTGATCAGGCATCACGCCGTACAGATTTTCCGCCCGTTTCAGGAAAGCATTGACCATACGCCGCACTGTTTCGGTAAACACAGTGCCGATAGCTGCCTGAAGCAGCCGGTTGCGGAATTCAAAATCCACGAAAAAATCAATCGTGCAGCCATTGGCATGCGGGATGAATGTCCAGCGATTGTTCAGATAGCGGAACGGGCCGTTTTCATACCGCACATCAATCCGCTCCGGCCGATGCAGCCCGACGCGGCTGGTAAAGGTTTCGCGGAACGGGCCGAAACCGATCGTCAGATCGGCGATCATCAGGGTTTCAGTCCGGCTTCTGACCCGCGCACCAACGCACCATGGCAAAAATTCGGGATAACGCCCGACATCCGCCACCAGATCGAACATCTGCGCGGCCTGATAGGGGACGGATTTGCGTTCAGCGTGTTTGGGCATCAGGCAATCCGCTGCTGCTGTTCCATCCGGGCCGCGCGCAGGGCCGCAAAATCGGCATCGGCGTGATAGGAGCTGCGGGTCAACGGCGAGGATGAAACCATCAGGAAGCCTTTCGATCGAGCCATGGAGGCATAATCCGAAAACTCATCCGGTGTCACGAACCTATCCACGGCCGCATGCTTGGGGGTCGGCTGCAAATACTGTCCCAGCGTGATGAAATCGACCTCTGCAATGCGCAGATCATCCATGACCTGAGCAATTTCAGCCCGATCTTCCCCCAACCCGACCATCAATCCCGATTTGGTGAAAATGGACGGATCCAGTCGCTTGACCTGATCCAGCAGGCGCAAAGACTGAAAATACCGCGCCCCAGGCCGGATGGCAGGGTAAAGCCGGGGAACGGTTTCCAGATTATGGTTGAAAACGTCCGGACGAGCCTCCGCCACAGTCTCGGCAGCGCCCGGTTTGCGCAGGAAATCCGGGGTCAGCACCTCAATCGTGGTCTCGGGTGCCGCCAATCTGACAGCTTTTATGACCGCCGCGATATGCGCAGCACCACCATCATTCAGATCGTCCCGATCCACGGAGGTAATCACGACATGGCGCAGCCCCAGTCGCGCCACTGCATCCGCTACCCGGGCCGGTTCATCGCCATCCAGAGCATGTGGCAGGCCGGTTTTGACGTTGCAGAAGCTGCATGCCCGCGTGCAGGTATCGCCCATAATCATCATGGTAGCGTGACGCTGGCTCCAGCATTCACCGATATTGGGGCAGGCTGCTTCCTCACACACCGTGGTGAGGCGGTTTTCCCGCATCAGCGCCTGCGTCTGGTGATAGACGGGATGGTTCGGAGCCTTGACCCTGATCCATGACGGTTTCGGCTGCGACGGATTATCCGGGCGGTGCTGTTTCTCCGGGTGCCGGACGCCAGCCTCATGCCGGCCACCCTGCCGGTGATCAATCAGAACGCGCGTGACCATGGCACGGCTCCGTAAACGCAAAACGGGAGATGGGACGCACGTGGTGTCCCGTCAACCCGCTTGGCAGCGTAATCAGAAATGAAGGGCACGACCATACGCATCCAGCACGGCCTCATGCATGGTCTCGCTGACAGTGGGATGCGGGAACACCGTGTGCATCAGCTCGGCTTCCGTGGTTTCCAGAGTGCGGGCGATGGTGAAGCCCTGAATCATTTCCGTCACCTCCGGCCCGACCATATGCGCGCCGAGCAATTCCCCGGTTTTGGCATCGAAAATGGTTTTGGTCAGTCCCTCCGCCTCCCCCATCGCAATTGCCTTGCCATTGCCGATAAAGGGGAAGCGGCCCACCCTGACCTCATATCCGCGTTCCCGCGCCTTTGCCTCCGTCAGGCCGACCGAGGCAATCTGCGGGCGGCAATAGGTGCAGCCGGGAATGTTGGTGATATCGAGCGGATGCACATCCAGCCCTGCAATCGCCTCGACACACAACACGGCCTCGTGACTGGCCTTGTGCGCCAGCCATGGCGGGCCGGTCAGATCGCCGATGGCATAAACCCCGTCTTCTCCGGTGCGGCCAAGCCCGTCTGTGACGATATGGGTTTTTTCGATGGTAACGGCCGTGCCTTCCAGACCCAGATTTTCGACATTGCCGACAATCCCGACCGCGGCAATGATCCGATCCACGGTAAGAGAGTGTTTTTTGCCGGCTGCCTCGAAGGAGATCGTGACCTCATCGCGGCCCTTTTCCACCTTCCCGATTTTCACGCCGGTATGAATGGTCATGCCCTGAGCCTCGAAGGATTTGCGGGCGAAGGCGGCTATTTCTTCGTCCTCAGCCGGCAGGATGCGTTCTACCGCTTCCAGCACTGTCACCTCGGAGCCAAGCGAGCGATAAAAACTGGCGAATTCGATGCCGATTGCGCCTGACCCTACCACCAGGAGGCGTTTCGGCAGGGCTTTCGGCACCATCGCCTCACGATAGCTCCAGATCAGCGTGCCATCCGCTTCCAGCCCCGGCAATTGCCTTGCCCGTGCACCGGTCGCCAGCACGATATGCGGCGCTTCCAGCGTGGCGACAGGCTGCCCGTCTTTCGACACATCCAGCCGATGCCGCCCGGACAGTCTGGCATGCCCGTCGAACACCGTAACCTTGTTCTTTTTCAGCAGGTGCTTGACCCCGGACGAAAGCTGCCCGGCCACGGTGCGGGAGCGTTTCACCACGGCATCAAGATCGTAACGGATATTGTCGGCCGCAAAACCAAAATCGGACAGATGGTGCAGCAGATGGTTGATTTCTGCTGCCCGTAGCAATGCCTTGGTGGGAATACAGCCCCAGTTGAGACAGATACCCCCCAGATGCGCCCGCTCCACCAGAGCGGTTTTCATCCCCAACTGGGCCGCGCGGATGGCCGCGACATAGCCGCCCGGACCACCACCGACGACAATCAGATCGAATACCGTGTCCGCCATATCCTAATCCTCCGCGAGACGCTCAAGCGCCTCCCCCGTCACGCGCTGGACTGTCCATTCTTCCATGCCGACAGCACCCATGCGGCGATAGAAAGTGATGGCATCCTCATTCCAGTCCAGCACGGCCCATTCGAACCGTCGTAACCCCTCCTGCACCGCAATCCGGGCCAGAGACGTGAAAAACCCCTGTGCGATGCCACGCCGGCGGAACGGCGGATCGACATAAAGATCCTCCAGATAAATCCCGTGCCGTCCGGTGAAAGTGCTGAACGTGTAGTACCAGACGGCAACCCCGACCGGCTTTCCCTCCACACAGGCAAGCAGCGCGAACACGCGGGGAAACGGGCCAAAAAATGCCTGTTCGAAATCCTCTTCGTTTGCGATCGCTTCATGGGATAACTGCTCGAATGTCGCCAGATCGCGGATGAAGCGCACAAGATGCGGAACGTCACCCCGGTTCGCTTCGCGAATCAGGAAACGTCCATTTGTCAGGATCACCCGACTCACAGCAGCAGACTCAATGGATCTTCAACGATCTGCCGGAACGCACCCAACCATTGCGCCCCAAGCGCGCCATCCACCACGCGATGATCCACCGACAGGGTGCAACTCATTACCGTGGCAACGGCCAAGGCTCCATCCCTGACCACAGGGCGCTGCTCACCAGCCCCCACTGCCAGAATGGCGGCCTGCGGTGGATTGATGATCGCTGCAAAGTCCCGTACGCCATACATGCCGAGATTGGAAATGGAGAAGCCACCCCCCTGATAATCCGAGGGTTGCAATCCGCCCTTGCGTGCTCTCGCCGCCAGTTCCTTCATTTCCGTGCTGATGGAGACCACGCCCTTGCGGTCGGCCTGACGGATAATCGGGGTTATCAGCCCGTCGGGAATGGACACGGCGACGCTGATATCCACATCCTCGAACAACAGGATTCCGTCCTCGCTCCACGCAGCATTGACGCCCGGCACACGGCGCAGGGCCAGTCCCGCCGCCTTGATGATCAGATCATTCACGGAGAGCTTGAACGCACCTTCCTGCCCCTCCGCCGGAGAGCGGGCATTCAAATCGGCACGCAGCTTCAGCAGCGCATCCAGTGCGACATCCATCGTCACATAGAAATGCGGGATGGTTTGCTTGGCCTCGGTCAGACGACGGGCAATGGTGCGGCGCATGCCGGAATGCGGCACCAGCTTATGAGTTGCACCCGTTGCCGCCGGAGCAGCAGTAGATGCCGAAGCCGGTTTTCCACCCGTTCCCTTCGCTTTTTCGACATCCGCTCGGAGAATACGGCCTGAGGGCCCACTGCCAGTCAATGATGTCAGATCAATTCCGGCCTCCTTTGCGATACGCCGTGCGAGCGGAGAAGCGAAGATACGATTTTCTGTTCTGTCCGGCCCTGAAGAGGCAATAGCCTTCGGTTCCAGTTTCGCAGGAACGGAGCTTTCAGCGGCAGGAATGGCAGAAGCCTTGGCAGGAGCCGGAATATCCCCCTGATCGGGTATAGCCTCCCCTTCCTCGACCAGAATGGCGATAGGGGCGTTGACGGCCACACCCTCGGTTCCGTCCGGCACCAGAATACGACCGAGCACGCCCTCATCGACGGCTTCAACCTCCATGGTGGCCTTGTCGGTCTCGATTTCGGCGATCACGTCGCCAGCGGTGATGGTATCGCCTTCTTTCTTGAGCCAGCGCGCCAGGGTGCCTTCCGTCATGGTCGGGCTGAGCGCGGGCATCAGAATAGTGGTTGCCATGACTCAGCGTGCCCCCTGCATGGAGCGATTGACCGCATCCACAACCCATTCAGGCTGCGGCAAGGCCAGCTTTTCCAGATTGGCGGCATAGGGAAGTGGCACATCCAGCCCGTGCACCCGGATCGGCGGAGCATCCAGCCAGTCGAAACAATGCTCCATGATCTGCATGGCGATTTCCGCACCAATACCAGCAAACGGCCAGCCTTCTTCCACCGTGACCAGGCGGCTGGTCTTCTTCACGCTGCGCACGATGGTATCGGTATCCAGCGGTCGCAAGCTGCGCAGATTGATCACTTCCGCCGAGATGCCTTGATCCGCCAGCTGCTCCGCGGCTTTCAGCGCCGTCCCGACCGCGATGCTGAAAGCGACGATTGTCACATCCGTCCCGACACGCTCTATTTTCGCACGGCCAATGGGCAGGACGAAATCCTCATCCACCGGGCAATCAAAACTCTGGCCGTAGAGAATTTCATTCTCCAGCACGATCACCGGGTTGGGATCACGAATGGCAGCGCGCAACAGCCCCTTGGCATCCGCCGAGGACCATGGCGCCACCACTTTCAAACCGGGCACATGGGCGTACCAGCTGGCATAACACTGGCTATGCTGGGCCGCGACCCGGCTGGCCGCGCCGTTCGGTCCCCGGAACACGATGGGACAACTCATCTGACCGCCCGACATATACCGTGTCTTCGCGGCGGAATTGATGATCTGGTCGATGGCCTGCATGGCGAAGTTGAAGGTCATGAACTCGCAGATCGGCCGCAACCCGGCCATGGCTGCGCCCACGGCAAAACCGGCAAATCCATGTTCGGTAATCGGCGTATCCATCACACGCTTCTCACCGAATTCGTCGAGTAATCCCTGACTGACCTTGTACGCACCCTGATATTGCGCCACTTCCTCACCCAGGAGGAAAACGCGATCATCTGATCGCATCTCCGCCGCCATCGCATCCCGCAGGGCTTCGCGCACCGTGATCGGCTTCGTCGGACCCCAATCTTTTTCTTCGGCAGCGGATATGACAGTGGCTGGAGCAGTGGGGGGAGCTTTTAGCGGTTCCTTCGGAGCTTCTTTATCCTGCTGAAGCGAAGGTGGCGCCGATGATGTGGCCGGAGCCTCGCTTTCACCTTCTTCCGCCAGCTCGGCAATCGGGGTATTTACCGCGACCCCTTCTGCGCCTTCCTCGACCAGCAGACGGCTGATGCGCCCCTCATCGACAGCTTCAACTTCCATAGTGGCTTTGTCGGTTTCGATTTCAGCCACAACGTCACCGGCACTGATCGTATCCCCCGCCTTGACCAGCCAACGTGCCAGCCGCCCCTCCGTCATGGTCGGGCTGAGCGCCGGCATTAAAATCTGCGTCGCCATCTTTATGCTTCCACCCCATTTTCGGCCAGAATATCGGTCCACAGCTCCGATTCATCCGGCTCCGGGCTTTCCTGAGCGAAAGTGGCTGCCTCGGCCACGCGCTTTTTGATCGCGTCCTCGATTTCTTTCAGAACAGTCTCATCCGTACCGAGGGCGATCAGTTCCTGACGGGCATGATCAATGCAGTCACGCTCGGCCCGCATTTTCTGGATTTCCTCCCGCGTCCGGTATTTGCCGGGATCAGACATGGAATGACCGCGATAGCGGTAGGTCTGCATTTCCAGCAGATACGGCCCCTTGCCGGAGCGGCAATGCGCGACGGCCTCCCGGGCCGCCTCATAGACGGCCTGTACGTCCATCCCGTCCACCTGACGGCCCGGAATGTTCCAGGGTGTGCCGTTTTGCGACAAATCATGAGACGCCGTGGCGCGATCGACGCTGGTACCCATGCCGTATTTGTTGTTCTCGATCACGAACAGAACCGGCAGCTTCAGCAAGGCGGCAAGATTATAAGTCTCATACACCTGCCCCTGGCTGGAAGCGCCATCACCATAATAAACGACACTGACCTTGCCATTGCCGCGATACTGATTGGCATAGGCGATACCAGCCGCAATCGGCACCTGTGCGCCGACAATGCCATGACCGCCGTAGAAATTCTTCTCCCGGCTGAACATGTGCATGGAACCGCCTTTTCCCCGGGAATAACCGTCCCGGCGTCCAGTCAGCTCAGCCATCACACCTTTCGGGTCCATGCCCGTTGCGAGCATATGCCCATGATCGCGGTAGGATGTGACGACCTGATCACCGTCCTCCAGTGCGGCCTGAATGCCCACAACGACGGCTTCCTGACCGATATACAGGTGGCAGAAACCACCGATCAGCCCCATGCCGTATAATTGTCCCGCCTTTTCCTCGAAGCGGCGGATCAGCATCATATCCTGAAAAGCAGTCAGTAGTGCTTTCTGATCGAGCGGTCGCTGATCAGATATTTTTTGACCCCTGTTATCGGGTGTCCTGTTGCCTTTTGTGGCCTGCGTCATACGCGCCATCTCGGTCATTTCCTCCGGCACTCCGTCTCCAAGACGTAGCCGCAAGAAAATTGCGCGACAAGCGAGGAAGCCCCCTAAAAGGCTTATAAGTCAGTTGTTTAGTTAAGAAAGACCCGAGATTGCGCAACGATGCATTTTACGGTTCAGAAGGTGCTTTAAAAGCGGTGCTGACGCATCAAGCTTTCGTCGAGTTGTGGGGGAAACAGGTCAGAACAGTTTATCACCCTTGGGATACATCACTACGATATCGGTGGGATCAGCCAGATTGAGCATGGCCCGGGACCTCTCATCCAATGAATCGGTATCGAGACGAGATGAACCGAGGCCCTTGATCCGCCGCTCCCAAGAGGCAAGATCGGCCTTGGCAGCCTCAAGATCTTTTGCTGCCTGCATCATATCCGCCTGATGCTCGTGGTAGGATTGCAGACCCAGATTACCGCGGGTGACGTTCCAACTGAAATATCCGAGCAATGCCAGAAACACGGTAGGGGCCACCGCGCTTTTCAGCTTCCGTCTGACTGTCCGCATGAATGCCATTGGCTGCTCCCCTGCCCCGATCAACTACCAGGCTGACATAAAGATAACGGGCAGCCCATCATCTGACTGCCCGTTAAATCGTTTTCTAAACAGAAAACCAAACCATGTTGCAAAAACGCGGCGGCTTTATCCCGATTTGTTTCAGCCCCGCAAGATAGTGCGACCCGCATAACGGCCGGATGTGTCAAGATCCTGCTCAATACGGATCAGCTGATTATATTTCGCGGTGCGATCACTACGGGACAGGCTGCCGGTCTTGATCTGACCGCAATTGGTGGCAACAGCGAGGTCAGCAATGGTCGAATCCTCGGTTTCACCTGAACGGTGGCTCATGACCGCCGCATAACCGGCGCGATGCGCGGTTTCCACGGCTTCCAGCGTCTCAGAGAGGGTACCGATCTGGTTGACCTTCACCAGAATCGCGTTGGCAGTTCCCAATGCGATGCCATGACGCAGACGATCCGGGTTGGTGACGAACAGATCATCGCCCACCAGCTGGACCTTGCGGCCAAGCGTATCGGTCAGCAGCTTCCAGCCTTCCCAGTCATCTTCGGCCAAACCATCCTCAATAGAGACGATCGGGAACTTCGCGGCCAGATCTTCCAGATAGCGGACCATTCCGGCCGCATCGAATTTTTTGCCTTCGCCTTCCAGATCATAGACCCCGTCCTTGAAGAACTCGGTCGCAGCGCAGTCCAGCGCAAAGGTGACGTCCTCACCCGGACGATAGCCAGCCTTTTCACAGGCCTTGGTGATGAAGGAAAGAGCTTCTTCCGCCGATTTAAGGCCGGGTGCAAAACCGCCTTCATCCCCGACATTGGTGTTGTGACCGGCTGCGCTCAGTTCCTTCTTGAGGGCGGCAAAGATTTCAGCCCCCACCCGCACCGCATCCGCAATCGTCGGTGCGGCAACCGGCTGGATCATGAATTCCTGAATATCGATGGGGTTATCGGCATGCTTGCCGCCATTCACGATGTTCATCATCGGCACCGGCAGGGTGCGTGCATACACACCGCCAAGATAGCGATACAGCGGAACGCCCTGATGATTCGCAGCAGCCTTGGCAGTGGCCAGCGAAACAGCCAGCATCGCATTAGCGCCCAGACGGGATTTGTTAGGGGTGCCGTCAACGGCAATCAGGGTTTCATCAATACGAAGCTGTTCGGAGGCATCCATGCCACCAATGGCCTCAAAGATCTCGCCTTCCACAAAGCTGACAGCATGCAGCACGCCCTTGCCGCCATAGCGGCTTTTATCCCCGTCGCGAAGTTCGACTGCTTCATGCGCACCGGTGGAAGCGCCGGACGGTACAGCGGCACGGCCCTGAGCGCCGCTTTCAAGGGTGACATCGACCTCAACCGTGGGATTCCCCCGGCTGTCGAGAATTTCGCGGGCGATGATATCTGCGATTGCGGCCATTGCGGTATCCCGTGCTTTGTCTCTCGGCGTTTAAAGCCGGGCGAATGGTGCTGTTGCAGGGATTTGAACCCTGGACCTCTCCCTTACCAAGGGAGTGCTCTACCCCTGAGCTACAACAGCGCCAGCACGCAGCATTCCGCCGCGGCGCGGTTCCTACCCCCTCTCCGCACACAGCGCAAGCCCTGAAATGCAGGGTTTTTTATTGGTCCGGAGGGAAAGCAGCCAGTTCGGGAGGTTAATAGCTGAAAAAGCTGGTTAGATGATCACTACCGTGATCTCTACCCCCATGATGACTGCTGAGCGCCTGCAGGTTTACTAGACGAACAGGCTCAGGACTCGCTGCGGATACAGTATGTGATTATGGCTGCGATGCAGCTCATAGCGAGGTGCAATGCTTTGCCAGTCCTTGTGATCCGAACATGTTTGTATGCATTGGCAATGCTGATAACGCGTCCAGCCTGCCGCAGATTCATCAGATCCAATATGGATAAGCCCCTTTTTACAAAGGCCTATCCCTGGTGTCGTTTTACAGGATGGCAACCAGCGTCAGGCAGACGTCAAATCATTCCCACTCGATTGTTCTAAACCAGTTTATATCATTGATATATATTGATTTTTTATTTCGCTCGCCGCCGAAAGCCGAGCCGTAGGCCGTCAAAAAGTTACGCTCTTGATTTTAAACGGAAATTACCCTGAAATTTTTTTGCGTGGTTTCGGCATCTATCGGTGCCGATCGAGCCTTTCGGGGGAGCTGCAAGCCACACGGGGCTCTGCTCAATACCCGCAGAAAGTACCGCCATGCCTATAGCAGAGTCTTCTCTCAGGCGCGAGCTAGACGCTCCTGCAAAGCCGGCCGCTTCAACGAGGTCTATCTAGGCGGAACTCCTCCTCCGGAACATCCACATGCCATGCCGACTGAGGATGAGCGATACAGTCATGGTCATAGTGGTCGAGACAGCAGTAGATTTCGCTGACCGGGATAGAGGTGACGTAAACTGCCCGATTGGTGAGATCGTAATAAGCCGCATGATGGGCGGCATACCAGATCGCCTTGTCGAGAGAGGTGGTCCACGACATTCCCAATGTGTGCTCAGGCCCTGCACACCCTCGAAAAAGCGTTGCGCGGTCTCCAGCAATCTGTGTCAGCGGTTTGAGCCTGCGCAACCGCTCCCGATCGCAAGCGTCGAAGATCGCCTTGATTGTCTCGATCCCATAAACGCTGAAGTTGGACGAGTGAACGTAGCAATCGAGCCACGCCGCCTCCAACGCTTGTAGCTGGGCCAGCCCACGATAATTGCGTACGATGAAACCGAGCGCTTCCGAAGGAATGTAGCCATAGAAGTTGTCGCCACTCTGGATCGCGACACGCACCTGCTGGGAGTCAGCCGCACTGACGCCGTCAAAGTCGAGCAGATCCAAAGCGCTCATGCCGGCACGCCACCAGGATCTGCTGGCAGGGCCACAATGTTGTCAGCTCCAAACCAAGCCGTGAGTCGCGCCATCGCATTTGCACTGAGCACTTGCGTAAACAGGAGGGCCAGACGGACCTTAGGCCGAGAGCATGCAACGTAGAAGAGATTACGGTTGTTCTCAAAGAAATCGGTTTTGTCAGCGGGTGGCCCAGGCTCGATCCATTCGAGCATCTGGCCGAAATTATATTTGTTCCATCCGCGGCCAACGATCACCAGGACGTTCTCAAATTCCGCGCCCTTGACGCCATGCTTGGTGGCGAAGGGGGTATACCCGTCGATGAAGCGGTCAAGGGCGATCAGTTCGACATATGGGACCGCACGCAGCTTTCGAAGCTGGGTCACGCGTCGGGACTCTCCTTCCACCGCGTCGGGGCCAACATCGGCCAGTCGCTTCTCCGCATCTTCCACTTGCCCAGGAAGACGCATGTGCGGCTGCGCTGCAATGAAATCGACAACCTCGCCGATCGTCCCCGACGTGCGTAGCGCGATCAACGTGGTCATGGCATCCGTCCAAGCAACCTTGTCCGCATGCTTACGGATTTTAGGCGTCCCAGTACCGAAGCATTCGAACATTTCGCCGTAACGCTTCGCCGTGAAGGCGGCGCAAGCGGGCTCCAACTGGTCGGCCAGAAACTTGATGTGTGGATCGTCCTTTTTCAGCCAAGGATCGTTGAACTGGCCATAGATCGGCGGGATGCTCGAATAGCCCTGCTCGCGTGCGAGAACGCTATGGCTGAGCATGAGAATCTTGGTTTTTCCGACCGCGAGGTCCCAGCCCTCGGCCGCGAGCCTATGCTTGATATGCGCAAAATATGCCTTCGCCGCCTCGGGGCTTGTATCGCCCGTCCAGTGGCCACCACCTTGTCCGGTCCTCCTGACGCCCGGCCAAAGGTTGGTGTGAAACACGCGCGCCTCACCCGGCAAGGTGGGATCTCGCACCATTTGCGGCAAAGCTGGCCGCATCCGATTGAGAACTTGGACAATCGGGTCGGTGGATCGGAAATTTGCATTCTTGTCGATCACGTCCAGACTCGCGTGCTCGACCAGACCACAGCCCTCACCATAGATCTTCTGCCAGTGATCGCCGAACAAGCCTAGCTGCGGGCCTTGGCCCGCGTCCAAGAACCGGGCCTTGATCGCATTGACGAAGTCGGCATCGGTGTCCTGGTATTCGTCGATGAGAAGGATGGGATAGCGCGCGGTCAGAACCGCTCGAAATTTCGGATAAGCAAGCGCTTGAATCATCAGCGCGAGAACGTCTTCATGCCGAAGCGTCACCTGATGGTCGCCGACGCTAGGGTATCCCAGCTCGTAGTGGACACGGCGGGTACCAATGCCGCCAACAGGTTCGAGACGCTCTGCCCAGCTTTCAAGTGCGGGGACAAGCGCACGCAGTGTCGATTGGAAGTCCTGCAGGACAGACCAACAAAAGCCGTGGATCGTCTCGGTCCGCACCGCCGGATGGGCCTGGATGCGAGAGATGATCTCGTCCTTGGCAACGTTGGTGTAAGTGATGCAGCCGACTTGCTGGCCGCGACGAAGCAGCTCGGCACCTCGGCGATCGATTAGGCGGCGAAGAGCCTTGTCAAGCGAGTAGGTTTTGCCAGCCCCGGCGCCAGCCTCCAGACGGAAGCTGTGCCCATTGTCGAGACACGCAAACATTCGCTCAAGCGCAACTCGCCCGGCGGCGTCGGCTGGATTTTCTACTTCCTCAGCCATCTGCGCTAACCCCGGTCACGTTCACCGCGACGCCCGCGGCGCCCGCAACGATTTCGACCGCGATGGGGGGATTTGGCTCCGCAGGGGCCGGATTGCCTTCCGCCAGCCAGCGCAGCCCCTCGGCGATATACTTGGGCACATTCCAATCCGTGTGCTCGATCGCGTGACCTAGCGCGAAGGCCGACTTCTTCTGATCACTGGCCAACTCGTAGGCCGCAAGCGCCTTGTCATCGTCGTCGAGGGGGAAACGTGCAGGGTTGGCCAGGATAAAGGAGTCCTCGAAGCTCCGGCCACACGGACCGCCCGGCGCTTCCGGTATCTGAAAAGCAATGCGCCGAATACCGGTGATCTTCTCGGCAGCGGTTTTCCCAAGCAGGGTCTGCGGTGAGACGTCGTTGCCGAACGCGGCTTTCAAGCATCCATTGCTCGTGAACAAACCCTCTGCCACAGGCACGGCGACGCGCTTCCCGCCATCGTTCGGCTTCACCGCGTCGATGTCGGTGATGATGAGGGTGCGCAATTCGAGAAACGACAGGAGATCGAAGAAGCGATGCGCATAAGCGCCGCCGACCTCCATCACGCTAAGATACTGGCTGCCGAGCTTCGGCTGGCCGGCAGCGGCGCTGTCAGTCTTGCGGATCATCGCCGGGAGCAGGATGCGCTCCGCCGTACCCTCGATCAGGACGGCCTTGTCAGCGAAGAACAGATCGCATCGCGTCAGGGTCAAATACTGATGCAGGAATTCGCGATCGGGCTCGGGTGCGCCCCCCATACCCCTGCGCAAATCCTTCACGACTGAACGGCGCATGCCTTCGCCATCTGGAATCGAGAGGAAATAACGCATGGCCTCGAACCGCGCTTCGTTCGCCATATGCGGGGAGTGGGTAGTTACGACGAACTGGACTGGCCAGGGCTTGTTTTCGTTAAGCTGAGCAACAAAGGCGCTGGTGATCTGATCCAGCTGCCGGATGAAAACCTCCTGCATCTGGGGATGCAGGTGGGCTTCCGGTTCTTCGATGAAAATCAAATGCACGCCGGCCGCAGTCGGCTCCGCCTGATATTCGCGGAAGAATCGCAGCAACTGAAGCAGCATGTAGACCAGATTGCGCACGCCGAGCCCATTATAGGTTTCAGGCAAGGTCATGCCGTTTACACCGACGTAGCGAACTTTCGTGTGGTCGTTCAGCAGCTTGTCAACATCGAAGCTGGTCTCGGTGACGAGGCCAGGATCGGAGAGGCCGGGATAACCGAACAGATCGAACGTCGGCAGGAGCGAAGTGAGTTTCGCATTGAAGCCGGCGTGAAGGTCGCCCTGAATTTGCTCAACCGCCGCCTTGAGCTGCTCGGCCGTTGTACGCTTCGCGGGATCGACGGGATCGGTGAGCGCCGACTGAAAGAGCACCTCCACGACCTTACCCAGAACATCCCGTTCGCGGTGCGTGTCATCATCAAGACCGCGCTGCGCGTTGATGAAACCGCCCCGAACCAGCGCTGTGAGGGTTTTCGGCTCCAGGGCTTTTCGATTGGTCGCGTCATTGGGATCGACTGCTTCCAGGGACGCCGTGTAGGCACCTGATATGCGGCTGCCCAGCGCCCGGAAAAGGGTTGCACGGTTGACCGCCACATCCTCGCCCACCGTGAGGTCTGCGAAAAGTGTGGTGGGTGCGGCTGGCCGAGGGCCGTAAGTGAGGATGAGCCTTGTGTCGCTACAGTTCGGATCGAGATCGACGATGCAGTCGCTCAGCGGGCCAAGGTCGGGAGCGTTGACATCATACGTGATGTCAATCGTGACCTTGATGGATGGGAGGAGCGCGACGACATCTGGCTCTGAAGCCTCAGTCCGGAAGGCTTCGAACGCCGTCCAGAAGCACTCATGGCAACCGAGAGAAAAATCCTCCATTCTGAATGAGGGTGCTTTCTCGCCAAGGAGCCGGCGAAACAGCTCTGCAATCGAGGTCTTGCCGCTATTGTTTCGGCCCACGATCAGCGTGGTGCGCTCTTCCAAGCCCACCGCTACGTCTCGCAGAAGGCGGAAATTTTCGATTTCGACCCCTTTGATTCGCATCAGCCTCCCCTTTCTGTCTTTCCCGCTCCGTTGGCTCTCGCGGTGATTTCGGCGCAATGCGCCATGAGTGCATCGAACGATTCGGTTTCCTCAAGAAGGAGCCCGTCATCGATCATTCTTGCGTAATCTTCTGCGAGAGCTTTTGCGCTGTCCCCGGATGGGACGAGTTGCAACCCGCCGCTCACGGCCGCAGCGTAGTCAATCTGAGATCGGTCGGCCGCCTTCTCGGCGAAAAACATTGCCTTGTGGCGGGCCACGGCATCGGCCAGCTCTCGATTTTCAAAAGCAGCGGCTGCAAAACCCGCTTCGTCCAGACGCGCCACATCGTGCCAGTGACGGGCGAAACGATCACCGCGTAACCGCTCCTGAAGGCAAAAGACGTGGATCGCCGTGGCCTTCTCCCAGAACGTCCGCTCGGCATGCATGACTCGCGGCCGCGCAATCGGGAAACCAACACCGTCCACGAGACCAGCCGCGTCGCAGATCACATCGCGATGGCTGGCAGGCTCGCCGGCCGAGCGAGCGCCAAACTCCAGCATCACACTCGGCGCGACATATCCCGACCCGGTGGCGGTTGCTTCATAGTCGATGAACAGCTTCTCATTTTCGACGCGAATTGCGGCCGTCAGCGCTTCCGCAGCCAGCGCATCTGCGATGATCGGCTGCACGGTTCCGGCCACCCACTCAGGCAAGCGCTTGCGAACCTCGCTCGACCAGCGTTTTTCCTCACTGCGGGTCTTCGGCAATGCCTCGCCATCGCTTCCGACCAGGCCGGGCGCTATCGCCCGGATGTCGTAGGTCAGATCGACGTCCTCGGAAAACCTTCGGATGACCTGATAGGCCTTGGACAACGACGTGCCGCCTTTGAAGACCAGATGCTCCCCGAGTGCCGAGCCGTAAAGCGTGGAGAGCGCCCAGACTACCCAGACATCCTTTTCCAGGAGGTGGGCTGGCCGCCCGGATCTATCGGCCGCAACAGCCAACGCCTCACGGCGATCGTCGACCAGGAGGTGGAGGAAAGGATCAGCCATAGGCGGCCTTGCCCACGCTGCGCGCCAGCCAGGTTGGAAACTGCGGCGCGATCGCGACCAGCTCGCTAAAAACGCTCGGCGGAAGTTTCCGCTTCAACGTTTGCAGAGCAGATTCTGCGTTCTCCGGCCCAAGCCAAGCCAGCGCCCGCACCGCCTCGCCAGCTGGCTTATGCGCCATGGCGAGCTGCCAGCGCGGCGCGTGGCGAAGCTCGACCACTTGCTTACCGAATGTCATCTTCCGGGTTCGGCCCGAGGTCAAATAAACTGACCGGACCGGCACCTGAGTTGTCAGTCCAAGCGTATTGGCGGCAGCGGCGCCGCTCGAAACGATGGTCTCTCCCCGCTGGCTGGCGAGTGCCTCGACGGCCTGCTCCACAGAGGGAGCCCGCGTGCCAAACCTGCTTGTGACCGGGAGGAGATAAACGCCTCGACCTGCCCGGATCAATTGCCCCCTCTCGGCCATCCGCGACAGAGACTGGTCCACCGCGGCGCGATTACCGAGATGGAGCAGGCTTTTAGCGGCGACTGGGGCGCCTTCGGGCAGCCCCTTCGCATACGAAAGAATCTGTTCGGTCAAGCGTTCCATGGCCATTCTCCTGTCAGAAATATGCACAGTTTTCTGACATTTTTCAAGAGCGACAGCTCACGATGGACTTACTGATTGAAAAAGCTAAGTTTTCCGGTTTGGAGCCGAGATTTCGGCTACTTGAAGAAAGGCGCGGCGATCTCCAGGATTCGCTCACGTTCGACGCGGCGCTCATTCAACATCGCTTCCGCCAGTGCTACGACGAGATCCATCGGGAGCATTTTGGCAAGCCCCTGACCGGTATCCATGAAAGTTCGATCGTCAGCTGCCGGCCACATCTTGTCCGGGCCTTCGCGATTTTGGCCGAAGAATTGGACCTTATCGTGCGCCGCGTTGTTGCCAATGGCCAATTGGATGAAGGCTTTCTGATCGATTGCTACGCCGGTGGCATCCGTTAGCCGTCCAGCCATGTACATTGCTGTCGAAAGAATGGAAGGAGCCGGGTTCAGAGCCGTACCTGCGTTCAACCCCTATTGGGATCGCTCAGGCCGCACCTTTGAAGATCCCGATGGCTATAGGGTTGTGATCCAGCGGGCTGACTGGAATGCCTGACGGAGCAATGGGCTCTGCGTGGCTCCCTTTGTTTCCGGCAAATGAATGAGGAAGGCACAATGACTACAATTAGACGCTCCCGTCCTGACGAGGGCGATCGCGCAGTGGAAATCTGGCGCGGTGCGGTCGACGCCACCCATAACTTTCTCTCGGGTGAGGATCGCCTTTCCATCGAAGAGATGGTGGGTGGCTTTCTGCCCCAAGCGCCGCTTTGGTTTGCCGTGGACGCTGCCGACTATCCGCTGGCTTTCATGCTAATCGACAAGGGCCACATGGAGGCGCTGTTCGTCGATCCCGCATATCGAGGAACTGGAATTGGTGCCGCACTGGTACGCCACGCCCTTACACTTCATCCTAAGCTGACAACCGACGTCAATGAGCAGAACAGTCAGGCGGTCGGCTTCTATGAAAAAATGGGCTTCAAGCACATCGGTCGTTCTCCGCTCGACGGGCAAGGAAAAACTTATCCGCTCATCCACCTGAAGTACGGTGAATGACTGACATTTTTTTATTTCATAACCTGAAGTTCTTTGAAGTCACGTCCTGGCGGGCCACTAACGCGCGGCGCGAACCAAGTGGTGGACTGCAATCCACGTGGACATACTGAATAATGCACGTAAACGCCCACAATCTTGTCAAAAAACGGTCTAAAAAAGCAGTATCGGTCCCGATGATTAACCTGACGCACGGGGTCGCGACAGATAGCAACTTGAGGATATGGCGGAAGCAAAGGCAAAATGACTCGGATGTTCACGCGACGGACTACATTTTTGACCCCACTCATTGCATTGCCTTGGTTGTTAGGGCATGGCGCGCGCGCAGATAACGGCCGAAGCATCGTCGAAGACCGGCTCCGGGAACTCGAAATCCGTAGTGGTGGTCATCTTGGCGTGGCGGTCCTGGACACCGCGACCGGTCAGGTAATTGGGAACCGTCTCGATGAACGCTTCGCTCTGTGCAGCACGTTCAAGGCTCTGGCTATCGCGTTCACGCTCGCACGCGTTGATCGCGGAGAAGAGAAGCTGGATCGAAGAGTCTTCTTCGGCAAAAAGGATCTGGTTATGCCTTTCAAGGCGACTAAACCGCACCTTGCTGACGGCATGACAGTTGAGCAACTCTGCGAAGCGGCAGCAATTGTCAGCGACAGCACCGCGGCAAATCTACTGATGGCCAGCTTCGGCGGACCTTCTGCATTGACCGCCTATCTGCGCTCAATAGGTGATCAAACGACCCGTATCGACAAGACCGAACTGGCTCTCAATATCGTCAAGTCCGGAGAGACGCACGACACGACTTCGCCGCGCGCGATGGTGGGCACACTGCAACGCATCGTGCTCGGCTCCGCTCTGTCGCCGACGTCGCGGGCGCACCTGACCGAGTGGATGATGGCGTCCAGGGATGCGGCCGCACAACGCCTGCGGGCTGGTTTACCGGCTGGGTGGCGGATCGCGAACAAACCCGGGACCTGGGAAGGAATATCGACCAACGATATCGGCGTGCTCTTCCCGCCCAATCGTCCTCCGATCGTCGTCGCGGCCTATCTGGGCGAGGCACGTGGCTCAGTGGCGGAGCAGGAAGCCGTTTTGGTCGACGTAGCACGCATCGTTACGAGAAACGTATAATCGAACGACTTGCCAGCGGCAGCGAAACGTCCACTGTCGATCGAGCAAGCCGTCACCTCAGCCGGTGCGGGGCGGAGTCTCCACTTCCGAAAGCAGCCAGCCTGTATCAGGCCGTCACTCAACTGGGCCTGCTCTGGGAGGCAGGCTGAAGGTCGTGGAAATCGAATGAGCTTCGAGCCAGGATGCCACCAGACGACCTTTCACTGCTTCCATCTCGACATAGAAGCGCAACGCCAATTCTACATGCATGTTGCGCATGAGGAACAAGGCTACCGCTTGCAAGAGGCAGATATCCTTCCCAGAGACCAACCGGCATCCGCTACGGCGCCCCTCGGCGTGCGCCGCACGAGATCCAAGGGGCGCGCCGGCGCTCATAGAGACCCGATCGTCCCCTTCAGAAGGCGTTCAAGCGTAGTTGCGAAGTACGGAGGTGCCTCCTCCATTGGGTAGTGGCCACAATTAACAATGGTTTCCACGGTCAGATCGTCAAACCATTGTCGAAATAGAGGCGCGACGGTCGCCTCATCCAAACCTGGATCATGGTCCCCTAGGATAAGGTTGACTTTTGTAGTCGAACCCAGAAGCCGTTGGGAGAAGTCCGTTCGGAACAACCCGAAATACTGCATCTTCACCTCGGGCGAGGAGGCAAGGCGGCTCCGAATCCGTTTCGCTTCCGTCCACCCCTTCGATAACTGGCCCGACAAATAACCAATCAACCTGCGAAATGCGTCGTCGTCCCGGGCAGTAGAAGCGAAAAACGCTAGAGCGTCGTCACTGGCCAGTGAACCGCTGGCTGGGATTGGACAGACAGCAGTCAGGCTGTCGATGCGGTTTGGTACCAATACCGCAAGGTATTGCGCAATCATCGCGGACAGGGAATGCCCTACGATATGGAATCGCGGCCAATCGAGTTCATCGGCCAAGGCGATAATAGCCGATGCAGTCTGTTGAATGCTGGCTGGACCGGCGTGACCGCGAGACAATCCGTAGCCTGGAAGATCAGCGAAGGCGTAATGAAACGTATTGCCGTCGAGGTACGGCAAGATGGGGGTATATAAGGTGTGGTCTCCATGCCAGTCATGCAGCATGATGACCTTCTGTTGACCATTGCCAACTGTTTTGCGGCCGATGATCGTAGAGCTTGTATCGTCTTTCATGTAGATCTCCTTTGGCGTTGCGCCAAAAAGATCTCGGCCGCCTTTCCGGCGGCGCTGATACGCAGCTTGCTTCTCACCTCGGCGTTTTGAAGTCAACCCCTGCCGATCTAAGCGCTTTTACAGCGACCAACGATATCGGCTCACTCTTCCCATCTAGGCCGCGTGGACATATTCCGACCTGTACGAGCGTCCGCTTTCGAGGGTCGCTGAGAACGAGCGAAAAGTCAGGAAATTGGGGGGGCTGACTGGCACCGTGAGGCCGTCCCATTAAAAGTTCCCCATCAAAAAACTGATACGCACTCCCCTGAGAGTCGGATTCGAAATTATTCGGTGCAATATCATAGTTTTGCGATGCGCCGGGCGAGCAGCTAGACGGAGGCAATGAACAGCCAAGCGGTGGCGGAAGCGATGGTGCTTTCAAAGTCTTTGGCGAGACGGCGATTGTGGTTGAGCCATGCGAGTGTTCGTTCGACGACCCACCGGCGTGGTAGAACCTCGAAGCGCTTGGCGATGTCGGATCGCTTGACGATCTCGATGGTCCATTTGCTCACGGCGCGCAGTGCATCCTTGAGTTTGTCGCCTGCGTAGCCGCCATCGGCAAATACGTGCCGGAGCCAGGGGAAGTGCTGGACGATGGCAGAGAGCACCAGCGGAGCACCGTCGCGGTCCTGAATATCGGCCCCGTGGACGACGGCATGGACGAGGTAACCCTGGGTATCAGTGAGAATGTGGCGCTTGCGCCCCTTGATCTTCTTACCCGCATCGTAGCCGCGTGGGCCGCCGGATTCCGTGGTTTTCACGCTCTGACTATCGATGACGCCGGCGCTGGGCGAAGCCTCGCGCCCCTGGAGTTCCCGCACGATCATGAGCAGCATGTGGTTGATCGTCAGCAACAAGCCGCTGTCGCGCCACAGATAGAACCAGCGTCGAACGGTGGACACCGGTGGGAAGCACGGCGGCAGCATCCGCCACGGCAGCCCGCCACGGCAGCCCGCCACGAAGCAGATAAAGGATCGCCTCGACGATCCGGCGCATCGGCCATTTACGCGGGCGGCCCACCAGCGAGGGGGTGGGAAGAACGGCTCCAGGACCCGCCACTCCGCATCCGTCAAATCCGTTGGCAAAGCCAGCTCGCTTCGCGCATGCTGCGCGCGAGTGATATCGGTCCACATTGCTGTTCCTTGGAAGTTCTTCGCAAAACTCCAGAATCAGCGACCGCCCCAGCCGTCAAGCTAAGGTGCTGATATCACTTAAGATAATTTCGGATCGGCATTTGAGCCGACCGAACATGGCAGTAGATATGATCGATGGAAGGCACTTATGACGTTCACTATAGAACCCATAGCGTATGTACGAGGCGGGCGGTCCGATCCGATTGACGACGATTGGGGAAGCAGCCGCACCACAATTGAGTTGGACGCAACACAGGTCGGAGCCGATGCGCTGGCGGGGCTGGATGCATTTAGCCACGCTGAGATTATCTTTCTGTTCGACCGTGTGCCCGAAGAGAAGATCGAGCGAGGCGCACGTCATCCAAGAGGCCGTGACGACTGGCCGCTGACAGGTATCCTCGCGCAACGAGGAAAGAACCGTCCCAATCGGCTCGGTGTGACCGTCTGTCGCGTGCTGAGCGTCGAAGAATCCCAGTTGCGCGTCGAGGGGCTAGACGCGATCGATGGAACGCCTGTCATCGACATCAAGCCGGTAATGCGCGAGTTTCTACCTCGCGGCGAGGTTCGACAGCCGGAATGGGTTTCCGAACTGATGGCCGCTTACTGGTAACAGGAATAATATTTCCCGATCGGGTCCGGATAGTCTGCTTCGTTCGCGGTTCCGGAAGGGCGTTATTGGACGAAAGGCTCGGTTTTCTGCCATCCTGCGAGGGCAACGAATTCGTCCACGCGGCCCAGTCGCCCTCAGATCGTCGTCGCGGCCTTTCTCGGCAAGGTACGTGACTCTATGGCGGAACGGAAAGCCACCATCTCAGCCGGCGCGGGGCAGAGCGTGCACTTCCGAAAGCAGCCAATCCGCAAAAGCCTGTATCGGACCGTCACTCAACCGGACCGGCTCTGGGAGGATCAGGCTGAAGGTCTTGGAGATCGACTGACCTTCGGGCCACGGCGCGATCAGACGACCTTCCGCCAATTCCGTCTCGACATAGAGGCGCGGCACCAGCGCGACGCCAAGTCCCGCAAGTGCGGCCCCAATCAGCATGATGTGGAGATCGTAGCATGGGCCGATCGTGGGATTGGTCAGCGTGATTCCGCTTTCCTGAGCATAACGCTGCCAGGCATCCGGGTTCTGGCGACGGTGCAGACGTGGCAGGCGGTCGAGCGACGCCGCGTCTGCGGCTTTGTCGAGAAGGGCCGGATGACAGACGGGCACCAGCGTCTCGTGCAGCAACCGGTGCATTCTCATACCAGTCCACGCGGGATGCTCGAAATGGATCGCGGCATCGAAGCCGCTTCCGGCGAGCACGAATGGTTCCATTCGTTCGGCAAGATGCACAATGATGTTGGGATGGCGCTCCTGAAATCCTCCAAGGCGGGGAATGAGCCATCGCGTGGCGAAAGTCGGGATCGTGGCGATATCGATGCTGGCGCCATCCTTGGGCTGCCCCATCAGATACTGGCTGTCACGCTCCAGCCGGTCGAGAGACTCGCGAACCTGGGCGGCATACCGTTCCCCGCTCGGCAGAAGCCTGACGCGGTTTCCGACGCGTTCGAACAGCGTCACGCCGAGGAAAGCCTCCAGCCGACCGATCTGGCGGCTGATTGCTCCTTCGGTCAATGCCAGCTCGTCGGCTGCGCGTGCAAAACTGCCGTGACGCGCCGATGCCTCGAATGCCATGAGCGCTGAATTGCTGGGAATTTTACGGCGCATCGGAGGTCTCCGCAGGTTTGATCGGCACTTGATCGACCCCAGCTTGATATTAGATCATTGAAGGGTGATGCAATATCGATATCCATTGGATCGGTCGCCTTTTACCATGACAAAGTGTCAATTATAAACGAAGCCGGAAGCGCTGCGCGGCCGGCCGGAGGCGATATGATGATCTATACGGTTGAATGCAGCTTTGCTGATCCGCACAGCGAAGCGGAATGGAACGCGTTTTACAGCCTGGACAAGTTGCCTGCCCTGATTTCGGTCAGTGGCTTTCACACCTCACAGCGTTTCAAAGCGTTGATCGGCGGCTGTCCCGTCTATCTCGCTCTCCATTCGATCGATGGCCTCGATATTCTGACCGGCGAAGAATATAGCCAGAAGGGCGGCGGCAACTTCGCCCGCTGGCAACAACACATCACCGATTGGCACCGGAACCTATACGAGGGCATCGAACGCGCCCCGGCCGTCGACGAAACCGAATATCTTGTGCTGAGCACAACAGGTCCTCAGCCGCTGAGCGAATTGGGCCTGACGCCTTTTGCGATGCGCGCGGTCGCCATGGACAAGTTCCCGGAACATCGTTGGCTCGCGAAAGCGGGTCGCGACATGATCGGAGATATTGGACATCTGCCAGACGATGTTCACGTCTATGCGCCGATGACGCCGCAATTGACGAACGGCGATGACGTCGCCTCCGCAAGCGCGCGGTGAACGCCGATGCCGAATGTCACCCTCTACATCTCGCAAGACAGGATGCCGCCGGAGGAGATGCTCGTGGTGCTCACGGAGCGATGCACAGCGCTCTGCACCGGCATCCTTCGGGCGGCCTTGGAGAATGTGCATATCATTTTTGTCGCCGTTCGGCATGGCCGGGGGCATCCGGCCTTTGTCGAGATCCAATACCGCCTCGAACCGTTCCGGACAGCGGCCGTGATGGACCGGTTCATGAAGGAACTGGACGACGTCATTCAGTGCAGCACCGATCTGACCGCGCGCATTCGCTGCTTCGGCTACGAAGCGTCGAGCATCCAAGCACGCAACTGAACTCACGCCAGAGAAGAACCATGACGATGACCGATTTTCCCAGCCAGACGGTTGGCGACCTGACGCTCACAGCCATCAGTGACGGCTATCTACACGCCAGTTTCGGCCTACTCTCGAATATCGATGCTGACGATGCCTCTCAAATGCAGGAAAATGCGGGGATACAGGATCACACCGCTATCCACATCAACTGCTATCTGGTGCGCGGAGGCGGTCGCACGGTCCTGATCGATGCCGGCGCGGGCGGTTTCAAACAATGGGGCGGCCGGCTGAAGGACAACCTCGCCCAGGCGGGCATCCAGCCTGCTGCTATTGACGCCATCCTGTTGACGCACGCCCATCCAGACCATGTCGGTGGACTGCTCGACCCCACAGGCGAAGCCGCATTCCCGAACGCCGAGCTCATCGTGTCTCAACAGGAAGCCGCGTTCTGGCAGGATGACGGTAATCTGAGCCACGCGCCCGAGCGAGCCCATGGCAACTTCATCTTCGCCCGTCAGGCGTTTGCCGCTTATCGTAGCAGGTTGCGCATGTTCGAGACCGGAGACGTGCTTCCCGGCATGACGGCAGTTCCGCTCCCTGGCCATACGGCAGGACATACCGGCTACCGCCTTGAGTCCGGTGGCCAGAACCTGTTGGTCTGGGGCGACATAGTCCATTTCCCTCAGATCCAGATCCGCCGGCCGGATGTGTCGATCGCGTTCGATCAGGATACACATCTCGCCGCAGCGACGCGATCGAGATTGCTGGATATGGTCAGTTCGGAACGGCTTCTGATCGCCGGGATGCATCTTGGTGAGCTCGGTTTCGCGCGCATCGAGCGAACGGGGGGAAATTACCACGTCGCCTATGAGGAACGAGCACGGCATTCTCCACATGCGTGACCGAAGGTGTTCACGCTCGTTGGGTATTTAGGAACGTGAGACCAACTTCCTACCTAAGTCCTCCAGATCGCCCAGAAACCAGCACGAAGATCCCTGATTTGATTCATACACGAATTCCTTCAGCGCTCTGCTTCGCGCACATGCACTTGAAATGTCGCCGAGGACTGCCAGGCGCAGTTGGTAATTGACGAATTTCTGCACGAGCAGCCCCGCAAATCCCGTTCGCAGCTCGAAGAAATTCTGCGTCAGTCGCGCTGCTGGCAATGCGACCAGATCGGCTCTTTCGCCAAAAGCGGTTCCGATGAGGCCGTTGATGTCAGCCTCTGTAGAAATTTGCGGACCATTCAAGTCAAAGGAGAGTACACGTATATTGCCCAGGATTGTAATGACGTCGCTCATGGAATGCGTCCGATTTGCTTGTCCCGAAGAAAATTTAAGATGGTTTCCCGCTGATTGGGAAGGTGATGAAAGGCGTGTTCCAGATAATGGAGTTGGGCGTTCGGCATAGTGCTCTCCACCCGGCGCCTGGTTTCGTTGGAATTGATGAGAGCATCCCGTCCCCCAATAATGATGAGGACCGGCATCTTCAGGCTGCTGAGATCTGCATCTGAGACAAGCGGAATCCTAATCGACCGTGGGCGGACTTTCGAATGGATGCTGGAGACGAGATCCATCAAAGGTCGCGCCCTGTCGGCGAACGCTTGCGGCTGCGGCCCCATGACCATAGCGCGAACCTTAGCCTTTCCCCAGGACCCGAGCAGCAGAAGCGGCAAGGCTTTTAGGAAGAACGACTTCTGGCGGCCGATTCCTGCAGGACAAAGCAGCGCAAGACGATCGACACGATGTGGACGGCGGACCGCGTAATCCAGTGCAAGCCACCCTCCGAACGAAACGCCGGCAAAGGCGGCGCTTGTCAGCTCCAGCCCGGCAAGCACGTCGTCGAGCCACGCCGCATACCCACCACCCCCCACGGAAGGATGTTGGGCCGAACTCAGTCCCGGCTCCCCGATCACATCGACGGCATAGACACGAAATGACTGCGACCAGAGTTCAGCATCGAACATCCAGATCGCCGAATTGGTCAGCGCTCCATGCAGGAGGACGAGCGGGGGCGCATCCTTGGGGCCACAGGCGACGACAAAAGTGGCGCCCTCTCGTGTATCGACCAAGAGGTGATCGGCAGGGACCGGCCATAGACCAAGAACGGTCCGATACTGATCAACGAGCTTGCTCACTGTCAACATTTCGAGCTTCCTCGACTCAATAGGTTGACGGCCTGTTCTCCGAACGCCATTTTAATTCGGCTGGCGTGCCTGGATGAGGCGGTTTCAGGCCGTTGATCATCCACAAATCGAAGGGTGTGTCATCGACGTGCAATTCCCAGCGATAGCCACGCCCGGCGACATAGGGCTCGAGCACCCCCGAACAGCCGACTAGGAATTGATGCTGCATTTCCGGATCGTCGATCGAGCGCGCGATATGATCGATCGTGACGCGGACAAAATCGTTCGCCACCTCGCCGCCAATGAAAAGGCCGTCTTTCGGGATCGAATGAAAAAAGACGTTCACATAAAAGCGCGGCAAGAAACTCTCGTAGATCGCCGTGATTTTCCCAGCCAGTTCCTGCTTGTCGGATTCGGAAAAGACAGATTCCGGATGATAGATTTGCCACATCGGCATAGTTATTCTCCTCGGATGACGAACGTCAATTCTTGCGGGCGGCTTCAGCGGCGTAGCGTTGCGCCGGTAGCCCGGTTTGCAGCAGCGCCTGCATCAGTTCGGTGCGGGAACCCTCGAACCTGTTCCACGCTTCCGCATCTTGCAAGCTCGGGAAAATCACGGCCTCACCGCGGTCCAGGCCAGCCAGCGCGGTGTCGACGAGCATTTCCGCCGACATGAATAATTCAGGCGGGAAAGGCGGCGGCCTCTCCCCGAAAAATTCCGAATGCACGGGGCCCGGCATGACGACCTGAACGGTCACCCCATGGCTCCCCACTTCGGCCTGAAGGGCCCTCGAAAAATAGAGAACATACGATTTGGATCCGCAGTAAGCGCCAGCACCCGGTGCGGCCATCAGCGCGACGATTGATCCGATGTTGATGATCGTCCCGCTTTTGATGCTGGTGAAGCGGCGGGCGGCCGCCAGCGACAGCCGAGTCAACGCCACAACATTGACCTTGAGCATGGCTTCGACCGCTGCTGGATCGACAAGGGACGCCGGCCCCAACGCACCCGCGCCCGCGACATTGGCGATCAAGCTGAGATCGGGGGCGTCGCGCACGATCTCCTCGACGCGACGAACACCGTCTTCGTTCGCAAGATCAGCGGCGACAATGTCGACGCGCCGCCCACTCATGCCGCGTATCCGATCGGCAACAGCCTCCAGGCGATCGAGCCGGCGAGCCACCAGAATCAAATCGAAACCCCGATTGGCGAGACGGTTGGCATAGACGGCACCGATGCCGGAGGACGCGCCAGTGACGATTGCAGTTCCTTTTTGTGACTTTCCAGTCTCGACCATCAACTACCTCCTAGATAACGGTCGTAACTAACTCTCATAATAAGAGTTAGTCAAGCTCTTATCATCAGAGTTGCAACATGCTATCGCTGACGCATCCGAAACAAGTAGAGGCGAGCGAAAACGATGCGGTCGAAAGGGTTCGAGGGAATGGCTTGCTCGATCGCCGCCGTGATGGGCGCGATCGGGGATCGCTGGGGTATGCTCATCATGCGGGACCTGCTGCTCGGCATTCGCCGTTATGACGACCTGCGCCAATCGAGTGGTGTCACCAACGCCACCCTGTCGGACCGGCTGAAACTGCTGGAGGAAAACGGGCTCGTCGAGCGACGACAGTATCAGACACGGCCCGATCGGTTCGAATATCAGCCGACCGGAAAAGGTCGCGATCTCGGCCTCCTCATGCAGGCAATGGTGCAGATCGGCGACCAGTGGAACCTGTCCAACCTCGAAGGACCGCCCCTCGACTTCATCGACAGGCGAACGGGCCAAGGCGTCAAATTGATTACCGTCAATCGGGAAACGGGCGAGTCAGTCGAGAGGGATCATCTCGGCGTGCGGCCAGGGCGCGGCGCCGACGCGTTAATGACCTGGCGGCTCTCACGGGGATCCGAACGTGCAGAGTCCTCTTCAGTCCGTTCCGGCCAAAGTCAGGGCGCGGACTATCCCGCTGTCCGGGATGACCATTCCTCCGCCAGAAGCCCGTAAATCAGAGAATCCCGAACGCCGATATGCGTCTGCCATTCGGCCCGCAGGCGCCCCTCCAGCGTGAAGCCGAGCCTCGTCAACAGCGCGATCGATGACTGGTTGTCCGGATCGGTATCGGCGAAAATGCGCCGTTGTCCCTCGGCTAATAATTGGTCGATCAGTATGGCGACAGCTTCGCGCGCATACCCATGCCCCTGCGCTTCGCGCGCAAGCAGATAGCCGATCTCGGACACACCTTCGCGTTTCTGGCCTGCCGCCACGAAGCCAACGGCAAGCTCTTCACCTGTCCGTACAACCGCCCATGAGCGCCAGTTCGATTGATCGTCGTTGGCGAAATACTCCCGCAGGTCCTCGACATACTCAAAGGGTGCGCGAGACCACCACCGCATCATGTCTGGATCGGCCATCGTTAAAAATAAGGCGTCAGCGTCGGACGGACGGCGTGGGCGCAGTGTCAGGCGATGTGGCTTTGACGTGTCGCCGATCAAGGTCAGTGCTGCTTGTGGGAATGCCATTCTTACTTCCTTTCCGAATGCGTATGCGGTGCAAGACGGCTAGACTCGATCAGGCTTGGCAGTTCACGCTCGAACAAGGTCGCAAGCGTCCGGATTCGAGATGGGATCGGTCGGGTCGCCGAATAAAGAAGATGAAGGTCAAAGCCGGGCAACCCGAAGTCCGGCAGGATGCGCCTGAGGCGCCCGGCGGCGAGGTCATCGGAGCAAACGGGCTCCTGCAAGACACCAATTGCCCCGCCGTCGAGCAGTATGGCGTGCAACGGCCGCCAGTTGCTCATGGTCATGACGATGTCGACCGGCGCCGACGTCAGTCGCCCATCAGCCGTTTGCAAGGGAAGACGGCCATTGTTGAACAGGCCAGACACGCGCGCGAAGGGGTGGCGGAAAAGCTCTGCCGGCGTCATCGGCGCGCCATAGCGCTCAAGATATCCGGGTGAAGCAACCAGAACGCGGGAAACATGGCCCAGCTTACGTGCCACGAAGTTGCCCTCGCCGGGATCGCCCAGCCGGAGCGAAATATCCACCCCCTCGGTGGTCGGATCGACGATCCGGTCATTGAGTACCAGATCCACCTTGAGTTCGGGATGATGATTGCGGAGATCGAGCAGAATGGAAGGCAACACGACCTCTCCCAATCCGGCGGGGGCCGCGATCCTCAATGTACCGCGTAACGGCATATCTTCCTGCACGCTGGCGAGCGCATCATCCGCAGCTTCAATGGCGATCTTGCACCGTTCGTAGAACACCGCCCCAACATCCGTCACGGAAATCGCGCGCGTGTTCCGCCGTAACAGGCGTGTGCCCAAATCGACCTCGAGTCGCTCGATCCGCTCGCTCACGGCCGGCTGGCCGATACCGAGATCGCGAGCGGCTGCAGACATGCTGCCGCGCTCTACTACCCGCACATAAACCCGCATTGCCGCCAGATAATCCATGATCGATATTTTATCGGGTTATCCGATAAATGAAAGCAGATTGAGCTACCTACCGATCGGGCCATCCATCATGCAAATTGCGCTCTGCAACTTCAACCGATCACGGGATGGCAGGCTCATGAGCAACATCAAGCTTTACATGTTTCAGTCGGGCACTCAGCAATGCAAGGTGCACGATATCAAGATGAACCGGGGCAACGGTGCCGATTACGAAATACCGGTCCCCTGGTTTCTCCTCGTTCATCCCAAGGGCAACGTCGTCATAGACGGCGGCCTGGCGGCCGAGGGACTGGCCGATCCGCGCGGCTACTGGGGCGCCTCCGTCGATTCCTACAAACCCGTCATGGCCGAAAGCCAGGGTTGCGTCGCGCAATTGGCGACGCTCGGGTTAATGCCTGAGGACGTCAGCTTTGTCGTGCTTTCTCATCTTCATTCGGATCACACCGGCGCAATTGGACGCTTTCCCCGCGCAAAAGCACATCGTTCAGCGACGGGAATATGAGTATGCCTTCACGCCCGATTGGTTCGCTGCCGGTGCGTATGCGCGCAAGGACTTCGACCGCCCCGGTCTGAGCTGGCAATTCCTGGAAGGTGAAGCGAGCGACCATTATGACCTATTCGGCGACGGTGTCCTTCAGACGGTTTTCACCCCGGGACATACGCTTGGTCACCAATCCATCCTCGTGACCCTTCCCAACAATGGCTCCATCCTGCTGGCCGCCGACGCGGTGTATACGATGGACCACTGGCACGAGAGGGCACTGCCCGGCTTCCTCGCCTCTGCCGTGGATACCGTGCGCTCGGTGGGAAAATTGCGAATGCTGGCCGAGCAGGTCGGAGCCACTCTTGTCCCAGGCCATGACCCGGAGATGTGGTCGCAGTTTAGGCTCGCGCCGGACTTTTACGACTGAGACGAGGCAGGAGGCCAGGTCGCTCATATCCCGGCTATGCCGCTGTTGTCTCACTATTCTCCGGACCTTCTGTTCCCTTGCCTCAATGGTTCGGAGTTGGGCATCAGGGCGGGAAAGTCGGTGTGTTGCCCCAATAATGCGCTCCTGAATTGCAATGAACGCCGGCCGCGGTACACATCTGTTCAACGAAAGTGGGCGCATATGTGATCAGCGAAGGCTCGCACCCTTGGCACCATGTCCGCTCGATTTGGAAACGTTAGATTGAGCCGCGTCGGGCGGAGCCCTGCGTGCGGGAGGAGCGGTTCGGCGTTGCCGGTCATAACGGCATCCTGGCACAAGCCCTGCGGCAACAGAGCAACGCCAAAGCCGTTCAACATCAGATCCCGGGCCATGGCATGGCTATCAACCTCGATCGCACCGGTAGGCAGGGAAACACCACCAAGCACATGCTTCTCCAAGTAGGCGCGTAAGATTGGTTGCGGGGAGATGAAATCCTCCACCTCGCTGATATTTTCCGGCCGCCCCTTTCGCTTCAGCCACGATGCGCTCGCATAGAAAGCCCATTCGATGTCGAGTAAGCGTCGTTCGATTGCAGTCTGGGCAGGGTTCGCGCCGACTCTGACCGCAATGTCGATGTTGTCCTCGACAAGGTCCATCACGGTATTTGTCCACATGATCTGGAAGCGGACTGCCGTGTGGGCCTGCGTGAAGCTGGTGATTGCGCTCGCCAGCAACGCGGTGGGGAAATCCGCTGGGACGGTCAGCCTGATCAGACCGCCCAGTACGCCATCTCCCGCTTGCAGGTCATCAAGCGCCCGGGCGAGAACATCTACCGGACCCGACGCCTTGTCATAGAGGCGCTGTCCCTCGTCCGTTAGGGCAAAAGAACGGGTCGAGCGCTTGAGCAACCGAACCCCTAACGTTTCTTCGAGCGCCCTGACCTGAAGGCTCACCGTCGAACGCGGCGTGCCCGTGCGCCGGGCCGCTGCGGTAAACCCGCCAGCACGAACCACTTCGACAAAGGTCTGGATCGGATCAAGCTTCATCATTGTCCAGAATAATAGATGATGATGGCAGAACTTGCCAGATAATCGTTCTTGCTCTGATGAGGTACCGTGGGTCCGGATCATAAGGAGACCACATCATGGACATCACCCCTCATCCCGCTGCGCCTGCAAGCGGCGTACTCTCCTCTCACGCAACCGCCCGCTTCTCGGGTATCGATGCCGAAATCCTGCTCGGTGGTAAAGCTGCTCCCATGACCGTCATGGCGATGACGGTCCAACCGGATCAGGGCGCACCGGCGCACATTTCGTTTGAGGAGGATAAGGTCTTCTGCATCAGCGAAGGGCGGTTGCTGTTCCTGATCGGCGTGCAGAAGATTGAGGTAAAGGCGGGAGATCGACTCTTCGTTGCCAAAGGCGTCACCCATGGCTTTTCCGCGATGGGAGGCGTGGCGCGCGTGATGTTGATATCGACACCCGCACGCCATGACCGCTTTTTCCAGGCCATGGATGCTCTGCCGGTTCCGCATGACCTCAACGACGTCCAGTCCGTCTGCGAAACATTTGGCCAGGCCATTGTTGGCCCGGTTGTGACCTCGTAGAGTCTACTGTCAAAGGGAATGGAAGGGTGACGCCCGGCGTCATCCTTTCGCCCTGCGACATGGTCAGGTGCCTTCAGCCGACGATTGATCTGCCATCACCTTGCGGATCGCGTCGACGGTCCGTTCTTCAACGTCTCGTGGCAAATCATGACCCATGCCCTCGATGGGCAGGTAGACCGCGTTCGGTATGGAGCGCGCCGTGTCCTGACCGCAGGCGGGCGGGATCAATGGGTCATCGACGCCGTGGATGACGAGTGTCGGGACCGTGATGTTTGCGAGTCGTGCTCGCCGGTCTCCAGCCACCGCCATGGCAGCGATCTGCCGCGCAGTGCCTCCCGGATCGTAGCTACGCCTTACTTCATCAAGGAGAATGGCACGATGGGCCTCTTCATCGAACGGATAGCCCGTCCCGGCGATTCTGCGCGCGAACGCGAGGCGCACCGCGAGAAAGCCTTCCGGATCGATCATAGGATCAGGCGCAGGGCGCATCATCATCGCCATGACATCGGGTGCCGCCTGCGGCAGGACCGGATTGCCGGTGCTCGACATGATCGACGTCAGCGAAAGGACCCGATCCGCATGTTCGCTCGCGAGAACCTGCGCGATCATTCCCCCCATTGAGCGCCCGACGACATGCGCCTTGGCAATCCCGAGCGCATCAAGCAGGCCGATCGCATCCGTTGCCATGTCGTCAAGCGTATACGGCACATCAGGTCTGCGCCCGGCCATCAGGGCAGTTGCGAGTGCGTCGAAATCCGGCGCGGGCGAAGCGCTGAAATGCGTCGAGTGGCCCGCATCGCGGTTGTCGAAACGGATCACGCGATAGTCTCGTGAGGCCAGCCCCGTACAGAAAGTCTCGGACCAGCGGATCATCTGCGTTCCAAGCCCCGAAATCAGCAGGACCGTTTCCGCATCGGCATGACCGAAACTGTCCCACGCGAGCTCGATACCATTGGCCTTTGCAATATTCATGGCCTCGCTCCTGCAACGGGTAGCGCCATTTCGGACAATGGCAGAAGCCTGGAATCCATCACCGCAGCCGTGCGGTGACCAAGTCCAGCGAGATAGCCCTTGTGGCTGGCGAAGGAGAGGAAGGACGCGGTGCTGGCCTGCCTGATCATCATCGCCAGATCCCAATGTTCATCGGTCGGTCCGATCAGGAAGGGACCGCCATGGCCGAGAAAGAGGAGATCGCCGCCGGTTTCTCGTAAGAAGGGCAGTGTGTGCTCAACATAGAGCTTGAAGGCCTCAGCACCGCTGATCGGCCTGGCAGGTGCCAGCTCAGGGTGGCCCGAATAATCGGCGACAGCCCTGAAGCGCAGCAGGTTGAGCATCACGACGGGACCGGCAAGGTTGCGCTGTACGAACCTGCGGCCAGCGTCCTGTGTCGGTTCGAGGTAGGAAATGGGGTCGGCTCTGGTCATCGGTGTTCCGTTGAATGGCGGGTTAAGCGCTTTGGTTCTCGCCCGCGCCGAAGGCGAGACGCAGCGCATGGGTGCGGATGTCTTCAGGCCACGCAGCGATCCGTTGTTCCAATGATGTCCGATCGTCGGCGAAGAGCGCCCGGGTCGCGTCTTCGTAACCGGGCAGGTCTCCCGCGATCGCCTGCATGAATTGATACGCAGCCTCTTGCGCCGCCCGCCTCTGCTGGCGGGGGCTCGCTGTTTTGCGCGCTTCGTCGACGAGACGCCTCAGTGTCGCCGACGCCCCGCCGGGCTGGTTCGTCAGCCAGTCCCACTGCCGGGGCAGCAAGGTCACCTCGCGCGCGACGACTCCCAACTTTGGTCGGCCCCGGGTTTTCTGGCTCTGGGCTTCGTCCAATCCCTGGGAGGTCGGCACCGCATCGATATTGGGGCGATAGCGCCCCGCATAGGTCGTGGGGGGCTGGGAAATCCGTTCAAGAATATCGGCATTGCTGCCACGCAGGTCGAGATCGACGATGCGACCCGTTGCGTCGTCGAAAACGAGAACCATGTCCGCCACGCCGGTCGATTGCCGAACGGCCAGGGCCACGTCAGGAAGGGGACCTGAGAGGAGCAATCGATGCCCGACAAATGCCGTGCAGGTCTTGAGAGTAGGATCGGACATGGGGTGCTCACTTATGGACCGCCCGATTAATACCCGGATAAAACTTATTGTCAATTACACCCGGGTAGAAATATGCACTTTCCGCCGATCGCCCGTGGCGCGGGCGCTCATTCAGTCTCCAGATCAAGCATGGAGTGGGAATGGCCTGACGAGGGGATATGCCACAAGGAAACCCGCCGATGTATACGCCATAGCCCGAAAGGACCGCACGGCGCTTCAAGGGGACTTCCAGTATCGACATCTATCGCCCTCAATCGCGTCAGCGAGAAAGGAGAAATAGATGACTCGAATCGAATACCTGAAAATTCGCCGGACAATCCGACGCCAACAACTGCGCGAAATGGTTCCGCTTGCCGACAGCACCATCTATGAGATGGAGCAACGTGGCGAATTCCCGCGACGGTTTGCCCTATCTCCGCGCTGCATAGTCTGGGACTTGGCGGAGGTGGAAGCCTGGCTGATGGCGCGGCGGGCCGCTCCAATCCGCCGCGCAAAACATCCCGACGTATCAAAACGGAAGTCGCGTCCGATCAAAGAGCGGGATCAAGCGCGACCAGCGACATAGCCGGCGGCAAGAGAGTGGGGACATGCTTCCGGCCATCAATCCACGCGTCGATCATGTCCGCCCACTCCTGCATCATATGACGACGCTGAACTTCGTATTCCGCTTTGTTGTAGACGCCGCGCGACGATCGGCCGTCTTCATGCGCTAAGCATTTCTCGATCCAATCACGATTGAAGCCCAACTCATTCAGCAGGGTCGATCCAGTCCGCCGCAGATCGTGAACCGTGAATGGTTCGAGCGGCAGCCCATCCTGTTTGGCCTGCTCCACTACCGAATAGGTGACACGGTTGAACGTCGCCCGGGACATCGGAGCATCGGCGTCGTACCGCGAAGGCAGTAAATAGCGGGAGTTGCCAGCGCAGGTCTTGAGCGCGATCATGATGTCGAGGGTTTGGCGGCACAGATAGACGTTATGCGCCTTCGATCGCTTCATCCGCTCCTTGGGTATTGACCAAACGGCGTTCTCGAAGTCCACTTCATCCCATACCGCGTCCTGCAGCTCGCTCTTGCGCACCATCGTCAGCAAGAAAAGCCGCATCCCGAGACGGATCGTCGGCAGCGTGGCAACCTTTTCAAGCTCTTTCAGCATTACCCGAATTTCGGCTGGCGACAGAGCTCTATCCTTTGGCGTGAAAGTTGCGATCGATGCCGGTCCGACGTCATCAGCCGGATTGGCGACCTTCTCGCCATGAAGGATGGCGAAGCCGTAGATCTGCTTCAGGATGTCCCGGACATGGATTGCCGTCGCCGGTGCGCCGCGATCCACGATCTTCCCACATTGGGCGCGAAGGTCATCTGGTGTGATTTCGGTCAGCAGGCGGTTGCGCCAAACCGGCATTAGCTCCCGTTCAAAGATGGAACGACGCATCGCTCGGGTACTGTCGGCCATGGGCGCGTTCACCAGCCATTTTTCGCCGAACTCACCGAAGCTCTTGGCCTCCTTGATACGACGCTTTTCGCGCTGCTTCTCAATGGCTGGCGATCGGCCCTCGCTGATCGCTCGTTTGGCATCCAGGCAGAGCTCCCGGGCTCGCGCCAGCGAGATTCCATCTCGCCCGTATTTGCCCAGGTAGACCGTCTCGCGTCGTCCATTGAGCCCGATAGTCCAGCCTGAACGAGAGCGCGCCAGATGGCGCGACGCGCACATACATGCCGTCGCGGTCCGTCACCTTGTACATTTTCTCTTTGGGTTTCAGCGCTTTGATCGCTGCATCCGTCAACATGCTATGCCACCTCCAAAAAAGTACCGTCGCGCGGTTTTGGGGGGCTCTCGCCGGAAAAGTCTGCGTATTGTCAGCAGCTTAGCGTCAAAAAAGTACCGTCAGGAGCCTCATCTCCCTTGACGGTACTTTCAAATTTCGTCGCGATCAATATGGCCGAGGCCCGTCAGCGGGGCCGACGGCCGCGATCTCTGCCCACCGATAGGCATCGATAGATGTCGACATGAATATTTATTTTTATCAGTGGGTTAGATCGTACATTAGCGTGGTTTTGGGTATGCCCGGATAGGCAAAAATCATTCCCACTCAATTGTTCCCGGTGGCTTCGATGTAATATCGTAGGCCACACGATTGATCCCCCGCACCTCATTGACGATGCGGTTAGCCACTCTCGCAATGAACTTGATATCAAACGGATAGACATCCGCCGTCATGCCATCCGTGCTGGTGACGGCACGCAGGGCGCAGGCGAAGTCATAGGTGCGGCCATCGCCCATCACGCCTACAGTGCGGACTGGCAGCAGAACCGCGAAAGCCTGCCAGATCTCGTCATAGAGACCGGCATTGCGGATTTCCTCCAGATAAATGGCATCAGCACGACGCAGGATTTCAAGACGGTCCTTGCTGATCGCTCCGGGAATACGGATGGCAAGGCCCGGGCCGGGAAAGGGGTGGCGGCCGACCATTTCTTTCGGCAGGCCCAGTTCAAGACCCAGTGCGCGCACCTCGTCCTTGAACAATTCGCGAAGCGGTTCGACCAGTTTCATTCGCATCCGCTCTGGCAGGCCACCGACATTGTGGTGGGATTTGATCGTGACCGAAGGACCACCGGTAAAGCTGATGCTCTCGATCACATCCGGATAAAGTGTACCTTGCGCCAGGAAATCAGCGCCGCCGATCTTGGCGGCTTCTTCCTCGAATACATCAATGAACAGCTTGCCGATTGTCTTGCGCTTTACCTCAGGGTCGCTGACCCCTTCCAGCGCCCCGAGGAACAGATCGGAAGCGTCACGATGCACCAGTTTGATGTTAAAACGGTCACGGAACATAGCGAGCACCTGTTCCGCCTCACTCTGGCGCAGCAGGCCATGATCCACGAAAATACAGGTGAGCTGGTCGCCAATCGCCTCATGGATCAGCACCGCCGCCACGGTTGAATCAACGCCGCCGGACAGGCCGCAAATAACGCGCCCTTCACCGACAATCTCCCGGATACGCTTGATTTCAGCAGGGCGGAATGCCGCCATGCTCCAGCCGCCGGAGCAGCCGCAAACCGCATGTGTGAAGTTACGCAGCAACTGCGTGCCATGCGGGGTGTGGATCACCTCCGGATGAAACTGCACACCGTAAAAACGGCGATCATCATCGGCAATCATCGCGAAAGGCGCGCCCTCGCTGACGGCTACCGCACGGAAACCGGGGGGTAAAGCAGTGACCCGGTCGCCATGACTCATCCAGACCTGCTCACGCGCGCCTTTTTCCCACAGACCGTCGGTGATCCGACAATTCTCCACGACATCAACATGGGCGCGGCCGAATTCCTGATGGTCATTGCCCTCGACCGAGCCTCCAAGCTGCACGCACATCGTCTGCTGGCCGTAGCAGATACCCAGCACAGGGATATCCATCGAGAACACGACATCCGGTGCGCGCGGAGATCCTGCCAGCGCCACGCTGGATGGGCCCCCTGAAAGGATAATGCCTTGCGGTGCATAGGTGCGGATACGCTCGGCATCCGCGGTAAATGGCCAGATTTCGCAATAAACCCCTGATTCGCGGACTCTGCGGGCAATAAGCTGAGTGACCTGACTGCCGAAATCCAGAATCAGAACCCGATCAACGATCTGTTCGAGAATGTCGCTCATCAGGCTCTCTCTCCTTCAACGCACCCCGTGAAAATGGGGGCAAATGCAGGCCCTACATGGCCAGTGGGGGCAATGCCGGAAGCCGCGTCGGATCGCAACGGTAAAACAGTGGAAAACTGACATGACAGGGCGACATTCCACTCTGCATGCCGGAGATCAGGTGTCATCCCGGTCTTCTTTTCGTAATGCTCCTGGGCGTAGCAGCATTTCAATTGGTTCCCAGAGGAAAGCGTCCTGTTCCAGCGTTACACCAGCCAGAGAAATATGGCCCTGGGCCACAGCAACGCCCCCCAGACGGGCATGAAACCAGCGGGCCGGACTGTCCCTTAACACCCATGTATAAGCGGAGCGGCATCCAAGCATTCTTAAGTGCGATGCCGCAGCACGTATCAGGCGGCGTCCCAATCCACGTTCCCGGTAATCGTCCAGAATGCAGAGCGCACCGATCTCCCCTTCCCCCGGTTCACCGGGTGCGGCTCTTGTCGCCGTGGAGAAGCCGATGACACGCGGCCCCTTTGGTATGTTTCCACTTTTCCCAGCAGAAGCAAGCGGGACGTCTTCACCCGATGCACATAGAACAAACACGCCCTGCCCGGCCATGATAGCGGCATCATAATAGGCTGCCAGTCTGGTCACGGACATCTGGCTGAGATGGTCATCCGGCACAATCCCCGGACACGCGCTGCGCCACACCGCGACATGCACAGCGCCGATTAAAGGCGCATCAGCCGGACGGGCGCGGCGGATGGCGATCATGCAGGAACCGGTTTCTCAAGCACCGCGGCGAAGAACCCGTCCGTGCCGAAGCTGCGTGGCGTCAGACTGAGCATATCCCCTGTCAGCGCCGCCGGAGCATCCGGCCAAGCCTGCCGCAGCGGCATCAGCCGGAATTCGGGCCGTCTTGCCAGGAAAGCCTCAATCTGCCGGGTATTTTCCTCTGCCAGCACGGAACAGGTTGCATAGACCAGCCTGCCGCCCGGACGTAGCAAGGTGGCGGCTCGATCCAGGATGTCCGCCTGCTTTGGCACCAGTTCGAGCAGATCAGTCTCGGTCAGCCTCAGCCGCCCATCCGGATTGCGCCGCCATGTGCCGGTTCCGGTGCAGGGAGCATCCACCAGAACGCGGTCAAAGCTTCCGGCCCGGCGCTTGACCCATTTATCACCGGCTGTCAGCAGATGGCGCTCAACATTATGCACTCCGGCCCGTCGCAAACGGCGCACCGCCCCCTCCAACCGAGGTTCGGAAGTATCACACGCCACGATATGGCCGCGATTGAGCATCGTCATCGCCATGGCCAGAGTTTTGCCACCAGCTCCGGCGCAATAATCCACCACGCGCATATCCGGGCCAGCCCCGACCAGTGCCGCGATTAACTGGCTGCCCTCATCCTGAATTTCAATCAACCCCTGGCGAAATGCAGCACCGGTCGTCACCGGACGGCGGCCATGCACGCGCAGACCCCACGGAGATAGAGTGGTGAACTCCGCCTCGATCCCTTCTGCTCGCAACGCGCTACGGGCGGTATCACGATCCGATTTAAGCAGATTGACCCGTAGATCGAGAGGCGCCTCACTCTCCATCTCCGCCAGTTCAGCAGCCAGAGCCGGGCCGAAGCGATCCACAAACCGGGGCAAAATCCAGTCCGGCAGTTCCAGACGCACTGCATCCGGCATCTCCGGATGATCGAGCGTATGCCCCTCCAGGAGACGCAGGGCTGTGTGTTCCGTCTCTGTCAGCCGTGCAGGCGCATACTGGCCGCCGGAGAACGCTTTTGTCACAGCCTCCAGCGTCCACCCGGTCAGCAACATATGACCGGCCACCAGCAGGCGCGGCGGAGCCTCCGGCAGCCACCACCCCATCCGGCGACGGGCACGCAGCACCTGCCATGCCTGAGCAGAGACGGCCCGGCGGTCACTGCCACCGATATAACGCCGGGCACGGAAGAAATCATTGGCCACCGCATCCGCCGGGCGGCGGGGAGCGGCCTCGATTTCCTCCAGCAACGTGATCGCCGCGGCAAGCCGTGCTGAAGGCGTCACAGGATGCGAGCCGGGTCAGGAGAAGAGATGCGCATCAATCGACCCGGTAATTCGGGGCTTCACGATCGATCGCCACGTCATGGACGTGGCTCTCTCGCAACCCGGCACCGGTGATACGCCGGAAGCGTGCATTACGCTGAAGATCGGTGATGGAAGCGCTGCCCGTATAGCCCATCCCGGCCCGCAGACCGCCGGTCATCTGATGCAGCACCGCAGCCACAGGGCCTTTATAGCCGACCCGGCCCTCGATCCCTTCCGGCACCAGCTTCAACTGGTCCTTGATATCCTGCTGAAAATACCGATCCGCCGAGCCGCGGGCCATCGCGCCGAGGCTACCCATGCCACGATAGGATTTATAGCTGCGCCCCTGATATAGGAAAACCTCGCCGGGTGCTTCGTCAGTGCCGGCCAGCATGCTGCCGACCATGACGCAATCCGCCCCCGCGCCAATTGCCTTTACGACGTCGCCAGAGGTACGGATACCACCATCGGCAATGGCCGGAACGCCCGCCGCCCGGCATACGGCAGCAGTCTCCATGACAGCGGTAAACTGGGGCACACCCACGCCTGCCACGACGCGCGTCGTGCAAATGCTGCCCGGACCGATACCGATCTTGACCGCATCCGCCCCCGCGTCGATCAGCGCCTGAGCACCTTCCGGTGTCGCGACATTGCCCGCGATCACCTGCACATCGCTGCTGACTTTTTTGATCCGTGCTACGGCGGCCAGAACGCCCTCGGAATGGCCATGGGCGGTATCGACCACCACGACGTCCACTTCTGCATCAATCAATGCCTGAGCACGACGGAAACCATCCTCACCAACACCTGTGGCGGCCGCGACCCGCAAACGGCCCAGCGCATCCTTGTTGGCAAGCGGAAAGGCCTGCGCCTTGTCCATATCCTTCACGGTGATCAGGCCGACACAGCAATAATTCTCATCGACCACCAGCAGTTTTTCGATCCGGTGGCGATGCAGCAGTGTACGTGCTTCCTCGGGATTGGTGCCGGGAGAAACCGTCACCAGATTTTCCCGCGTCATCAGCTCATACACCCGCACTGAAGGATCGGTGGCGAAGCGCACGTCACGATTGGTCAGAATACCGACCAGGCGGCCGGATTCCCGCTCCACCACCGGCACGCCGCTGATATGGTTGCTGCTCATCAAAGCGCGGGCATCGGCCAACGTCTGGTCCGGATGGATGGTGAGCGGATTTACCACCATACCGCTTTCATATTTCTTGACCCGGCGAACCTGCTGCGCCTGCTCCTCGATAGTCAGATTCTTATGGATGACCCCAATGCCGCCATGCTGCGCCATGGCGATCGCCATATTCGCTTCCGTCACCGTATCCATCGCCGACGATACCAGCGGAATATTGAGGGAAATCTTCCGCGTCAGGCGCGTGGTAGTCACCACGCTGGAAGGCAAAATCTGTGAATAGGATGGAATGACGAGCACATCGTCAAATGCCAGGGCTTCCTCGATCCGGGACACCGGAGAGACAGCAGCCTGAGGGCTGGAGTTGCGATCAGAAACGTCATCGGAAGCCATGGCCTGGACCTTTCATCCTGTCGGACGGGCGGGTGCGCCTTGGCGCGCTCCCTTAACGCCCCTGCCCGTATCTGGGCAAGCCATTCCGTATTCTGCCTGCCCCGCGTCTGGGGCACGACGGGTTGCCTGCACGCCTTAGTCCTGCAACCCGTTGGGACGAAATCCTTTTGCGACCACGTACAGCTCGCTGCTTTCCTTCCGGCTGGAAGCAGGCTTGGCATGACGAACCGAGGCGAATCGTTGCTTCATGGGTTCAAGCAACTGTTTTTCCGATCCACCCTGAAACACTTTCGCCACAAAGGCACCCCCTGGGGCCAGAGCATCGAAAGCGAAATGCAGCGCCAGTTCGGTCAACGCGATGATACGCATATGATCGGTCGCCGCATGGCCGGTCGTGTTGGGAGCCATGTCGGACATCACCAGATCGGCCTTGCCACCCATCAGGGAGGAAAGTCGCGCCGGCATGTCATCATCGTTGAAATCGCCCTGGATCAGCGTCGCGCCTGGCACCGGATCGACTGGTAGAAGATCCACGCCGACCACCACGGCAGCACCGCGCTTCATGGCTACCTGCGTCCAGCCACCTGGTGCCGCGCCCAGATCAATCACCCGGCTGCCCTTGCTGATCAGCCCGAATTTGTCATCCAGCTCGATCAGCTTGAAGGCTGCACGGGAGCGCCAGCCCTGTGCCTTGGCTGCCGCTACGTACGGATCATTCAACTGCCGGGTCAGCCAGCGTTGTGAGGCCACGCTACGCTTGCGGGCCGTTTTCAGCATCACAACCTTGCCGCGCGGTCCCGTAGGAGGCTGCGTTTTTCCACCGCTCATTATCTGTTCCGTCTTAAACCGGCTTCGTTCGTGTTGATATGCCAGAAGGGGGCCCTTCCAATCCAGAGCCGGTCAACCCGGAGCGTGAAGAAGGAATTGCGGGATTGCGCTTTCTTCTGCCGCGTCTGCCGCCATGACCGGCCTCATGCATCATCCTCAGCAGCATTCCCTCCCGCAGCCCCCGGTCCGCGACAATGACAGAAGTCGTCGGCCAAAGCGACCGGATCGCCTGAAAGATCGCACAACCAGGCAGCACGAAATCAGCACGTTGAGGGCCGATACAGGGGTGTTTGCGCAATCCTTCCCCCTGCGGCTCCGCCCCACCAAGCGCCCGCAGAATCTGCACTGCCTGATCCGCCTGCGTCAGGCTCATCACCGCTCCGTCAACCATGCATCGACGATACCTGTTCAGGTCGAAACAGATACTCGCGATCGTGGTTGCAGTGCCGGAAGTACCCAGCAAGGCAACGCCACCGTGAAGGATTTCAGGATGAATTCTGTGGATATCCTCGAACGTTTCCAGACGCTGCCGGACATCCTGCACCATTTCCTCAAAAGCGCCGGCGCTGAACCGGGCATCCCCATATTGTTCGGCCAGACGCACGACGCCAACAGGCAGGGAAACAGTTCCAACCAGAACCGGGCAATTGCCATCAATCCGTACCCAGGCAAGCTCCGTAGAGCCTCCGCCGATGTCGAACAGCAGGATCCGCCGCGCCTCAGTACGCCGAAGCAAGGGGATGCAGCTTTCCAGGGCCAGTTCGATTTCCTCGCGCGTGGAGATCACGTCAAAGTCGAGTCCGGTCTCAGCCTGTACGCGGCTAAGGAAATCCCTGCCATTAACAGCGTGGCGGCAAGCTTCCGTGGCAACAGCCCGCACACCGGACAAAGTTCTGCGTTGCATCCGGGCGACGCAAACTCTTAAGGCCGACAGGGTACGCTCCATCGCCCTCGGGCTGAGCCTGCCGGTCGTCTGCAACCCTTCCCCCAGCCGGACAATACGGCTGAAACTGTCCAGCACACGGAAACTGCCACCGGCCGGAGTGCCGATCAGCAAACGGCAATTATTGGTTCCCAGATCGAGCGCAGCATAGGCAGAAGCCCCCGCCTGTCGATGAGACCCGGCACCTGGCAAATTCAAGGAGAAGGGTGAATAAGGGTTAACCATCGGTGGAGTATAAACCGTTTACGCCCCGATGTATTTTTTTCCTTTCGCCTTTTCAGATGCTCTCAATGCCGCATGCCGGGCGTGGGATACCTACAACCACAGTGGGCGGCGGCAAGGGGAGAGGTCAAAATCAGCTGTATAAAAAAAGCGTGACGGCAGGGACTTGCCCTGCCGTAAAACCGATGCTAATAGCCCGCCACCAGCCGCTGGGGGATAGTTTAGCGGTAGAACTACCGGCTCTGACCCGGTCAGCCCTGGTTCGAATCCAGGTCCCCCAGCCAATATTTCATAGTCTGATCTTTAGATAAGAACAGGCTGGCTTGCGCAATCTGGTTTTCTATCCGCTGGTTTCAGGTGCCCGTTTATTGCGAAGCACGGCCTGTACAAACCTGCTCAACTTCCGGCCGTTTTGACGGACCCCACATTTCTTTTTCCCGGCATCCACCCTGCTGCTTCAGCCCATTCATCGTCGCTGAAACAGGCTCAATATTGCTCTGGGCCGCATAGCCCGTCCGACTCATGGCTGCCGCTCCGGTCGCATGGGACGCAGCAGGCAGACCGAACAGCGCAACACCACCAATGGCGCAGATTGCAGCGATGCGTTGAATATTCATGACCTTGTCCATGGCTTAACTCCTCGTGTTTGTTTTGTTGTTATGAACAAAGACCTATCCCTTTTGTTTCTGATTAAAAGAGGGTTTTTCTTAAAATCGGTATTAAGATCATGGCCATTTATCCAGCACATGGCACCCCCGATATCTGATTATGGCTGGTCGGGCGGGCGCTATTGAGGCTACCGTGCAAGAAAAGAGTTTCATGACCGATGCCGGTTCAGGGAGCGGCATCACAACATGCTGAAATACTTTAAAAATACGGAGACGTCCCCATGATTGCCGCCACAGGACCAGACGAGGTTAAAACATTTCACGGCGCTTGCCCGCATGACTGTCCCGATACTTGCGCAATGCTGTTCGACGTCAAGGACGGACAATTGCAGTCTGTGCGAGGCAACCCTGATCATCCAATGACCAGAGGCGGACTCTGCGTTAAAGTGAAAGATTACGAGAAAAGGCATGCCCACCCTGACCGTGTGCTGTATCCGATGCGCCGTATCGGGCCGAAAGGATCAGGCCAGTTCGCAAGGATCAGTTGGGATGAAGCACTGGACGAGATCGTCTCCCGCTGGCAGGCCATCATGACCGAATACGGGCCTCAGGCAATCATGCCCTACAGCTATCTCGGGCATCAGGGGCTTTTGCAGGGCCTGAATGGCGGGGATGCCTTTTTCAATCGCCTTGGTGCCACAGTCTGCGAACGGACCTTTTGTGGTGAAGGATCATCGACCGCATGGCTTATGGCGGTCGGGCCGACAGCAGGCGTCGATCCGGAAAGCTATATTCATTCAAAATATATCGTGATCTGGGCCTGTAACAGCATCAGCACCAACCTCCATCACTGGGCAATCATCCGGGATGCACAGAAAAACGGGGCCACGGTTGTCGTGATCGACTCCTATGCCTCCCGCACCGCCAAAAGCGCGGACTGGCATATTGCTCCCCGCCCCGGCACCGATGGCGCGCTGGCCATGGCCCTGATCAACACACTGATCGAACAGGATCTGGTGGATCATGACTATGTCGCCAACCATACGGTCGGATTTGACGAACTGAAAGCACGCGCTGCCGACCGCACCCCGGAATGGGCGGAAACCATTACCGGCGTTTCCGCTGCCGATATCCGCAAGCTCGCCCGGAGCCTCGCGACAGAGCAACCGGCCGCCATTCGCATCGGTGTGGCGCTGGAACGTCATTACGGCGGTGGTCAGGCTGTACGTGCCATTGCCTGTATTCCGGCACTGACCGGGTCCTGGCGGCATGTCGGCGGTGGAATGACGCAGTTCGCGGTGTGGGAGCATCCTTACAAATTCGATGTCATCTGCAGGCCTGATCTGATCCCGGAAGGAACACGCGTGGTCAGTGCACTGGAACTCGGCAAGGCGTTAACTGGTGAGATACCGCTCGATCCGCCGATCATGTCAATGATGTGTTGGAATGCTAATCCAGTCACCCAGGCACCGGAGACGGACAAAATCGTGCAGGGCCTGCAAAGGGAGGATCTGTTTCTGGTATCGGCCGAGCATTTCATCTCCGACACCGCCTCCTATGCCGATATTCTTCTGCCTGCCGCGATGGGGGCGGAAATGGAGGATATCATCCTTTCCTGGGGGCATCTGTATCTGACCTACACGACCAGATGTGCTGATGCACCTGGTGAAGCGCTGCCGAATAACGAAATCTTTCGCCGTCTGGCAGGAAAATTCGGTTTTAAGGATGCCAATTTCCTGTGGTCTGATGAAGAATGTCTGCAAAATTTTGTCGACTGGTCATCACCCGCCTGTGAAGGAATTGATCTGGCCTATCTGAAGCAGCATGGCTATGCGCGGCTGAATGTCGGCACGGCTGATAACAGGGCACCGCATAAAGACGGGAACTTCCCGACTGCAACCGGAAAATGCCATTTCATGCTCGACGGAGCACGCAATTTTGTGCCCGCCCCGTTCCGTCAGATGTACGAAGCGTTCCAACCCAACGAAGCGGTCGACCCTCTGCCAGACTATCTCGGTGCACGGGAAAATCCTCTGGCTGCAACTGAGTTGGCAAAAAAATACCCGCTTTCGATTGTTTCACCGAAAAGCCACGGTTTTCTCAATTCCTGCTATGCTAACATGGAACAGAAAATCCGTGGTCAGGGGGAGCAGTTCGTGTTGATCAATGTCTCCGATGCGCAGGCACGTGGCATCGAGGATGGTGATCGTGTCAAGGTCATGAATGACCGGGGTGCCTTCCGGGCCATGGCTCGTATCACCAGCGACGTCAATCCCGGCATTGTCGTTACAACGCTGGGATATTGGCGGCAATTGAATGATGGAACCGTGAACAGTATCAGCAGTGCTGCCTTCTCCGATCTTGGCCACGCGCCCAGCTTTTCCGACAATCTTGTGGATGTGATGCGCACGAATTGAGGTGTCGGGCAGGCTCGTGGTGAACTCACGAGTCTGCCTGCATATTGTTGTTGGGCCAGCAGTAGTGGATTGAGAAATACGAAATTCCAAAGGAGGGTTGGACTATCAGTCCATTGATCTTGTTTTAACGCATCGACTTGAACCTTCCTCAACATTTTGCTCATCGTTGCGGAATGTTCGTTGCTAACGCTATACCTGCTTTGAAATAAAGATAATCAGGGGCGTCGCAAAATGACGGTCGATCTCTATACTGTTTGCTGGAACGAAGCAGATATGCTTGGATTTTTCTTCCGGCATTTTGATTCCTGGGTCGATCGTTACGTTATTTACGATGATGGCTCGACCGATGGATCGCTGGAGATTTTGGAAGCCCATCCCAAGGTCGAGTTGAGGCGTTTCGAAAGGGTTCATACCGACTCTTTCGTACTGTCCCATAAGGCAATGCATGAAAACGCCTGGAAAGAAAGCCGGGGCAAGGCAGACTGGGTCGTCATCACCGCCATTGATGAACATCTATGGGTCAAGGGCCAGCCGATGACGTGCTATCTTCAGGCACGCAAGGCTGAAGGCGTTACCTGTATTCCCGCCCTTGGTTTCGACATGAACAGCGAAAACTTTCCCTCGGATGATGGGCTGCTGGTCGAGAAAGTCACATCGGGGCGTGCCAGGCGGTTTTTCAACAAGCTGGGCATTTTCAATCCCGATGCCATTATGGAAACCGGCTTTGCGGAAGGCCGCCATTCGGCTCAGCCACAGGGCAATATTCGCCTTCCCGCACGGGATGAACTGATGCTGTGGCATTTCAAGCATCTTGGCTATGACAGAAATGCTGAAAGACAGAAAGAACAAGGCGCCCGTCTTGGCTCCGTCGATGTGCAGAATGACTGGGGGCATCGCTATCGCTGGAACGAAGAAAAACGGCGCAAGGAATGGGACTATATGGTCGCAACCTCGGACGATCTGTCCGGGCCGGATTTCGTGGCGGCGCATTCCGGCGAGCGTCCTTTGTGGTGGGAGGGGCAGGAACGGATTTCAGTTCCGACAGTGCATGCAAGGCCACAGACAGCGCCGCGTGTTTCAGTGGTCATCAAAAGCTATAATCACGAACAGTATGTCGCCCAATCCCTGCAAAGCGTATTCGATCAGAGCTTTCAGGATTTTGAAATCATCCTGACTGATGATGCATCAAGCGACGGTACCCTGTCGGTCATTCGTCAGTTTTCAGACACTCGTCTGGATGTCGAAGCACTGACGAGCAATGTCGACATTTCCTCCGCGATGAATCACTGCCTGAAAAGGGCGCGGGGCGAGTATATCGCCATTCTCAATTCCGATGACTGGGCCTTGCCGGAGCGGCTCGCACGGCAGGTGGCGTTTCTTGACCAGAATGCTCATATCTCCGCCGTTTTCGGTCTGCCTGTTGCAGTTGATGAGCATGGACAGAAAACTGAAAGTTTTCTGGATTTTACAGCGCCCATGCAGATGCCGGATTTTTCTTCCACCAGTTGGCTTCGACGTTTCGCCCTTCATGGAAACTGTCTATGTGCCCCAACCGCAATGATCCGGCGCAGCGTGTTTGAGACGCTTGGTTACTATGATCCGCGACTGACCAATTCGCAGGATTTTGATATGTGGACCCGCATGCTGGTCAGCGGACACGATATCGCTTTTCTGAATGAAGAACTGACAGCTTTCAGGATACGGGAGGGTGCGCGTAATATGAGTGCGCCCAGCCGGAGCACAATATTACGCACGGAATGGGAAACGCCCCTCGTTCTGCGTCATCTCAAAACACTCGACCGGTCCTGGCAGAGGCAGATTTTCCGGGCCACGCTGGGCATTGATCACGGGCCTGATCATCGGGGCTTGCTGGCCGATTTCGTTGATATGGCGGTCAGATCTCAGAATGCGGGGCGTCGCCTGTTTGCCATGGAAATGGCCCATGCCTGTGTGCAGACACAGGACGGGTACGAAGTTCTCAAGTGGCTTACCGGTGAAGTGGATGTCTTCCGCCATTTTGCGACTGAAAATTCCCCGCCCGTATCAATAGATCCTTCACAGGAAAAGCTGGACTTACTCGAAGAGCAGTTACAGGCGCTGACCAGGCAGCATCAGGCTATGCTTGATTCCACAATATGGCGTTACACAGCGCCGCTGCGTCATTTGCTGCATAGGCTGAGGCGATAAATCTGCCTACCCCCCGCGTGTTCGCAGCAGAACGCGCGCATCGGGGGCTGCCACCAAAGCGCCGGGAGGCACATCCTTGCGGACCACAGCCCCTGCACCGATCCGGGCACGGGCGCCGATCCTCACTGTGGGCAGGATAATGGCGCCTGCCCCTATCATCACCTCTTCCTCAACGGTCACCTCACCGGCCAGAACCGCCCCCGGCCCGATCGAGGAAAAAGCCCCGAGCGACAAATGATGTCCAACCGAGCAACCACGGTTGATCAATGAAAACCGACCGAGCCGGGAACATGCCCCGATCGTGCAGCCGGAGTTGACATAAACCCCCTCCTCCACGCTCAGGCGGGAGGGATACACCGATGAAGCATCCAGCAGGGAGGCAAAGCTGTTCAATCCCAACGATGTCGCATGCTGCCATGCTTTCTTGCGGTTGGCCGGGGTAAAAAGCGGGATCAGCCACTCCGTTCCGATGAGATCATCCGTGATCTCCTCCAGAGTGATGGATGGGGCTTCCACATCAGGATGCGCCGTGTGTTCGGTATTACGGACTAAAATCCGGAGATTGATACCATTCCGGCGACAGCTTTCCTCGACATCCACCGCCAAGGCAGAGCCTGCACCGAAAAGAGCCAGAGAGCGCATCATTCAATCATCCTGCCGAATCAGATGAGAAAACTTCCTGAGCATGGCACAGACATGCTCCACCTGTCCGCTTTCCAGCTCCGGAAACATCGGCAAGCTGAGAATGGTATCTGCTGCTTTAACCGTTTCCACACAGCGGGCAGGACCGAGCATCACCTTGTTCCGATAGGCGGGCTGGCTATGAACAGGATACGGGTAGTGGATCGCTGTCTGAACGCCTGACCGCTGTAGCTCATCTCTCAGAACGTCCCGATCCCGTACCCTGATGACATACTGATGATAAACATGCGTATTCCCAGGGCGAACACAGGGGGGCTGGCCGCCAATATCACGCAGGGTAGCGTCATAGGACCGTGCAATCATCTGCCGTTGGCTGTTTCTTTGATCCAGACAGGCAAGACCAATACTCAGAATGGATGCCTGAATGTCATCCATGCGGGAATTGACGCCTTTTAATTCCGATTGCCTTTCCTGCCCCCAGCCGTACTGGCGCAAGCGTCGCAGAGTCTCTGCAATGTCAGGATCGTCTGTGCTGACAATCCCTGCATCGCCAAGTGCACAAAGATTTTTGGTCGGATACAGGCTAAAAACGGACAGAGTGCTATAGGTGCCCACCATTTTACCATGATGGCGGCCACCATGCGCCTGGCTGCAATCCTCAATAACCGGAATCCCGGCCTGCTTTGCCGCCAGCATGAGCGCCGTCATATCTACTGACTGGCCATAGAGATGAACAGGGATAACAGCCCGCACGGGGGCGGCCCCATCCGGTGACTTGCAGAGAATTTTCGTCAGCTCATCCACGTTCATGCAGTAATCGGCTGGATTGATATCGAGCAACAGAGGCTGTGCCCCCGCCATTTCAATCGCTGCAATCACCGCCACGGCGGTATGAGAAACCGTGGCCACTGAACACCCGGCCCCGACCCCCAGAGCACGCAGCGCAAGTACCAGCCCATCGGTCGCACTGCCACAAGCTATGGCATGGGAACGCCCAAGCCATATGGCAAATTCATTTTCAAAAGCCGAGACCTGTTCCCCGAGAATATAGCTTCCAGACGCCAGAACACCGGAAATAGCAGCATCAATCTCCGCACGATATGCAAGGTAGAAGGCGCGCGGATCAGCCTGCGGCACAATCACAGGGTCAGACATAATCCTGCACTCTCGGCCGATACCATTCCAGTGACTGCCTTAACCCTTCCGCCAGAGAAATCCGGGGTTTCCAGCCAGTGGCCCCACGGAAAGCACGATCATCGGCACAATAGGCGCCGATATCTATTCTGGCCCGCTCTTCCGGCAATTCCTTGACCGTATACCGCACCGGGAAAGGCGCAACCTCGACCAGCAGTTCAGCCAATGTCAGCAGGGAAGCACTTTCATACCCCCCGATATTAAACAAGCGCCCAAAACAGTCCGGCGTGGTTGCAGCAGCCATAAAGGCCGCTGTTACATCATCGACATAGGTAAAATCACGCACCTGCTGCCCACCCCAGACCTCGAATGGCTGGCTCTGAAGCACATGGCGCAGCCATGTTCCCAGAAAGGTCTGCCGCCCATCCTGAAGACGCAGTCTGGGACCGTAGCAGTTTGTCAGACGCAGTGCCGTCACCTTGCGCCCATGCACACGGCTTTCCGCCATCCAGTATTGCTCACCCGCCAGTTTGGAGACACCGTTGAAGTCCTGCGGTGCCGAAACATGGCTTTCATCGACAGGCGCACCACCGGTACGGCCATAACACTGCCGGGTCGAGGCATGAACGATAACCGCCCCCGGTGCCACGTCTCTCACCGCTGCAATCAGGCGTAACTGTGCCATAGCATTGACAGCCAGGTCGGCGAAGGGATCAAGCTGTGCCGCCAGATGGCCCGTCTGACCAGCAAGATTGAATATGAAATCTGCTCCCTCACACAGGGTATGCAGGTCGGCTTCTTCCAAAGAAGCACGGACAAGAGTGATATCCAGAGACGAGAGATTGGCCATATTGGCGCCACTCCCCGGCATGAAGCTATCCAGAACCGTTATCTCTCCGCCCTTTCTGGCTAAAGCCTCACAGAGGCTGGAACCGAGAAATCCTGCCCCCCCCGTGACAAGGATTTTCTTACCATGAAAGCAGGGATCATAATGATAGGACAAGGAGAGCAATACATCCCGAAATTGATGGTGCTTTAGACAATACTTTTACAAGATTTCGTTCAATTGTAAATCTTTTAAAAAGATCATCCAGCCAATCTACTTTTGTCAAAATCTAAATTTTTATATCCAAAAGCCTCAGGACTCTTTGTGGTGCATATCAAACAGTTATCGATATTTTGTTACAATTAATCATTGGGGAAAAAATTTAACGCCCACGCCCACGCCCACGCGAAAGCTCATGAACAATGCCATGCAGGGTTCTCAACTCCTGCTCCGTCACCTCTCCTCTCAGGAAGAAGTGCCTGATATTGCGAATCATACCGGAGCGTTTCTGTTCATTTCTCAGAAATCCGCACTCATCAAGCTCCCTGACCAGATGACGCAGGAAATTGTTCAACTCCCCCTTTGTGGCCACATGTGATTCGTTGGTCATCAACTGGCGTGATGGCGTGGCATCCTGTGCCATCCACCATTCATACCCCATGACCATAACCGCCTGAGATACATTTAGCGACATGAAATCTGGATTGAGCGGATAGCGAACCAGCGTATCCGCACAGGCCATATCATCGTTGTCCAACCCGGCCCTTTCCGGACCGAACAGAATACCGGTTTTCAGCCCACGCTCACAGGCAAGCACGATATCAGCAGCGGCCCCGCGGGCGGTCATGATAGTCTTGACGATATGACGCGGTCTGGGGCAGGTGGCAAACACGCGGTGCAGATCTGCAACCGCATCCTCAACTGTCTCATGAACAGTGAGGGAATCGAGGATGTTGTCGGCCCCCGATGCAGTGCGCCATGCCCTGTCCTGCGGCCATCCATCCCGCGGCGAGACCAGACGCAGGTGGAACAGGCCACAATTCGCCATGGCCCGCGCCGTGGAGCCGATATTCTCCGCCAGTTGCGGGCGCACGAGGATAATGACCGGGCTTGGGTCACGCGGTTGAAGCGGTGCCCCGCCGTCTCGTCCAGTCATAATCTGAGTGTGCCTTATACTGTATAGAGGAAAAAATCAGCTGGCCCGCCGCCATGTGGTTCCTGATGGCCCATCTTCCAGCAGAATACCCGCTTCAGCCAGTTCATTGCGGATACGATCGGCCTCGGCGAAATTCCGATCCTTGCGCGCCTGAAGACGGTCCGCAATCCGCTGGGCAATCTCGTCCGGATTGATGCCACGCTGAAACCATGCCTCAGCCTCCCGCGTGAACAGCCCCATCAGCATGCCCCCCTCCTTCAGCTGTGCGGCCGCAAGCGCATCCCCTCCCAAAGCGGCATAAGCCAGCCCATGCATCAGGGAGAGAGCCTGCGGCGTGTTCAGATCATCCCGCAATGCCTCCAGCACCGGATTCTCCACGGTCTCGTCCAGATCAGGCAGAGCCGGGTGCGCCTGCAAGGCACGGTAGAAGCGATCAAGCTCCTTACCCGCCTCCTTCAATGCCTCATAGCGGAAATCCAGCACGCCGCGGTAATGGGTTTTCAGGAACAGCAGCCGGATCGCCTCACCATCCGCCTGACCCAGCAGATCGCGTACGGTCAGCACGTTGCCGAGGCTTTTGGACATTTTCTCGCCATCCAGAAGCAGCATGGCGCTGTGCATCCAGTAATGGGCGAAATGACTGCCAGGGAAAGCGCAGCGGCTTTGGGCACATTCATTTTCGTGATGAGGAAAGATCAGGTCTCCACCACCGCCATGAATGTCGAAATCTTCGCCCAAATAGCGCCAGGACATGGCACTGCATTCAATATGCCAGCCCGGGCGGCCACGCCCCCATGGACTATCCCATCCCGGCTGGTCGTCAGCTGATGGCTTCCAGAGCACGAAGTCACCAGGATCTTTCTTGTAAGGGGCCGGATCAATCCGCGCACCCGCCAACAGTTCATCCGGTGATCTGTTCGATAAAGACCCATAGGAAGGATCGCTGGCTACGGAGAACAGGACATGTCCCTCCCCCTCGCCATGCGTCTCATAAGCATGCTCCTGAGCGATCAGCTTCTCGATCAGAAGAATCATTTCAGCAATATGGGCGGTCGCCCTCGGCTCTATATCCGGTGGCAGATTGCCGAGGCTGGCCATATCGGCATGGAAATCAGCCGTGGTCCGGGCGGTGATTTCATCAATGGAAACCCCGCTTTCACGCGCGCGGGCATTGATCTTGTCATCCACATCCGTGATGTTCCGCGCATAGGTGACGCGGGGATAAAGTCTGCGCAGAACCCTTGCCAGCACATCGAATACCACCATGCTGCGGGCATTACCGATATGGGCCAGATCATAAACGGTCGGTCCGCACACGTATATTTTAACGTGCTTCGGGTCGATAGGCCTGAACGGCTCCCGCCCGTGGGTGGCTGAATTATAAAGAAAAAAGGCTGCCTGATTCATATCGGCTTTTTGCGCCGGTATGCCTACGAAATCAACGGGCACGGGCTGGATGAAGCCTCTTCAGAATTTTCGATGAGAGTAACGTTAACCAGCGACTCCTGTACTGTAAAGTTAGGTTCAACAGAATACATTTTCTCTCATTAAAAATACAAAAATACATTTTATAAAAAAATTATGACAAATATCTATTTTGGGATTAAATATATTATAATAAATAAATATATATACGTTTCGATTTTAATTTATACTTCGATTTTACAAATAAAAACAATAATTTTGCTACACACACTTTTATTTTTTTGCTATGGAAGTAAGCACTTATAAAGAAATTAACATTTCAGGCTCAGTCAGGCGGATCGAATGACAACTCTTACATCCACTACATCCGGCATTACTCTTGTCACGCCCGCCTACACGAACCCGATTTTAATTCAGGCGGGGACTGCGGTTGGCAATACGGCCGGCATCGGAATTCAAAGCAGCCTTACGACAATAGCGTGGACCATCACCAATAGCGGTGCTGTCACCGGCACAACGTATGGTATCAACCTTTTGGGAACCGGCACTGTTATCAACAGTGGGACCATAAGCTCCACAGCGCCGGGCGGTCAGGGAATTTCTACGAATAATGGCGGCTTTGTTAGCAATCTAAGCACTGGAACCATTTCCGGCAGTCAGTTCGGCATTACGCTTTACAGCAGCTTGGGAACGGCTGCGACCATTATCAATGCAGGACTCATCAAAGCTTCCACAGGCACTTCATTCGGCCACGCTGTCCTGTTGGCAGGTAACTCCTCAGATTTTCTGAACAATTCGGGGACTATCCAGCAAACAGGGACAGGTACAAGCACCGGTGACCTTGCTGCCGTTCGCCTTATAAGAGGTGGGACGATTCTCAACACCGGCCTGATCAGTGTTTCGAATACAACCGGGATGGGCATTGTTCTCAATAACGGCGGCACAATCACCAACCTTGGCACTGTCTCTGCCGCCTCCTCGGCCCCCAATCTTACCAATGGAACGGGCCTTGCCATCAATATGACCGGCACAGGCACAAATTTGCTGCAGCTGGGTGTTGCATCCACGATCAATGGTACTGCTAGCGCCAATTCTACCGGCACCAATACGCTGGAGCTGTTGTCCGGAACATCAACCGGAACGGTCAATGCCTCAAACTTCCTCAGTTTCCAGACCGGAACAGTTGATGCAGGGGCAAACTGGGTTCTACAAGGAACTGCAAACAACAGTTTTGCCCGCTTGTTAAATAGCGGCACCCTGACCAACACCGGCTTGATTGCAGGTGCCTCTGTCTCCTTGATCAATGGAGGCGTGCTCAGCAACGCAGCAACCGCAACCATATCTGGTTCTGCCAATGTCCTGATTGGGGGTGACGCAGTCAATGCCACCGTCATCAATTCCGGCAGAATTATTGCCACCGGCGCAAATCCGTGGGCGATCATCCTCTCGGGGAATGTGACCAATAATGCTGGCGGCGTGATCCAGGCCCTGCCAAGCAATGGTTATGGCGTCCAGATCAGCACTGGGACTGTCTTAAACAACGGTACTATCACCGGTGGAACAGCAACTGGTGGTGCGGCCATTGCTCTCGTTGGCGGAGCCACCTCTACATCAGCTACAGCAGTCGTTAACAATACCGGAACCCTGCTATCCAGCGGAGGATTTGGTATCACTGCTTCGGCAGCTGTCACTGCTACCATCACTAATAGTGGCCAGATTCAGGGTGCAAGATATGGTGTCAACTTAGCTGGAACAGGCACTATCACCAATAATGCCAGTGGCACTATTTCATCCGCGATCGGCGTTCTGATTTCGAATGCAGGAACGGTCACAAATGCCGGCGGTGCAGTCATTACCGCCTCTTCAGTCGGCATATCATTTGCTGGTGGAGGAACTGTTACTAATAGCGGCCAGATTCAGGGCGGATTGGTTGGTGTTTCCTTTAGTAATGGAGGCTCTGTCACCAACAATGCCAGTGGCAGTATTTCAGCCAATGGCCCTACCGGCGCGACCGGCGTTCTGATTTCAGGCGGGGGCACAGTTGTCAATAATGCCAGTGCCACCATCAGTGCTGCCTCTGTCGGTGTTTCGCTCGTCAATGGGGGCACCCTCACCAATAGCGGCCAGATTCAAGGGAGTTGGGGTGTTATTGGTTCCCTCGCTGCCATTGGTGTTACGAACAGCGGTACCATCACTGGCCAGACAGATGGTGTTTATCTGTATAACGGCGGCACCGTTAACAATACCGGCGCAGCGGCCCTGATTCAGGGAACAAGGTATGGCATCTATGGTAGTGCCAGCAGTGGCGCCACAGTATCCGTTACTAATTCGGGCAAAATTAGTGCCACTGGCTCTGCTGGCGTTGCCGTTACCTTCGTAAATTCAGGGTATGTGAACAATCTGGCCGATGGTACCATCTCTGGAACTACCTTTGGTATTGTTACTGGTGGCTTCCTGAGCCTTGTTAATGCCGGAAGCATATCTGCTAGCGGTGCTGGGGGATACGGCGTTTCATCCGATGCGGGTGGTATTGTCACCAATCTGGCCGGTGGAACTATTAGTGGTAGCCAGTTCGGTGTCATGGTTTTCAGCACCAGCTCAACTGCGCCCGCTACACTCGTCAATCAAGGCAATATCACCGCTTCAACCAACAATAATACATTCGGTCATGCCGTTATATTGGCAGGAAATTCTTCAGACTTCCTGAACAACTCCGGCACTATTCTGCAAACAGGCACGGGTGCAAGCGTCGGAGATATCACTGCTGTCCGCCTTGGACGCGGTGGCACACTCCTGAACACCGGGCTTATTTCCGCAACAGGCACCCTGGGAATTGGTGTTGTTCTCAACGTGGGCGGCACGATTAAAAATCTCGGCACTATCTCTGCTGCCGGCACAGCCGCCAACACAGGGAATGGCGTTGTTGGTGCAGCCGTCTATCTGGCTGGCACAGGCGCAAATACTCTGCAGCTGGGTGTTGCATCCACCATTATGGGAACGGCTGTCGCCAATGCTGCCGGAACCAATACGCTGGAGCTGCTGTCCGGAACAGGAACCGGGACCATTACCGGGCTGGGAGCAAATTACATCGGTTTCCAGAATGCCGTTGTTGATACCGGGGCTAACTGGTTTATCGGAGGCGTGGCAAGCGCCAATACAATTATTGCCGGAAGCAATTTTACAAACAGAGGAACACTGACAGTAAACTCACAGCTGTCAACCGCTGGGACCCTGAATAATCAGACAAGTGCAGCAATTAATGGAAATATTGCAATTCTCGCAGGCGGAAGCCTTACAAATAGTGGTTCTATAATAGGTACAGTCAATGGCTTCAATAGTGCTATTCTAACAAATAGCGGGACCATTACTGGATCAGGAGGAATTGCTGTCTCCATGATTGACCAAAATGGGTCAATCGGCAATACTATTAATAACTTTGGTGTGATTATTGCCAATAACGGAGGCACAGCTGTTAACCTTGGCGATATCGGAGTAGGAGTTAATGTACTTAACCTGAATGCTGGTCAGACAATTATCGGTTCTATAGTTGGCCAGGGCAGCATCAATCGCTTGAATCTTATAGGCGCCTCTACTGGCACCAACGCACCCCCTACCCTTTCAGGTCTTGGCTCGACAATTACCGGGTTTAACCAGATCACAGCAACCTCTGGTTCAAATTGGCAGTTGACAGGCAATAACTCGGTTTCCAATACACAAACCTTTTCTGTAGTTGGAGCCAACCTCACAAACGCAAGCAACGCTGCCTTCACCGGTGCATTGACCCTGGGATCAGCCGGTACGCTCACCAATCTCGGGACCCTGAGTGCGAATTCTAACGGTACCGCCGTGATCATGAATTCGGGTGCCAATCGTCTGATACTTTCCCCCACGGCATCAGTAACAGGCATAGTTTCCGGTGGTGGAACTTCCGGTAGCGGAACGCAGAACTGGTTGGTACTGGAAAGCGCTACAAACCCCGTTACAACAACAATTATCTCCGGTACAATTACTGGAATCGGCACCCAGTATATCGGCGTCAATGTTCAGATTGATACAGGTGCCACCTGGACCGCATCCGGGGCGAATACTATTGCCTCCGGCCTGACCATGAACATTCTTGGCACGCTGGAAAACCGGGGGACCCTGAATAACAGCGGCCTCATTTCGAATAGTGGATCGCTTGATAACTACGGTACGATCAATGGATCGGTCAGTCTGCTTTCAGGGGGGCAGTTCACCAATCAAAACGGTGCAGTGTTTAACGATGGTGGTGCAGCAATTGCCGGACAACAGGTTACAATTACCAACAGTGGTACTCTGTCCGGTAACGGCACCAATGGATACGGCGCATCTATCGCTGGTGGCGGCACAATTAATAATTCTGGTGGTATTACCGGTGGTTTCCGTGGCATTCTGTTTGGCGGCAGCCCAGCAGTCGTCAATAATTCCGGTTACATTGAAGGCTCAATTGCAGACGGTATTCGTCTGCTTGCTGGCGGAACCATATCAAGTACTGCTGGCGGAGTAATCAAAGGTGGCACGGCTGGTATTTATGCCACGGCTACTGTCGTTGGCACGACCGTTCCTGATGCAATAACTATCAACAACGGTAGTAATGCTATCATTGGTGGAACAGGTACGTCTGGTGTCGGCATTAGTCTGGCATATAATGGAACAATCATAAATGCTGCTGGTGCCTATATCACGGGTGGATCAGCTGGTATTATTTTAAGCGGTGGCAATACTGTATCCATAAACAATAGTGGATCTATTACAGATAACGGGATCGGGACGTGGGGCATCTCTGCCGCTTCATCAATCAATGTTAATATTATCAATAGCAGCCTGATTTCGGGCAAAACATATGGCGTGGCTCTTGGAGGAGGCACCATTGTAAATGAGTCTGCTGGAATCATTGCCGGGACCTCTGCAGGCATTACTGCATCAGGATTTATAACACTTACTAACTCCGGAACTATAGGAAATACAACGGCCAGCAGTGCAGTTGTATCCACCAATGGTGGTAGTATTACCAATGCGACCAGCGGAATAATTTCCGGAGTTCAGTTTGGCATTTCTCTGTCCAGTACCAACGTTGCGAACACGGTTATTAACGCTGGCCAAATCCTTGGTGCCAGTAATGCCACATTTGGTCAGGCTGTTTTTCTGAGTGGAAATGCGTCTGATAGTCTGAGCAATTCCGGCACCATCACTCAGTCAGGGACAGCTGCTGGCGCAGGTGACTTGGTGGCAGTCCGCCTCGCAGCAGGTGGCACTATCACCAATACCGGTTTCATTGGTGTCACGAATTCTCTGGCCAATGCAATTGTTCTCAATGTCGGTGGAACAATCACCAACCTTGGCACCGTCTCTGCAGCCTCCTCGCCCCCCAATCTTACCAATGGAGCGGGCCTTGCCATCAACATGACTGGCACAGCCGCCCCTAACTTGCTGCGGCTGGGTGTTGGATCAACGATTATTGGTACTGCTAGCGCCAATTCTGCCGGCACCAATACGCTGGAGTTGTTGTCCGGAACATCAACCGGAACGGTCAATGCCTCCAACTTCCTCGGTTTCCAGACCGGAACAATTGATGCAAATGCAAACTGGGTTCTACAAGGAACTGCAAACAACAGTTTTGCCCGCTTGTTAAATAGCGGCACCCTGACCAACACCGGATTGATCGCAGGTGCCGCTGTCTCTTTGATCAATGGAAGCGTGCTCAGCAACGCAGCAACCGCAACCATTTCAGGTGCGGCCAATACCCTGATTGGGGGTAATGCAGCCAACGTAATCAATTCCGGCAGAATTATTGCCACCGGTACAAATCCGTGGGCGATCCTCCTCTCGGGCAATGTGACCAATAATGCTGGCGGCATAATCCAGGCCCAGTCAGGCAATGGTTTTGGCGCCCAGATCATCAATGGAACCGTCTTAAATAACGGGGTTATCACAGGCGGAACAGGAACGGGCGGTGCGGCCGTTGCTCTCGCTGGCGCGGTCGTCACCACACCAGGAACAGCATTTGTTAACAATACCGGAACTCTGCAATCCAGCGGAGGATTTGGTATCAGTTCTTGGCCATCTATCACCGCTACCATCACCAATAGCGGTCTGATTCAGGCTGGAAGATATGGTGTCTTCGTAGATGGAACAGGCACTATCACAAATAGTGGCACTATTACATCTTCATCCACTTCCAGCACGGACGCCGCGGGCGTTCAGATTTCAAGCGGAGGCACGGTTGTCAATAATGCCGGTGCCACCATCAGTGCGGCCTCTGTTGCTGTTTCGCTCGTCAATGGGGGCACCCTCACCAATAGCGGGCAGATTCAGGGAAACTCGGGTGTTATTGGTTCGCTCGCTGCCATTGGTGTTACGAATAGCGCCACCATTACTGGTCAGACAGATGGCGTTTATCTGAATAACGGCGGCACTGTTACCAATACCGGAACGGCGGCCCTGATTCAGGGAACAAGGTATGGCATCTATGGTAGTGCCAGCAGTGGCGTCACAGTATCCGTTGTTAATTCCGGCAAAATTAGTGCCACTGGCTCTGCTGGTGTTGCCGTTGCCTTCGCAAATGCAGGATATGTCAGCAATCAGGCCGGTGGCACCATCACTGGAGCATTCAATGGTATTACTGCCAGCGGCTTCCTGAGCCTCATTAATGCTGGTTTTATATCCGGTGGAAGTGCAGGCACAGCAGCCATTACAGCCGTTGGGGGCGGTATCATCACCAACCAGGCTGGCGGGTCCATTAGCGGTGGCCAGTTCGGCGTCGTCCTTTTCAGCCCTAGCTCAACTGCTCCAGTTACTCTCGTCAATCAGGGCAATATCACCGCTTCAACCAACAATACTTCATTTGGTCATGCCGTTATATTGGGAGGAAATGCTTCAGATTTCCTGAACAACTCCGGCACCATTCTGCAAACAGGCACGGCTGCAAGCGTCGGAGATATCGCTGCTGTCCGCCTTGGACGCGGTGGCACACTCCTGAACACCGGGCTTATTTCCGCAACAGGCACGCAGGGAATTGGTGTTGTTCTCAACGTGGGTGGCACCATTATCAATTTCGGCACTATCTCTGCCGCCGGCACAGCCGCCAACACAGGGAATGGCGTTGTTGGTGCAGCCATCTATCTGGCCAGCACAAACGCAAATACTCTGCAGCTGGGCATTACATCCCGTATTACAGGAACGGCTGTTGCCAATGCCGCCGGAACCAATACGCTGGAGCTGTTGTCCGGAACAGCAGCAGGGACCATTACCGGACTGGGAAGGAATTACGTCGGTTTCCAGAATGCCGTTGTTGATGCCGGGGCTACCTGGACCCTCTCGGGCACCAATACAATTATTACCGGAAACAATTTTACGAACAGAGGAATAGCAATTAACGCTGGCACTTTCTCTGGTGCCATGACCTTGGCTGCCAGCTCGGTAATGACCAATGCGGCATCAGCCATCTTGTCAAATGGCACGCTGTCCTCCGCTATTTTCGGCACAGGAACATCTGCCGCCATTATCAACAACGGCACCATTCAAGGTGCACAATCCGGTACGGCACTTATTTCTCTGGCTGCTAGCTCTACCCTGACAAATATCGGACAAATCATACAGACAGGCTCTGCAGCCACCGGCCTTAGCATGGCTAATGGTGGAATAATTGTGAATTCCGGAACTATTTCCGCTGCAGGGGGAAATAATACCGGCATTGTAATGGCATCCGGCACAATCACTAATTCTTCATTGATCATAGCGGGGAGTGGTCAATCAACTGGTATCAGCATGACAGGGGCTGGTAGCATCAATAATACTGGAACAATCAGTGCAATTGGCGCGCTTAGCCAGGCTGTCATTCTGGCAGGGGGTGGCACAGTCACCAACTCCGGATCCATTCTGACCCAGGGCTCAGCCAGAACTGCGATCAACTTCGGTGCTGGTAATAGTCGTCTGGCAATTAGCGGCAGCAGCACGATTGTTGGCCAGGTGACGGCTGCCGGAACCGGCAACGTGCTTGAGCTGGATGGTAATGGCACCACGCTGAGTGGGTTTGGCACACAATATACCGGCTTCCAGACCATCAATGTGAAGGGTGATGGATGGGTGTTGGCGGATACGCTGACCAACACGAATATCCTGATGCAGACGACCGGCACAGTGACGGTCTCGCAAGCGCTGGCTGCATCCAACACCATCACTATGGGGGGAACAAGCTCTGCTGGTGCTGCATCCGGAAACATTATCATCAGCACGCCAGGCACAGCATTGGCCGCGACTGTTTCCGATTTTGGTAACGGTGAATCCATCACCCTGACTGGATTGGCCTATCAGGCTTCCGATGTGGTGGATGTGGTAAGCAGTGGGGGGAATGTCTTCCTGATCCTGTCTCATGTTGCCGGTGACGGGACCAAGACCCAGTATTACTCGATCAAGCTTGATCCGAACGCGCATGATCAGAACTATAAGATGCGTCAGGCTCAGGGCGGGAATGGCGTAACGGTCTATGATGACGGCACGCCCTGCTATGTGCATGGCACGCTGATCCTGACGGATCGTGGTGAGGTTCCGGTTGAAGATCTGCAGATCGGGGACAATGTGATCACGGCGAGTGGGGCGGTGCGTCCGATCCGCTGGCTTGGACGCCGTAGCTACAACGGTCGCTTTATCAAGGGTCGTCTTGATGTGCTGCCGGTTCGTATCCGTCAGGGGGCTTTGGACGGGGTTCTGCCGAAGCGGGATCTGCTGGTCTCCCCACTCCATGCGATGTTCATCGATGGTGTTCTGGTTCCAGCCGGTCGTCTGGTGAATGGTGTCTCTATCATTCAGGAACAGCATGTGGAGACAGTGAGCTACGTGCATATCGAGCTTGATACGCATGATGTGGTGATTGCCGAGGGTGCTGCCTCCGAAACCTATGTGGAGGACAACAACCGGAAGATGTTCCACAACGCGCACACCTACGCTGGTGAGGGGGCTTCCAAAATCCAAAAGCGCAGCAGGAAGCGGAATGGCATTATCAGTGCCAACTACTACGCAACCCGTGTGGTCGATGGCATTATGTTGGAAAGCATCCGTAAGAGACTGATGGAACATGTTATCCATCAGAAGAATGCGTCAGCCTTCATGGCGAAGCGCTCAGCTTGAGTGCTTCACTTCTCAACCAAGAATAGCTTGAGAAAAGCAGGATAAAAACAATCCTGCTTTTCAAAGGAAATTCCTGTTGAGAAGCGCTGTGTTTAAGATCAACTGTATTTTGTATGAAAGAATTTTTCTTTGGGGGAGGCAGCATGGTATCCTCCCCTCGCCTTCTTCAGGCATTATCTGGCTGTATTGGTTTCCTATTCCACTATACGCCGAATAACTTGATACAACTCATCCAGCGTACATGGCTTTGGAAAAATTGCTGCCTCCGGATAGCGTTGATGGAGGATATGCTCATCCGCATGAGCAGAATGAAAAAGTAAAGGTACGCCGGCTTGATGTAATCGATCAGCCGCAGGAAATATATCCCTATCCGCAAGCCGGACGTCCAGAAGCGCAGCTGTCAGTTTTGTGTCTTTCAAATCATCCAGTGCACTGAGCGTTTCATCCAGTGTTGCCAGAGGCCCAATGACGGTGCAGCCAGCTTCCTCAAGGGTTATCTGAAGATCGAGAGCAATAAACATCTCGTCCTCTGCCAGAAGAACGAGCTTAGCCATTGCTTAGTACGCCATGAGGAAGTTGAAGAGTGATGAACAGATCACTCTCATCTATTGATCTTTCTATCTGCCCACGCAACTGACGCACACTGGTCTCGACCAGCAGAGATCCGAACCCTCTTTTTACAGATTCAATAACCGGTTTTACCTGATGTTCATTCCATATCAGGTGCAGGCCATTTTCAGACCGTTTCCATGTGACGGATAAGGATGCACCATCCTTTCCGTCCAAAGCGCCGTATTTCACCGCATTCGTAGCCCATTCATGTAAAATAAGGGCAAAGGAAGAAAGAGCAGACTGATCAATCAGCGTGGAAGGGCCATAAATATCTATTTTTGTGTCATGACGATAAGGGGCCAGCGTGACCTCTACCAACTCCTGAAGATCAATAGCCTTTGGCTCACCTCCTGATGCGGCCAGTGAATGGGCATTGCCAAGAGATGCGATACGATCACGTATATCGCGTGCAAAGGTCGGAACATTGTCGTGACCGCGCGAAACAGCCGTTACAATTCCAGCAATAACGGCAAACAGGTTTTTGACACGGTGATTCATCTCGCGCAGCATAAGGTGGCGCGTTTCAGCAAGCGTGTATTCAGGCGTTACATCAATAGAAACACCCACCAAACGCGTGGGAGCACTACCGGCAATAATGCGGCCAAATCCTTTTATCCAGCGTTTAGTATCATCTTTAGTCCTGATACGGAAACTTGCTTCATAATCTCCGTTGCCGGAAGAGGCTCGTCGCAACGCTGCTTCAACGGCTCGAATATCCTCTGGATGGATACGTTCGAGCAAGGAACTGATTTTTCCGCCTTCTACACCATCGACATCGAACAGCTTCTGCTCAACCTCATCGATTACGGTTTCACCCGTTTCCGGGCAGTATTCCCATATACCGATCCCTGCTGCCTTGATGGCGATATCCAGACGCTCGCGCTCTGCGGCCAGCTGCCGTTCCATCACAAGCGCATCGGTGATGTCAGTCAGCACTAGAGTAGCACCATCCACAGTGCCTTTATGAGTATTATATGGAAGAACACGCATGGAATAAATGTGCTTTCCATCCCGCGTCGTCACCCTGCGTTGCAAGGATTCAGCGCCACAGGCCACAGCCCTCGCATCTTCGAAATATTCGATTGTCGCAAGCCTGCTGGCCACATCCGACAAAGGACGGCCACGGTCAGAGGGCTTTAAAGGGAAAATCCTTGTTGCTGCCTCTGTATAACTGCGCACTTTAAGGTCTGCATCCAGCACAACCACGGCAAGATCAGTAGATTCAAAGAAATTACGAAGATCGGAATTTGCGACAGTCAGCTGATGAACCTTGCTTTTTAACTCATCATTAACGGTTGCAAGTTCCTCGTTTGTTGACTGAAGCTCCTCGTTCATCGACATCATTTCTTCGTTGGAGCTTTTAAGCTCCTCATTTGCGGTCTCCAGTTCCTCAACTGCAGAGCGCAGACGATACCGTGTCAAGCGGAGTTCATCTTCCAGGGCTTCACGATGATCGTCCTCGACCTGAATTTCATAGACTTCAGAATCTTCCAGTGGTTTGAACGGCCCACTATCACGGATAACGAAAAGCAGACATCCATCGTTTAAAGGATCACAGGTTACTTCAACAGGCTGTGTACCAAAGTCGGTTTCAACAGCAACATCACGAACAACAACGTTCCGTTTTTGGTCACGCCCCTGACGCAGAAGCGCACCCATGACATCCCTTAACCCTGGGCGGGCCAGATTGATTGCACTGCTTCCGCCTGTTCTGGTCACTGGAAATTCAAAATAACGGCTCAGCTTACCATACGCCGCCAGAATGCCTCCATCGGGATCCACCACAAGGCTTGGTGGGGCATAGCGTTCCACCAAGCGTCTTATCGCTGCACTTTCGTCTCCGAGCGCGCTGGTATCACCCTTACCTCCTCTTTCCCTTATGGAAGAACGCTGACGCAAGTTGGCAGGTAGATCAATCGGATAATTCGGTGCCCCCGGAGGACGGGTAAAAATGTGCGCATGCTGGTTAATGATCGGGAACAGATGTTCAAAGCGCCCAACACTTTCTGATGGACCAAGAAAAAGATAGCCGCCTGCGCGGATGGCATAATGCAGAAGTGGAATGACAGTCTGCTGTAATCGGTCAGCAAAATAGATCAGCAAATTGCGACAGGAAACCAGATCGATTCTCGAAAAAGGTGGATCTTTTATAAGACTGTGATTGGAAAAACGGATCATATCCCTAATCGGGGAGATAATTGAAAACCGCTCTGCATGAGGAACTGTATAACGTTCTCTCAGTTCCACCGGAATATCTATCAAAGCCGAAGCCGGATATGAACCTTCCCTGGCAAGGGACAACATTTGTTCATCTATGTCCGTGGCAAAAATCTGCACGGCCAATGGCTGACCAGTGGTTCGCGCTGCTTCTGCGCACAAGATTGCAATCGTGTAGGCTTCTTCTCCGCTAGAGCAGCCGGGAATCCATATCCGTATATCCTCATCGGCCGCACGCTCACGCAGCAATGGCTCGATCACTTGGCTGCGCAGTGCCAGGAATGCTTCTGGATCACGAAAAAAACGGGTCACATTGATCAGAAGATCACGGAACAATGCCTCACGTTCTACGACATCCTCTCTGATCCGGTTTACATAAGCACGACCACTGTTGATTCCCAACACGTGCATACGCCGCTCAACACGGCGAATCAGGGTTGAACGCTTGTAACCTGCAAAATCATGCCCTGTATTAGCACGCAGTACACGGCATAATTCATCGACGTGATCAGCCACGATCACGGTTTCAATATCCAGCTGATCAGTCATTCGTCGATTGAAGAAAGTCTTTATACAGTTCAGAATTTCGCCGGCGGGGCATATGAAATCGACAAGACCCGTTCCCACTGCTGAAAGGGGCATACCGTCATAACGGGCAGTCTCAGGCTGCTGTACAACGCAGAGTCCGCCATTTTCCTTGATGGCCCGCAATCCGGTTGTACCATCTCCTCCCGTGCCCGACAGGATAACACAGACAGCATTTTCCTGCTGATCACTGGCAAGAGACAGGAAAAAATCATCGATTGGACGACGCAATCCACGCGGCTGCTGAAATTGAGTGAGCTCTAGAATACCGTTACGGATGACAAGCCCATGACCTGGAGGAATGATATAGACAATATCGGTCTCTATTTTCTCTCCCCCCTCACACTGAATCACCTGCAGGGCGGTGTTGCGATCCAGGAGCTGAGCCAGCATGCTTTCGTGGTTAGGGTCCAGATGCTGGATAATAACATAGGACATCCCGGTAGGGAGCGTGGCAGTGGAAAGCATGTCGCGCAGGGCTTCCAGCCCCCCTGCTGAGGCGCCTATCCCGACAACGGGAAAGGAGGCAGCCTGATTTTTGTTCCCTTTTCTGTCGGCCGCCAGAGAGTTGTCATGCATCTGGTACGTTTTCCAGCTCCGCTAGCGTCATCTTGGCCTGGGCAACGAGGGCCGAGGTATTGGCGATCGTCAGCACTGTCCCTTGAACCACGATGCCTCCATCTTTCTCAATGGAACGTAAACCACCCAGTGTGGCTGCCAGTTCCCTGTCATAGTTGATAAGAAGATCAGGATGGGAACGGCTGACATCAAACTGAGATGCGAAAATGTATTTAGTCGTTCCGTCCGCCCCTTGCAGACGGGATAAAGAGAGCAGATTAACGAACGGAACCTTGTCCTTACGGAAGTTAATAACTGGCGTTCTTACGCTGGCCTGATCATGATTCTGCAGAAACTGTCTTATTTTTGCTTTTCCTGCCTCATTGTCAGCATCACCCTGCAAAAACCGGCAATTCTTGCCAATGACTTCGGCCGAACTATATCCGGTCAAGGCGCTGAATGGCCCGTTGACCCACAGTAGGTCATGATTCCCGTCAGGTGCCGCCAACGCCAGCGCCACCCGGGAGTGCCGAAAATAATCTATCAGATAGGCAGGGGCTGACTGTTTCACGTATAATCCTTCTGCCGCTCGTTTAATAAGATACCGTGTTTCTGCGCAAGATGAGAAAGATATTCATAAATTATTTTGTTATATTCAAAATATATGCAATAAAATTTAGGTTTATTTTCTTATAAAGAAATACCAACTTTAGTTTCCAGCATAAGAACAAAAATTCTTATGCAACTTTCCGAATTATACACTGTTGCAGTCCGCTTGGGTCCATTCACCATCAGGCGGCATTCATCGATGAAGCAGATAAGCTCCGACTTCTGGACTGTAAGGGGCAGCTTCAAACTGGCTGGTTTATACGATGTAGGCACCCATATGTCAGTGATACGCAGAAGGAGCGGGCACTTCATCCTGCTCGATAGCTACACTATCAGCGGCGAGCACTATGAAGCTCTGTCCGAGATGACAGATCATGGGCAAGCTATCGATGCCATCCTCAATGTTCATCCTTTCCACACACTTCATTGTGCTTCCATCCATCGGCTTTTTCCCCATGCCCGCCTGTATGGGACACGGCGACACCGGGAAATTTGGCCAGATCTTAACTGGGAAACCGGGTTGATTGAAGACAGGGAGGTACAACAGCTTTTTGGCGATGATCTCGAATTCTCAGTGCCGGAAGGAATCGATTTTATTTCAACCAACCCAAGGGTCCATACGGCTTCTGTTCTGGCACGGCATCGCACCAGCGGCATCGTGCACGTTGATGATACTCTGAATGTTGTGAAAATACCTCCTATCCTCAGGCGGTTTCTGCCATCTCCCCAGCTGACTTTTCATCCTTTGCTGGGAAAAGCCCTGCAGAAAAACGCCGATGCTGCTGACCGCTATATACGCTGGGCCTCCGGCCTTGCACGGCAGTGGCGGGATACGCCCGTTGTCTGTGCCGCACATAGCGACATCCACCATTTGCAGGGGACTGATTTTCAGGAAGAAGTCTTGCAGGCACTGGAAGGGGTTAGAAAAACGCTGGAGCGTCATCGCTTGCGATACGCGGCCCATTGATCTGATCATTCCGGCCTGAACCCGGACCGTTATCACAGCGCTTGCGACATTTGATATAAATTGGTCACCCTGCTATAAAAATGTACATAGTTTGCACCAAAAATGTTCGCTTTTGCAGGGTCTTCTCGGGCATGCGTCGTTTTCTTATTCGCCACCAACCCTCCCAGCCAGCCCGCGCCGCGATTCTGGCAGGTATTGGAGGATTGCTTGGAGTTGGCTCGATAGGAGCAGCTGCAGCCTATTCTGAATTGCCGATGTTAATTGCACCGTTCGGGGCCAGCAGCGTTCTGCTGTTTTCGGTGCCTCATAGTCCATTATCCCAACCCGTCAACGTCATTGGTGGTCATCTTGTATCCACGCTGACTGGTCTGGCGTTACTGGCTATTCTACCGAACACATGGTGGGCTGCTTCCCTTGGTGTCGGTCTGGCCATCGCCCTGATGACCGTTCTGCGTATGACCCACCCGCCAGCCGGGGCCAATCCGCTTGTTATCTTCGCTCTAAATCCGGATATGAGCTTTGCATTTGTGCCCATTCTGACCGGCTCATGCGCCCTTATAGCCATTGCAGCCTGCTTTCACAAGCTCAGCGGTACCCCTTATCCCGTGCTGCACAGCGGTAACCCTGATCTGACAGCTAAAAGTGAGACCGCCATGCAGTAGCTGGTTGCATTTGCACCCTGATCTGGCACACAGTCAGCCAACGGTAGATAAGGGAATTGATATGGATAGCGATGATAAAAATGTCACGGCCGCGCTGCTGACCGTTGCGGCGACGATCGGGCAGGCCAGTGAAGAGCTGGTCATAGAGCGCTATCTGCGCTTTGCCCAACGTGTCACAGGGCATGATCCAGATACTGGCCCGATGAAAGCGTTCTGGGAACGTGCAGAGCGTACCCACGACAAATAGAGCGAGCAGCCGTTATCACAATACTTAAAAAAGAAATATAACCTTATTTAATTGTCGTTCCGGCATCTGTTGTCCATTCTGGAAAGAACGAAACAGCAAAAAAAGGTGCCGCTATGACCCCACAAACAAGTGATCTGATCGCTGCCTTGCTGGCAACGGCCGCAGCCGTCAGCGGCACCAGTGAAGATGTGGTGATGGAACGCTATCATCGCTTTCTGCTGCGTCTGGAAGGGAAAGACCCTAACCACCGCGACGCTGGAAAGGCACAGGATCTGGATTGAGCAGTCGTTAGCCGCTTGCTCCGGAACTGTCACAAGAAGCACACTTGATTGATGACCTGTTGCGCGTTCACAATACAACGTGCTGCTTTGTGACAGTTCCGGATTTCACTACGTGCCAGCCACCATGTCGCCTTCAGACTCTGCAATGCTTTTTCCGGCTGCCCCACCGGTCTCCGCTTCTTCCGGTCTGACAGTAACGGGCGATATTATTGCCTTGCGTCTTGTCGACGTCGCCTACGAAATGGACCTGAAAGAGGCAGAACGACTCTGGCTGCAACGCCAATCAGATGAGAGGTCACGCCCTGCCCGTGCCAGCCTCAGCACGACCTCTCCCAAAGCGGTATCATTCGGCAATCCTCCACTGACCATTGATCTCGGAATCCGGCATCTGGTTGTTGGCCTGGCAACGCATGAAGTGGCGGTCGCCGTCCGGTTGTATGATTTTGGCGCTCTCGTCATTGAAATACGGCGGCCTGTCACGGATATGCTCTGGCAGGATTTCGTGGCGCTCCATGACGGCATATTTACGGTTCTGGATAATGAGGAAACAGCGACGGTCTGGCGCGATATCCTGTCTACTCTGCGTAAAACCCTTTTGCCCTGTTGGAAAAAACCCACAGATGGCTCTTTGCAGGAAGATTACCAAATCGCTTTTGTCCGCCATTTCAATGAACCGATCAGTATTGACGCGCTGGATACAAAAATTGACATCGCCGCCCTGCTTTCCGGCGAAACCCGCCCTCTCTCCCAACAGGCACGGCGTGATCTGCTGCGCCAGCGCTTTTCCTATTACGAAGATGATCTGGTCATCCTGACCTGGGACCGAGCTTTCATTATCGATGCCCGAGGTGACAGTGATATTCTGGATGTGCTGGAAGTCGCCAATGCCCAGCTGCTGGAGATGCGGTTCTATGACGAGCTGCTCGATGCCGAGCTTCCCCGTATGTATAATATGGTAGAAGCAGCCCGGAAGCGGTTCGATATGTATGCACCCCGCCGTTTTGCAACTCTGGCCCGGCGCTTTCATACGCTGGTGGCAGAGGTGACGGAGCTGACCGAGCGGGTCGATAATGCGCTTCAGGTGACGGAAGACGTCTATCTGGCTCGTATTTATGGCGCGGCCCTTGATCTTTTCCGCGTCAAGGCCGTCAGTGCAGCCGTGGATCGTAAGTTGGACATCGTGCGGGATACGTATTCGGCCCTCTATGAAGAAGCTGCCGGCAGCCGTGGACAAATGCTGGAAGTCGCCGTCATCCTGCTGATCATGATCGAAGTTTTTCTGGCGTTATTACATGTCGAACACTGATCCGGCTGCCGCGATTGGCTCCCTTCTAAACGTCATGCGTCGCCTGCGCGATCCTGAGGGAGGCTGTCCATGGGATATCCAGCAAAGCTTCGCCACCATTGCACCTTACACGATTGAGGAAGCCTATGAGGTGGCAGATGCCATCAGCCGTGGTGACCGCGCGGCACTCCAGGATGAGCTGGGGGATCTGCTGCTTCAAGTCGTCTACCATGCCCAGATGGCATCCGAAGAAGGCAGTTTTGACTTCGCTTCTGTCACTCAGGGCATCACTGACAAGATGATTCGCCGCCACCCTCATGTGTTCGCACCGGAGGATTGCGACCCTGCCACATCCGGTCACGGAACGGCAGCATGGGAAGCCAGGAAACAGGCGGAACGGCTGGCCAAGGCGGAAACAGGTGTGCTGGCGGGTATATCGACCAACCTGCCTGCCCTCAGCCGAGCCGCAAAGCTGACGGCAAGGGCCGCACGGGTCGGCTTTGACTGGTCTGATGCCAATGCCGTGCTGGAAAAACTGGCCGAGGAAACGGCGGAGTTGCGTGCCGAATTACCCTCGGCCGATCCTGAACGGCTGGCAGATGAGCTGGGGGACATGATGTTCGTGATGGCCAACCTCGCCCGCAAGCTGCGCCTGGACCCTGAAACTGTCCTGCGGGCTGCCAATGCAAAATTCGAGCGTCGCTTCAACGCAGTGGAAGCATCACTGGCCCAAAAAGGGTTGTCTCCGGCCGATGCCGGGCTGGATGCCATGGAGGCAGAGTGGCAGGCTGTCAAAAAGCGGGAACGCGAAGTTTCTCAGCCCTGACCCAGCAATGCCTGCGCCAGACGATGCCAGCTTTCGGCATCGGGAGTACAAAGTAATCCGCCCTCATGCCGTAGCGGGCTGTATGGTCGACCATCGAACTGCGCAGAATATCCACCGGCTTCCTGATGCAGCAACACACCAGGGGCGTGATCCCAAGGCATCAGGCGATTGAACAATAAAAAATGGCAGTGGCCACCTGCCAGCATACGATATTCATGGGCTGCACAACGAAAATCGAAGCTTTGTGCAACCTGCGCCATACCCTGACAGACGGAACTGCGCAGTGGCTCGGCCATAAAGCGCCATGATGCAGCGCCGGTCATGGCCGCAACCGGTACCGAGACCGCAACCCGCAGATCCTGACGCGTGCCGTCCGGAAAGCTGATCCATGCCCCCTCTCCCCGAAAAGCAAAGGCGGTATCGCGGCTAACTGGATCATGAATGATCGTGGCCATGATCTCACCCCGACTCAGCACCGCTGCCATGCAGCCGAACAGGGTCAAACCTGCCGCAAAATTGGAAGTGCCATCTATCGGGTCTACCACGAAAGCCAGATCAGTATCCGCCAGTGCATTCAGCAGGGACGGCGTTTTGGCGGCGGCCTCTTCACCGACCACAAGGGCAGATGGAAACTGTCGCAGCAATGCCTGTGTAATCCATTGCTCCGCTGCCTCATCCGCATCAGTCACGAGATCGAGCGGGCCGGTTTTCATCCGCACCGACTCTGCTGACAGCCGACGGAAACGGGGCATAATCTCCCGAACTGATGCCTCGGCCAGAATACCGGCGACAGTCTCAATCTGCGCGACGGTCAGACGGGTCATTGGCTTGAAGCATCCTGTTTATCGACTACCGGGCGCGCTTTATGAAGACGTTCAAAACGGGCCTGATCAGCCGGGCGCAAACGAACGGTAACGGCGATCATGCCATTCTCAGCATCATCCTGACGGTCCAGAACTTCTCCATGCTCATGCAGCCATGCCATGGCCGCACCATCCGCGGCAGGAACAGAATAATGCGCGATGGTAAGGCCGGCGGCAATTCTGGCATCAATAACAGCCTGCAACTCATCCAGTCCGGCGCCGGTGATGGCGGAGACAGCCACACTGCCCGGCGCCACGCTGACATGCTCAACTCCGCCGAGCAGATCAGCCTTGTTCAATACCTCGATCATCCTGCCGCGCCAATCGGCATCCAGATCATGATCACGGACCATTCCATCCAGAACCAGCTGCACATCATGACGCTGTGCCGCCGTATCCGGGTGCGAAACATCCCGAACATGGAGGATGACATCGGCCTCGGCCACCTCTTCCAATGTGGCACGGAAAGCGGCGATCAGTTCGGTGGGCAGCTCGCTGATGAAACCGACCGTATCTGACAGGATGACACGACGTCCCGAACGCAGGCGTAATCCACGCATGGTAGGGTCAAGGGTAGCGAAAAGCTGGTCTTTTGCCAGAACGGTGGAACCGGTCATGGCATTGAACAGTGTGGATTTACCGGCATTGGTGTAGCCTACCAATGCCACGACAGGAAAAGGCACACGCTGCCGGGCCGTGCGATGCAGGCCACGGGTTCGGCGCACCTGTTCCAGTTCGCGTTTCAGCTTCACGATCCGGTCGGTAATCAGACGACGGTCAGCCTCGATCTGGGTTTCACCGGGACCACCGAGAAAGCCGAAACCACCGCGCTGACGCTCCAGATGGGTCCAGGACCGCACCAGACGGGAGCGTTGATACTCCAGATGTGCCAGTTCGACTTGCAGAGTACCTTCGCGTGTAGCGGCACGCTCACCGAAAATATCCAGAATCAGACCGGTCCGATCGATGACCTTGGTGTTCCAGGCCCGTTCCAGATTTCGCTGCTGCACCGGGGTCAGGGCTGCATCGACGATAACAACCGTGATGTTTTGACCTGCCAGTGCCTGGCCGGTCAGTTGTACCTGTCCCTCGCCCAGCAGGGTCGAAGGGCGACGCGCACGCAGCGGCAGAACACCGCTATGCACCACCACCAGGCCGATAGAGGCTGCAAGCCCCACGGCCTCGGCCAACCGAGCCTCGGCAGCGCGGCCTGCGTCCAGCCGTTCTACCTTATCCCCCCGCTCTGGCTTTTCCCATGGGAGAATGACCGCTGCCCTGGCCGGGCCGGAGGAGACAGAATTGGCTGAATGGTCAGTCGAAGAAAAATCTTGAATTGCCATATCCTCTGACGCGGCATTCTACTCGTCGGAATAGGCAGCCGTATCACGGCCCAAATCGCCTTCCGGCTTGGTCGCGTCGAACAATTGAATGGGTGCACCAGGCATCACGGTGCTGATTGCATGTTTATAGACAAGCTGGGTATGCCCGTCACGGCGTAAGAGAACAGAGAAATTGTCAAACCAGGTAATAATACCCTGAAGCTTGACCCCATTGACCAGAAATACCGTCACCGGTGTCTTGCTCTTGCGCACGTGGTTGAGAAAGACATCTTGAACGTTCTGGGACTTTTCACTGGCCATGGCTCTGTTTTCCCTTCTTTTTTTGTTGTTTTAAGGTGCCCGTGGAATGATACGGCTTCGCACCGGCTGAAGCTGATTATGCGGGGCATCCGCAGCGCTGGCAAGCTGGGTCAGGGCCTGCCATGCAATACAGTAAGCATGGCAGCCAATGCATGCCCATCCTGAACATGATGATCAAATATAGCCCGGGCAATTCCCCCGTCATGGGCGGCATCGCCCAAAAGAATGGCAGTGCATCCGGCGGCGCGGGCTGCCTGCATATCCAAAGCAGTATCCCCGACATACCAGACCTTGCTACGTTTCCCGGTATAGCGCATGCGCTCAAGCGCCATCAGAATGGGGGCCGCACTGGGTTTGTCCGCCGCTGCATCCCCGGCACCGATCACCGCATCGAAAAAAGGCTCCCATCCGATATGGGCGACTTCCCGACGCAGAAAATCTCCCGCCTTGTTCGATACCACCGCCTGCGGCCAGAGGGAGGCTGCACGCAGCATGTCCTCAGCCCCCGGCATGGGCTTCAGATGATCGAGGTGACTGGCCGAAAGTGTATGATAGAAAATATCCCGCGCCTCCTCCCATCGTGTTCCGAACATAGCGGGAAAGGTATCACGGGCTGAACCTCGGACCTGTGCTTTCGTCTCGGTTACTGTCCAGACCGGACGTCCGAAATGACGGAACACAGTATTCAGGGCAGAGGCGATCGCAGCCCAGCCGTCGATCAGAGTGTTGTCCCAGTCCCACAGGATGGCATCCGGTCGATCGTCGGTCATGGTACCTGTTTGTCGAAATGAAGCGACAGATGATGCAGCAGATGGCGTGCCACAGGGCCTGGCGTTCCATCGCCGACCGCCAAACCATCCAGCCGCAGCACCGGTTTCACGAAGCTCGTTGCACTGGTCAGAAAAATCTCTCGCGCAGTCCTCAGCTCATGAAGCGCGATCGGTTCTTCCCGCACGGACAACCCGTCGAGAGCTGGAAGAATATCCGTTTTCAGAATCTCCCGCGTGCAGCCAGGCAACACGGAACAATCCAGATTTCTTGTCCTCAGCACACCATCCGCACCCACGGCCCATACCGTCGTGGCGGCTCCCTCGGTCACGTTTCCGTCCCGGTCATAGAGAATCGCTTCTGCAGCGCCTTGTTCCCTCGCCTGCTGCCGCGCCAGAACATTCGGAAGGAGGTTGGTAGTCTTGATATCACAACGCGCCCAGCGATCATCCGGCAGAGTGATGGCGGAAACACCCCAGCCTTCGGTATGAGCCGGGCAGGATGTCACTGATCGGGCCGTCACGATCATCGTGGGCTGCGCCTGACCGTCGGGAAACGCATGCGCCCTGGGCGCATATCCACGGGTGATCTGGATATAGAGCAGCCCGGAAGAGAGCCGGTTTCGCCTGACGACTTCCGTCAACACCGCCATCAAAGATAATTCGTGAAATACGAACGGAAGACGTAATGCATCCAGGGAGCGGCGCAGACGCGCCAGATGCAGTCCCGCATCCATCAACCGCCCATGGGCGACGTAGATAACCTCATATACCGAATCGCCGAACTGCAGGCCGCGATCCTCAACACAGACGGCCACCTGCCGGAGTGACTGATAGCGGCCATTCACATACGCAATACGTGCCATGAAGCGATCAACGTCCGCTCAGACGATCATGGCAATGACAACAAAAAAGAGAAACGGACACGGTACGCCGAACAATGTTGTCATCCAGATAGGACCATCCAGAGATGCCGTGACGATTGAGATCGTGGCGCAAACAATACAGATAGCCAGCAGAATGGCCTGTGGTCGATGGATACGATCCATGAAAAAGCGCATGTCGCTGATGAAATGCCGCATGCTGCAGGCTCCCTTCATGCCGGAAGGTTTTGGCCGGGATATTGGTGCGAGAGGGGGGATTCGAACCCCCATGCCTTGCGGCGGTCGATTTTGAGTCGACTGCGTCTACCGTTCCGCCACTCTCGCCCCTGCCGCGATCCGGCCTGTCCGGACCATCAATCCGAAACCACAGGCTGGATCACCTGAACCATAACGGGCAGTCGGACAATACCGGTATCGCTTATTTTTTGCCAGCCCATCCCCGGCAAAACCTGAATGTCATATTTTTTGGCGAAGAGGGCTTTGCAAGCCGGATCGACCCGGCTATATGACCGCCACGCTGTTCCCGGATAGCTCAGTTGGTAGAGCAAGCGGCTGTTAACCGCTGGGTCGTAGGTTCGAGTCCTACTCCGGGAGCCAGTGCTTCATTCCCCCAAAATTGATCTTAATGCTGATAAATCCTTATGATGGACGAGGATTTATTATTTCCCGTGATTCTTGATCTTGGCGGATACAGGGATTCTGGTGCACCTAGGGGAGATGCATTCCCTTGTGCTGACCAATGCCCGGATCGTGCTCCCTGATCGCGTCGTGGAGACCTCCATCACCATTGCAGATGGTGTTATTTCTTCGATCGGCTCCGATTCCTCCCTCGGTAAAGAAGGGGAAGATTTGGAAGGTGACCTGCTGATTCCAGGCCTGATCGATCTGCACACCGATAATCTGGAACGCCAGGTTTTGCCGCGGCAAAATGCCCGTTTTCCATCCGTGTCGGCGTTTCTGGCTCATGATGCGCAATGTGTCGCGGCCGGTATCACCACCGTGTTCGATAGTCTTTGCCTCGGTAATCTCGGCTTCGAGGAAGAAAGAATGCTGACCTGCCGGGATGGGGTGAAGGATCTCGATACCCTGACATCCGGCAACATGCTCAAGGCGGAGCATTTTCTTCATCTGCGCTGTGAGATGCCTGCTCCCGATACGCTGGATATGCTGAGGCCACTGGCGGAGCATCCCAGACTGAAACTGGCCAGCCTGATGGATCATGTTCCCGGTTATGGCCAATATTCCGACCTGACCCGCTACCGGGCACTCCTGCAGAGCGATGGATATTCCGTCGAGGAGACTGAAAACCAGATCCAACAGGCACAGGCCAGACGCAGCACATTGCGCAGGCCGAATCGTAATGCGATTCTCGACTTGCTACGGCCACGGGGAGTAGCCCTCGCCAGCCATGACGACCGCACCGAAGAGGAAATTGCTGAAAACACGGCCGATGGTGTTAAAATCAGCGAGTTTCCGGTCAGTCTGGTGGCCGCCCAGGCCGCCCGTGCCGCCGGGATGGCGATTATCGGCGGTGCTCCCAATGTCGTGCGCGGCGGATCGCATTCCGGCAACGTCTCCGTCGCCGAACTGCTTCAGAACGGGCTGATCGACGCACTGGCCTCTGATTACGTGCCTTTTGCGATGCTGGAAGCAGCCTTTATGGCGGCTTCCATTGCATGTCTTGATCTTCCCGCCGCGATCCGGCTTGTCACCGAAGCCCCTGCCACCATGACAGGGCTGCACGACCGTGGAAGGATCGCCCCGGGGCTTCGGGCCGATCTGGTGCGGGTCCATGTACATCTGGGAACACCCGTGGTGCGGGCCGTATGGCGTCAGGGCGAGCGCGTCGCGTGATAACTATGCTCTCCACCACTGCCAACATAGCGCGATACGCGATCTACTATGCCCCTGATCCCGCCGATCCGCTATGGCAGGCGGGATGCCGCTGGCTGGGTCGTGATCCGCTCACAGACGAGACCCTGCTTCAGCCTGCCCTGCCCGGCTTGTCATCCGCAGAATGGGCCGCCCTGACGGCTTCACCGCGTCGCTACGGGTTCCATGCGACCTTGAAGCCTCCCATCAGGCTGAAGGCCGGATATCACGAAAAGGAGTTTCTGGCAGCGGTAGAAGCCCTTGCAGGCATGATCCCTGTTTTTCCTATGCCAGCGCTCAGCGTCACCACAGTGCAGGGTTTTATGGCTCTGACCGAACAGAGTCCCTCATCCGCATTACGGGCGCTGTGTGATCACTGTGTCATCGCGCTCGACCCCTTCCGGGCGCCACCCACAGATGAAGAACTCGCCAGACGCAGGCAATGGCCGCTTTCACCGGCCAGAGAGGCCATGCTCCAGCAATGGGGCTATCCCGATGTGCTGGATGAGTGGCGTTTTCACATGACACTCAGTGAAAAATTGCCTGTCTCTGCCATTCCAGAAATCCAGTCTGCGGCTGAGAAATATTTCTTAGCCGCATTGGACAAAATCCGCTTGGTCGATGCGCTCTGTGTTTATCGGCAGGAAACTCCGGACCGGAATTTTTCGGTGCTGGCCAGGTTTCCACTGGCGAGAGCGATTCAGTAGCCCATCGCCAACCCATCCTTGCGTGGGTCTGATCCACCCAGCAGAACACCGCGCTGGCGATCGATCCAGATGCCCTGTCCGCCACCATGCGGGAACTCGATTTCCTCCAGATCATGGCCCAACGCGGTCAGCGCTGTGCGTGCCTCGACCGGAATACCGCGTTCGATTTCCAGCTTGCCCCGGAACGGAAACAAACGGGGGCAGTCCAGCGCCTGCTGAACATCCATCCCGAATTCCAGCATGTTGGTCAGAAACAGGGTCTGCCCCATCGGCTGGAAATGGCCGCCCATCACGCCATAAGGCATAACAGCCTGACCATCTTTCATCAGCATCCCCGGAATGATCGTATGCATGGGTCGTTTGCGCGGACCGACACAGTTCGGATGTCCGCGTTCCAGCCGGAATCCAAGCCCTCGATTTTGCAGCAATACACCACTCTGCCCGGCCAGAATGCCCGAGCCAAAATCGTTGAACAGAGAGTTTATCAGGCTGCACGCATTGCCGTAGCGATCAACAACAGACAGATACACCGTGTCCCGATGCCTCGGCAGCAATGTTTCACCCGCAGCCGGCAGGGTTGTCGTTGCCTTCTGGTCATCAATCAGGCCACGGAGCGCGGTGAGATAAGAATCACTCAACAGCCGCTCCAGCGGCACAGCAACCTGCGCGGGATCAGCCAGAAACGCATCGCGGTCGCGATAGACCATCCGCGCTGCCTCGGCATGCCGGTGTAACCGTAACGCGCTCAATGGACCTTCTGGCGGATGCTCAAACCCCTCCAGAATTCCCAGCATCATCAGCACCAACAGGCCCGATCCGTTCGGCGGGCATTGCCAGACCTCATAGTTTTTCCATGCCCGATGGATCGGAGTGACAAATTCCGGTGCTGTCAGGCCGGCCGCGAAATCCTCCTCGGTATGCAGGCCGCCTTTGGCCTGCAATGTGGCCACCATATCGGCAGCAATCGCACCTTCATAAAATCCGCGTGCACCCTGCCTTGCGATCACACGCAACGTTTCGGCCAGAGCGGGCTGACGAAACAGATCCCCCATGGATGGTGCATGGCCGTCAGGCAGAAAAGAATAGGCCCCTGTATTGCGCAGCTTGTCCTCGTTCCGGCTCCAGTCGAGCGCGACACGGGCGTGAACCCGCATGCCCTGCTCAGCCAACGCAATAGCGGGCTGCAACAGCGTATCCAGCCCTTTCGTGCCAAATCTGGTCAGCAGAGCCTCCCACGCCGCCACGGAACCAGGAATGGTCACCGCATGCGCGGAGGTTGGCGCCAGCATGGCGATGCCCTGTTTCTCCAGCGCCTCCAGCGTCAGGGCCGCCGGGGAGCGACCAGAGCCGTTCAGCGCATGCACTCCACCGCTGGCAGGGGCGTACAGGCAGAAGCAGTCTCCACCGATTCCAGTGGCCTGCGGCTCTATCACGCTTAAAACGGCGACCGCTGCAATCGCGGCATCCATTGCATTCCCACCGCTTTTCAGCACATCCAGCGCTGCAAGAGTCGCAGCAGGCATGGAGGTCGCGGCCATTCCTTCGCCGCCAATGGCCGGGCTGCGGCCGGGAAAATGAAAATCGCGCATTGGGGAATTGTGCCGCCCTGTATGATGGATGGCAATGCTTCGGGCAGGAAGGTCCATTCCGGACTTGTCTGCCTCTGCCGGCACCGCCAAAATCGTCCAGCCCGGACAGAACCGTGGCATTTGCAACACGGATCATCCGATGGCCGAACGCTATTACACAGTCACATGGGACCAGCTTCACCGGGATGCCAAGGCGCTGGCCTGGCGGCTGATCGAACAGCCCTGGCAGGGGATCGTCGCCGTCACTCGCGGCGGCCTGATCCCGGCTGCCATTATCGCCCGGGAACTGGAATGCCGCCTGGTCGAAAGTGTGTCGGTGATGACCTATGAAGATGAAGCACGCGGTGTGCCTGTAGTGACCAAAATGCCTGACGCGGCCGGTGATGGGACCGGTTTTCTGGTGATCGATGATCTGGTGGACACCGGCACCACACTGCGTGCAGTGCGGACATTATTGCCCAAGGCACATTTCGCCTGTCTTTACGCCAAGCCTGACGGTAAAGACGATATTGATACATTCGTGACTGAAGTGTCTCAGGATACATGGATCCTGTTCCCGTGGGACACGGAGCCTCAATTCGTCGCCCCGATCAAAAAGCAGACAGTGTAATGGTTCTTTTAAAATCCTCCCTTGCAGCCATCAGCCTTCTGACACTGGTTTCCAGCATGGCCAGGGCGGCAGACGGTGTTCAGGATCCGGTGGCGTACTGCAAATCCATCGGCACCAATGATACAGTACGCCCGATCCCTTCTTCGCTTCATACCAAGGGGGATGCACTGTTCGATCTGAAACCGCATGCCTCTTCCATGCTGCAATGGCGCTGCATGGATCATGCCGTGTGGATATGCAGCCCAGGAGCCAATCTGCCCTGTGGAAAGGCGGATGTAACCCTTGGTACACCCGGTCCCATTACGGAATGGTGCCAGGGACATCCGGATACGGATTTCGTCCCTATGTATGTCATTGGCCACAATTCTCCCTTCACCTGGTCCTGCAAAGGGAAAGAGCCACTGCGTTCTCCGCATGAGGCCAAGCTGGACAGCCGGGGGTTTTTCAAATCCTACTGGAAACAACTTCCGACTCAGTGAAAAAATCCGATCGAGCCGCGGCTGTTCCTGATACATGAAACTGATTCGATCATGGGTGCGGACAGCGCGTCATGCAGCGGAACTGTTGCAAAAGGCAGCGCCGTCTCCGCTCATCCAGCAAGCCACCTTGCTGGAAAAGAGGCCTGTCAGGATCGATCATTTCGGTCCTGATCCGGGCCGACTGAATATGTTTGTCTATCCTCCGTCCTCTCGACAACAAAAGAAACCCTGCCCGCTTCTGATTTTGCTGCATGGATGCGGGCAAAATGCCGAGGCATTTGCCGCCGCATCCGGTTGGATCACCCTGGCGGAACGCCTCAATGCACCTCTTATTTTACCTGTCCAGTCCAGAACCAATCATACGGCTGGATGCTTCCACTGGTTTCGGCCTGAAGATATTGGCAGCCATGGCAGGGAAGCCATCTCGATTCTTTCCATGATACGTTACGCCTGCACAACGTATCCGGTTGATCCTGACCGGATACATATTGCAGGATTATCCGCAGGTGCAGCCATGGCTGCTGCCATGCTGGCAACCTATCCGGACATATTTGCGTCCGGCATGCTGTTTGCGGGATTGCCCATCAATGTCGTCAAAACACCTGCTGGTGCCCTGTCGCTGATGAAAAAAGGCCTGCCCGTTTACAGTGATGAGTATCTGGAAGCCTGCGCACGAGTCCTTGCACCATCCAATGTAGCGCGCTGGCCGCGCATCAGCATCTGGCACGGGCTGGTTGACGGGGTAGTTTCACCGTTGAATGCCGGATTGCTGGCAAGGCAGTTTCTCAGTCTACACCGTCTTCCGCATCATATGCAGACAGAGATGTTACCTGAGCAGGCTGCAAGGCTGGAGGGAATCAACTGGCAACGAGATGGTGAAACGCTGGTATCACTGCATCTTGTTCCCGGCCTTGGGCACGCCATACCCACTAACCAACCATGGCAGGCGGCAAGCGATCCATACGTGCAGCCGGTTGCGGGCGTTGATGCTGCCGACCATGCTGCCGGTCTTTGGAAAGCTTAAAGCTGCGAGAATCTCAATCCCAGCGCGTCAGACGATTGACGGTAATGGCATGGTTCAGCGGACCGTGGCCGCCCCCAAAACCGGGAGCCCTGATCATGGCCGCCCTGACATAGCTGATCGCGCGGGTCACGGCATCTTCCAGCGTCATATCCTGTGCCAGACCGGTTGCGATCGCGCTGGCCAGCGTACAGCCGGTTCCGTGCGTATGCCTCGTCTCAATTCTGGGTGCCTCGTAGCGTTTGACGCCATCCTGTGTCATGAGCAGATCAACGACTTTTGGTCCTTGCAAATGCCCACCTTTGAGCAATACCGCACGGGCCCCTTTCTCAAGCAAAAACTGACCGGCTTGTTTCATGCTGGCTTCATCAATCACGGATAATCCTGTCAGGGCTGATGCTTCCGGCAGATTGGGGGTCAGCACAGAAGCCGCAGGTACCAGTCCCTCTCGCACCAGCGCAACAGCCTCAGGATCAAGCAGGGATTCTCCTCCCTTTGCGATCATGACAGGGTCGACCACCAAAGGAAGCCGGGTAGTCATCAGTCTGGCAGAGTTTTTGATCTCATCCAGCACCACCTGCACAGTCGCTGCGTTTGCCAGCATTCCGGTTTTAATAGCATCGACACCAGGGTCACCCAGAGCAAAACGGATTTGCAAAGCCACAAAATCGGGAGGCACCGGAAGCGTGGCATGAACATTCTGAGTGTCCTGCGCCGTCAACGCAGTCAATGCTGTCAAAGCATAACCATTCAGCGCCGTAATGGTTTTGATATCAGCCTGAATACCGGCCCCTCCACCGGAATCCGAGCCAGCCACTGAAAGCACACGCCCTTTCATGACAAATGCACCTGTGTTTCAGACTCTGCTGACACAGCAATAATATCACATAACTCATCGACGATACGGATGACGGTGGTTTCATCTTCCGCCTCCGCCATCACCCTGATCAGCGGCTCCGTTCCACTGCGTCGGATCAGCAGTCTCCCATGCCCGTTCAAGCCGCTTTCAGCATCGGCAATCGCCTGCTTCACTCTGGGATGAAGAAGCGGATTATCCCGATGATAGCGCACGTTTTTCAGTTTCTGTGGCAAAGGAGCAAATACCCGGCATGTCTCAGAGGCCGGTCTTCCCTCCTCCACCAAAACGGACAGGATCTGTAACGCAGCAATCAGCCCATCTCCGGTGGTCGCATAATCAGACAGGATGACATGACCAGACTGCTCACCACCGATGTTGCGGCCTGTTGCCCGCATCTGCTCGGCCACGTAGCGGTCACCGACACGGGTCCGGTCCAGGATCAGCCCGTTTGCTTTCAGAAAGCGCTCCAGCCCCAGATTGGACATGACCGTCGCCACAACGCCGTCACCGCGCAAACGACCGCTGGCAGACCAGCTTCTGGCAATCAATGCGATGATCTGATCCCCATCCACCAGATGCCCGCGCTCGTCGGAGACCAGCAGACGATCCGCATCGCCATCAAGCGCAATACCCAGATCAGCGCCGTGCTTCACCACCTGAGCACATAGATAATCCGGAGCCGTCGAACCACAGCCGGAATTGATATTGAACCCGTCCGGACTGACACCCAGCGGGATCACCGTTGCGCCCAGCTCCCACAGCACCGTCGGCGCAACGCGATAGGCCGCGCCATTGGCACAGTCGAGCACGATTTTCAGACCATCCAGACGTTGCGATTTGGGAAAGGTTGACTTGGCGCTTTCGATGTAACGTCCTGCTGCATCTTCAAGACGGGCAGCCCGGCCAAGTGCGGCAGGCGCAGCAAGCTGGCCGGACAGATCGGCATGAAGCAGTCGCTCAATTTCCATCTCGGTCGCGTCGGACAGTTTTTCACCATCCGGCCCGAACAATTTGATACCGTTATCCTCATAAGGATTATGGGATGCCGAGATCATGACGCCAAGATCAGCCCGCAGGGAGCGGGTGAGCATCGCAATAGCCGGTGTCGGCAATGGCCCGACCAGGGTCACATCCATGCCCGCACCAATGAAACCAGCCGTCAGCGCCGGTTCGATCATATATCCCGACAGTCTGGTATCCTTGCCGATAATCACCCGGTGCCGGTGATCGCCGCGCGTAAACAGCAGCCCTGCCGCCTGTCCGACCCGCAGGGCGATTTCCGCCGTCATGGGGGCGGTATTCGCCGTACCACGAATGCCATCGGTTCCGAAGAGACGTTTCTGCGTCATGTCGGATCAAAGCCGAAGCCATCAGCCCATAGACGGGTTTCGGTATTCATCGCTTCAACCAGCCTCCAATCCCATCCAGATTTTGACGGCCTGCACCGTTTCGGCCACATCATGAACCCGCAAAATATCGGCCCCTCGCGATAGGGCGTGCAAAGCAACTGCCACCGAACCGGGCATACGCTGTTTCGGAGGAATAGTCCTGTCCCCGGCCAGTGCCGCAATCATACCTTTACGCGATACGCCAATCAGCAGGCGACAACCCAGTGTAGCAAGCAAAGGCAACCGATCCAGCAAAGCCACGCTGTGACGGTTCAGCTTGGCAAAGCCTATCCCGGGATCAAGGGCGATATTATCTCGACGGATACCTGCTTTTTCAGCTTCGTTCAGCAGATGCTGCAACTCGTAAAAAACATCCTCGACCACGTTTTCATAGGCGGTGTTGGCGCCATCCATCATCGTCGCCGGTGTACCGCGCATATGCATCAGCACCACGGGACACTGAGCCTCCGCCGCAAGACGAAGTGAAGCAGAATCATGCGTCAGGCCGGAGACATCATTGAAAATACGCCCCCCCGCATCAAACGCCTTCCGCATGGTGGAGGCATTGCGCGTATCGACAGAAATCACCGCCCCTCTGGCTGCCAAAGCGCTGATGACCGGCAAAATGCGCCGCTGTTCTTCTTCAGGGGGCACGGGAACACTGCCCGGACGGGTGCTTTCCCCCCCGATATCCAGAATATCGGCCCCCTGAGCGAGCATCTCTTCTGCATCGGCAACGGCACGACCAACATCGAAGCGATCACCGGAATCGCTGAAACTGTCTGGCGTGACATTGATGATGCCCATAATGGCCGGTCGCGCAAAACCGGCCCAGCGGGGGCGGAGGGCTGTCAGTCTCTTCCTTTCCGGTTCTTCCAGCCGGCTCGCAGGAAAAACGGAATCACCTTTTCTATATAGAGAAAATGCCAACGGACCGCCGAGAAAAGGCACCGCCGCACCTGACGATACAGCCAGACGCGCTGCCTCTGCATTCAACAGCCCAAGCGGCTCGACGGGAGCAAGAATGTCCTTATGTGCTCCCGCCTCCTGATGGCGCATCATCTCAGCCTGTCAGCCCGGCTGAGTGGCTGCCCCAAACCCTTCACCGGGTGGAGGCGTCGCCGGACGGCTTGTTGTGGGAACAGAAGACCGACGTGTTTCCGGCATCGGTTCATCCACAACTTTCTTTTCGATCTTCTCGCCGCGCATCACCATGCGGCTTTCTTCACCGGACAGGGTCTCATATTCCAGCAAACCTTGGGCCAGCAGATGAAGTTCATCGATATGCTGGGTCAGGATTTCCCTTGCGCGCGCATAGGCACGGTCGATCATCTGTTTGACCTCGGCCTCGATTTCACGGGCCGTATGCTCGGAGATGTTCTTGGACTGGGTCACCGAATGACCCAGAAAGACCTCCTGGCTGTTATCACCGTAAGCAATCATGCCGAGCTTATCGCTCATGCCCCATTCCGTGATCATGCGGCGGGAGATGTCCGTAGCCTGCTTGATGTCACCGGAAGCACCGTTGGACACCTGATTGGGGCCGAAAATCAGCTCCTCCGCGACACGGCCACCCATTGTCAGCACAAGTTTCGCCAGCAAATAGGATTTGGAGTAGCTCAGACGGTCGCCTTCCGGCAGGTTCATGGTCAGACCAAGCGCCCGACCACGAGGAATAATAGTGACCTTGTGCAGGGGATCACTGTCCGGCTCATAGATACCGCACAGCGCATGGCCTGCCTCATGATAGGCCGTCATGCGCTTCTCGGCATCGGACATGACCATGGAGCGGCGTTCAGCCCCCATCATGACCTTGTCTTTGGCATCCTCGAATTCGGCCATGGAGACAGTGCGGCGGGACAGACGCGCCGCCAGCAACGCAGCCTCGTTGACCAGATTGGCGAGATCGGCACCGGAAAAACCGGGGGTGCCGCGTGCGATCACCTTGGGATCGACATCGCTGGCCAGCGGCACCTTGCGCATATGCACGCGAAGGATTTTCTCCCGCCCGGCCACGTCCGGATTCGGCACGACCACCTGACGATCGAAGCGACCAGGACGCAACAGCGCCGGATCAAGCACGTCGGGACGGTTGGTGGCAGCGATCAGAATGACGCCTTCATTGGATTCGAAGCCGTCCATCTCCACCAGCATCTGGTTCAGGGTCTGCTCCCGCTCGTCATTGCCCCCACCCAGACCGGCACCACGATGACGTCCGACTGCATCGATCTCGTCGATGAAAATAATGCAGGGTGCATTTTTTTTGCCCTGCTCAAACATGTCACGCACACGGCTGGCGCCGACACCGACAAACATTTCCACAAAGTCGGACCCGGAAATCGTAAAAAATGGAACGTTCGCCTCACCGGCAATGGCGCGCGCCAGCAGCGTTTTACCAGTGCCGGGAGGGCCGACCAGCAGAACACCCTTGGGGATCTTGCCGCCCAGACGCTGGAATTTCTGTGGGTCTTTCAGGAATTCAACGATTTCCTGCAACTCACCCTTTGCTTCGTCAATACCGGCGACATCCTCAAAGGTTACACGCCCCTGCTTCTCGGTCAGCATGCGGGCGCGAGATTTGCCAAAACCCATGGCCCGCCCGCCACCGGACTGCATCTGGCGCATGAAGAAAACCCATACGCCAATCAGCAGCAGGAACGGAAACCATGACAACAGGTAATGCAGGAACGGCGAAACATCCCCATCTTCCGGCTTGGCCACCACCCTGATACCCTTGTCGGTCAGATGCTGCACCAGACTCTGGTCATCGGGAGTGTAGGTCTGGAATGCTTTGCCGTCCGTCATCGAACCGGACACATTATGTCCCTGGATCGTGACGCTCCGTACCCGACCGCCATTAACCTCGCCAATGAAGTCCGAGTAGGCGATCTGCGCTTCCGGCGGCTTTCCGCCACCCGGCTGGAACTGATTGAACAGCACAACCAGAAGCAGAGCGATGACCACCCATAAGGCCAGGTTACGGCCGAAATTACCCATCATCAGTGCGTCCCGGGGCGAAAGCAGGCCCTAAAATGAAATCATCTGCTGCTTGCATCCGCTCAGGGATTTTGTCAGCTGTGCCAACATAAGCACTCTTTTTATCCAGCGCACCCCCTTGCCACTAATAACTGCGGATTGGCGGACCCTTCAGCCCATGATAGCAGGCTGAAACAAGGCTCCAGTGGCTGGCTGCGCCGGGCTGAGACAAATTGTCGCACCCGGATCGCTTCTCAAGATACCAAGATGCGGCACCGCTATCAGTTTCTCTCCATGCCGCCAGCTGGGGAGTGTCTGCAAAATGGCCGAAGGAAGGCCATCGCGTGAGCGGAACAGCTTCGCGTCCTTGCCAAGCGCACCGAGGGACAAGCCTTTTGCCTCTGCATCTCCCGACGGATCGTGGATACGGAAACGCTGATCCCAAAGCCCTCTGTCTTTTGCAACAATGGGGGCCTGTTGCGCAGCATGCTCACGAACGATCAGCCAGTCTCCAGGCAGGCGGCCCGCAGGCAGCACCCGGATGCCTTCCAACGTCATGGGTCGCAAGCCATGCTGGAAAGGCGTCAGCCGGGCATGACGGGGGCGGTAGTTTCTTCCGCTGACTGCCGCCAGAACAGCCGCAAGGGAGGGACATGACAGAGTGTTTCCACTGACCAGCGCATATCCTTCGGGCAGAAAAGACACAGTTGCAGCGAGTTCCTGTGCAATCGTCTGCTCCTGCACACGTCTGGTCATGGCTGCGTGATGGGCCATTTCCAGCAGCTGGTCCTGCTGCGGGCCATCCCGCTCCACGACTTCTCGCGCCTGTGTGCGCCCTGCGGCAGGAGAGTGATTGGACGGATCTTCTACCCAGTCCAGACCATAATCGCGTACCACATTCCTCAGAGACGCTTTGTTGAAAGCAAGTAGAGGACGCAACAGGCGGATATCAGCTGCTTCCCGGAGCAGTGCCATTCCTGCCAGGCCCATGACGGCACTGCCGGCCTGTTGTCTGATCCATATCGTTTCAGCCTGATCCTGCCGGTGATGGCCCAGCAAAAGATCAATGATGCCTTCGTTCCGGCAAGCGCCAATCAACGCATCATAACGGGCGGCTCTGGCTCGGCTTGCGATCGCGCTGCCCCTTTGGAGCGTGGTCAGCCGGAGTAAACGGGCTTCAATTTTTTGTGTTTTCAGCCGCTCCAGCGTGAGCTGCGCTTCAAAAGCCGATTCCGGGCGGAGTCCATGATCAACCACCAGTGCCAGAACCGAACCACCGCGGGACCTCTGCCACCTGGCTGCCAACAGGGCGAGAGCCAGACTATCCGATCCACCGGACACCGCCACAGCGACCCGCTGCGATACCGGTGGCACAATCCGGGCCATTGCCTCCGCGAACGCGGATGGCGTGACCCGATCATGATACCGACTTTCAGTCTCCAAGCCAGATTGCTGGTTTTCAGGAACAGCCATAGCGGAGCCTGGCCGCCTTCACATTGGTACCGGTTGCAGCAGAAGGAAATTCCTTCTGAAGTTTGGCAATCGTCGCGCAAGCAGCTGGTTTCTCATTGATAGCCCCCAGAGCATTGGCCAGTCCAAGCAGGGATTCCGCCGCATGCGCCCCCGTCTTGTTGCGCTTATAGACCGTATCGTAGGTCAGGGCGGCCTGTTGCCAGTCCCGTCGTCCGGCCAAAGCCTGAGCCAACAAATACTGGGCATCATACGCATGGGGATGGCGAGGATTACTCAGAATCTGCTGCGCGGCTGCCTCGGCCGCTGCATAGTCACGACGCGCCAGTGCGGAATATCCTGCCTGCAACGAAAGCTGGGGCGTCGGTGCCGGCGCCACCGTCTGTGGCGGCGGCGCAGTTACCGGCCTGCTTTCAGCACTCTGCGCCCCGCTAGCGCGGGGTGCGGCTAAAGGGGCATTGCTACCATTCGCCCCCCCCAGCTGATATTTCAGATCCTCCATCTGCTTGGCCAGCTCATCGGACTGCGTTTTCATGCGGTTATCGAGATCGTCGATACGACCCTGCACCGTGCGAACCTGTTCTTCCAAAGTCTGCACCCGCTGGAGAAGCTGAGCCAGCAGATCACCGTTCACATTGCCCTGCGACTGGACAGGAGCAGTCGTAACGATATTGCCTCGGCCCTGACTGCCCAGCTCCTGCAATTGCTGTCGAAGCTCCAGAATCTGGTTTTGCAGGGCAATGCCTTCGCGGCTCTCTATCTGCGCAGACGCAGTATCAGGGGCAGCGAGAAAAGCTGGTCCCGCCACAAGGATCGCAGCCAGCAACGGCCTAGCCATGGGCTTCATGGAATTCCTCCGGGAAACAAAAAAGGTCAGGAAGCACTGCTTCCTGACCTGATCCTGTCTGCCGCCAGAAGGCAAGAGGGTGAAGAGCCCTGCTGCCTTCACAACGACACGATCCTGTTATCAGTGAACCGAGGTGATGGCGTTACGGTTCTGCGCCCATGCCTGTTCGTCATCGCCAACAGCGGTCGGGCGATCCTTGCCGTAGCTGATGGTGGTGATGCGGGAAGAGGCGACGCCCTTAGCCACCAGGAAGTCACGGGCGGCATTGGCACGACGCTGACCAAGGGCGAGGTTGTATTCTTCGGTGCCGCGATCATCGCAGTTACCGGCAACCTGCACGCTCACCTGCGGGTATTTCTGCAGCCAGGCAGACTGGCGATCCAGAGTCCCCTGGGCATCGGTGCTCAGGGAAGACTGGTTGAACGCATAGAATACGCGGTCACCAACGTTCTGGACCAGATCTTCCTGGCTGCCAGGAACAACACCGGTCGCAGTGGTGGAAGCACCTGCACCGCCCTGATTGGCAGACTGATCGCTACCGGAGCACGCCGCCAGAAGGGCGACAACGGCCATCGCGCCGAAAAGCTTGTAGTTCATTGCTTTTGTATCCCTACACAAATTGACAGGCTGTTTACGTGCGTTCCCGGTTTTTTTGCGAACAGGATTGATCCCGCCACGTCTTGCCAGGCGGATTATCGAATCATTACGCAATCGGTCAATATCTTCACCAGCACCTAAACGACTTCTCTCCAGATTTTAATCTTATCCAGCCAAAGGCGACCAGGCAGGATCACTGGCATCGGTCGGTGTTGGAACAGGACGTTCATTAAAGCCAGTAATATCGACAGAAACGAGCTTCTGCCGACCGCCGGAAGCAGACCAGAACATCAGCACACGGCCATTGGGGCAGAAAGTCGGCCCTTCGACATCGTATCCCTGCGCAAGAATACGTTCACCTGAGCCATCGGGTTTCATGACACCGATGTTCCAGGCCGAAGAGCCAAGCCGGGTAAACGCGATCAGATCACCGCGCGGAGACCAGACCGGTGTCGCATAACGTCCGCTGCCGAAGCTGATGCGCCGCACACCGGAGCCGTCGGCCCCCATGACATAAAGTTGCTGATCGCCCCCCCGGTCGGAGTTGAACACGATCTGGCTGCCATCCGGGCTGAAACACGGGCTGGTATCAATCGAGCCGGAATTTGTAAGCTGACGATGACCACCGCCACCAAGGCCGACCACGTAAATATCCGATCCGCCTCCCCGTGTCATCGACATCACCACACTGGAGCCATCAGGCGAGAAACGCGGCGCAAAGGTCATGCCCGGCCACTCGCCCAGCATCCGCTGGCCGCCCGTGGCAAGGTTGAACGTGTAAACGCGCGGGCGGTTATTGGCATAGCTCATGAAGACGATCTCATCCCGCGTAGGATGAAAACGTGGCGTCAGAACCATCCAGCTGCCATCGGTCAGATAGCGGTTATTCGCACTGTCCTGATCCATGACCGCCAGCCGCTTCGTGCGGTTGGTGCGTGGCCCGGTATTGGAGACATAGACGATCCGGGTATCGAAATAGCCTTTTTCGCCCAGCATCCGCTCATAAATCACATCAGCGATGATGTGGCTGATCCTGCGCCAGTTACCGGATGTCGTGGTGTAAGCTGTACCCTGAATCTGCTGCTGCGGAAGTACGTCCCACAGACGGAATTCAACGCGCACGCTGCCGCCACTGCCGGAAACATTGCCCGTCACCAGCGCCTGCGCACCGATGGCTCCCCAGCTCTGGAAGTTTGGCACATCCCCACTCTGCTGAGGATAGGCACCGGGTGCCACGATGCGGAACAGTCCGCTGCGTTCCAGATCGGCAGCGATGACACCGGCCATATCCTGCGCAAGCTGGGAACCGCCTCCAAAAGACGGAATGGCGATCGGGATCGGGGCAGTCCGGGCGCGATCCACATCAATGACGGCAGACTGGCCCGCGGCCTGCTGGGCCATAGCGGGACCTGCAAAACCCAGCGGTGCGGCAAGCGCCGCAGCGGAAAAGCCCAGCATATCACGCCGCCGCAGCCCCATAAGCTGCTCGGCTATGCGGTCCGGGATACGGTCTTCATGCGTCATTGCGATTCCTCCTGGAAGGATCTTGCCCTGTTAGGCAGGCATTTGTGTGGCAGAGCATCAAGCCTGTCACGTTCCAAGTCTGTCACGTTCCAAGCCCGGCTGGTTCATGGTCTGAAACGGAATTTGAAAGATGACGGTTTTCCGGCCAGCTCCGACGGCAATGGTAAAGTTGCACAGCGGCTGTCCAGTACCGCCCGTCTGGCCCGTTCAGCAAAGGCACGGAACACCGGATTACTCATTTTACCCGCTTCTGCCGGATCGATCGTGGCGCGATAAGCAATACCCCCCGGACGCGTATCGACATCCAGGATAACCGAGAAATCCTTCACGTTCTCAGCCCCGGCATCAATGGTCCAGCATTCGCGCACCCGATCACCCACCGCACCACGCTGCACGGCACTGAGCGAGGCAGTGTCATCAGAGGTCGGTGACCCTCCGCCATTTCGCCTTGCCCCTGATGCAGGATTGGGGTGAGCCGTCGGCGGTTTGGTCTGCTTCTGAAGCTTGGCCAGCGCCTTCTCCAGCGTATTTTCATTGGCCGGGCTGTCAGCAGCCGGATTTTTGGTCTCGTTCGGCTGATGCGTCTTGCTCGGCGGCGCCTCCACAGGCTTCGGCGGCGGAGGAATCGGCGATGGCGGCGCAGGCTGGGCTTGCTGCACCGGCCGCGGAGGCGCAGGCGGCGGAGGCGGTGCGACAGGCGACGGCTCCGGGCTTTCCTCACGCGGAGGCTGCGGCTCCGGCTGCACCGGCGAAGGCGCAGCAGGCGCCGAGGTCGGCGGAGGCGGCGGAGGGGGAGGTGGCGGGGGTGGAGGTTCCGTCGGCTGCGGCTTTGGCGGCTGAGTCGCCGTTTCCTTTTCGTCGTTATCCTCCCGGTCAGCCGGCGCAGCAACCTGACCGGATTGCTCCGCTTTCCGCGCCGTTTGCGCCGGCCCTTCGAACTCCACTTCGACCGATTTGTCTTCCGGCGGCGATGGGGGCGGCGTAAACGGAATCCCGATCATGATAATGGCCAGCACCAGCACGTGAACGGCAAAGGAAATCGCAGCCCCACGGCTCAGCGAGGGGTTCATGCGCCGCATGGCACCCTCCCCACCGCTCCGGCCATGACCATATCCCGCAGGAACACCCTCATCGTGTGTTTGCCATCACCTTCAGAGAATCAACGCTTGCCGGGTTTGGCAGAAGAGGCAGCAGGCGCAGTTTTTGCGTCCGAACCAGCCACTGCCGGGCCAGGCTGTTCAGCCAGCAGCGCCACCTTGGTAAAACCGCCCTGCGTGATGGTGCCCATCACCTGCATCACCGTTCCGTAGTTCACATCCTTGTCGCCACGCACGAAAATGCGGCGATCCTTGTTGTCCTGCGCCACGGCCTGCAGCTTGGCGACCAACTCGGGAAGCTGCACCTGATCGTTCTGGAAATAGACGCTGCCATCCGGCTTGATCGACACGGTCAGCGGGGTGTTGTCCTGATTGACCGGTGCGGCATTGGTCTTGGGCAGATCGACATTGACGCCGGAAGTCAGCATCGGTGCCGTCACCATGAACACGATCAGCAGCACCAGCATGACGTCAACCAGCGGCGTCACGTTGATTTCGGCCATGGGGCGGTAACGCCCTTTTCCGCGTCCGTTACCGCCGCCTACTGACATCGCCATGATAAATTCCTTGCTGACATTCGACGTGGTGCTGAGCAAAGCCCTGCTCAGGTCACGGGCGCTCTTCGGATTGACGGGAGAGAATCGCGCCGAATTCCGCCGCAAACGCTTCCAGCCTTGCTGCGAAACGCGCCATGTCGGTGCTCAGCTTGTTGTAGATCAGCACCGCAGGAATAGCGGCAACCAGCCCCATTGCAGTTGCAAACAGAGCTTCGGCAATGCCCGGCGCCACCACGGAAAGATTGGTGTTGTGCATGGCGGCAATGGAGGAGAAGGAGTTCATGATGCCCCACACCGTCCCGAACAGGCCGATAAACGGCGCTGTAGAGCCGACGGAAGCCAGAAACACCATCCAGCGTTCCAGCCGGTCCATTTCCCGCCCGATGGTCACACCCATGGCGCGATCGGTACGCTCCCTCACACCGGAGCGGCTGAAATCGGTCCCGGCAATCCGTGCCGTCCGTCGCCATTCACCCATGGCGGCACCGAACACGGCGGCGATTGGATTGGTCGGCTTGGCGCCTTCGGTTTCATAAAGCTCGTCCAGACTGCCGCCAGACCAGAAACGGTCCTCGAACGCATCGGCGGCCCTATTGGCCCGGCGCAGGCTGACATATTTGTCGATTGCCACGGCCCAGACCCAGATGCTGGCAAACAAAAGCAGCAGCATCACGATCTTCACGATGGCATCAGCTTGCAGGAACAAGCCGAGCAAGGACAGGTCGCCGCCAGCGGCGGCGTTACCTGCCAGATTGGTCGCTTCCACAGCGCGGTCCACTATTGCTCTCCCAAGGTCGGAACCGGGCTGGTACCCGATCTCGACAATTCATCCAATGCCTCTTTCCAGCGATCCGGCACGCGGGCCGGTTTCTGGTCATCAATTTTTACGCAGGCCAACCCGATACGCAGCAAGGCCCGCAATTCGCCCTCCGGCCCTTCCACCCTTTGTTCCAACTCAGCCGACGCCGCACCCATCGATTCGACGCGCGTTACCACCGTCAGAAGATCGTCGAGAAGCGCAGGTCTGCGATAATCGATCCTCACGCGACGCACCACAAACATCAGGCCGTGATCGTCCGTCAATTCCGCATGGGGCACGCCGCAATCCCGCAGCATTTCGGTCCGCGCCCGTTCCGCAAAGCGAAGATAATTGGCGTGATAGACGATGCCACCGGCATCCGTGTCCTCATAATAGATGCGGACAGGATAGTGATGGCGGCCTTCCATGATCATGGATAATTTCCTACGGCTTATTCATCTGCACTGCCATCGCGATGCAACAGGGTCAGCATATCCGGCTGGCCACCCGCTGCCGATGGGGGAGGCACCAGCCCAAGATGCCGCCAGCCCGCTTCACCCAGCATGCGTCCACGGCTGGTGCGCAGAATCAGCCCTTCCTGGATCAGATAAGGTTCGATAACATCTTCCAGCGTATCGCGCGCCTCGGCCAGAGCCGCCGCCAATGTCTCGACCCCGACCGGCCCACCGGCATGATGCACCGCGATCCGGTGCAGATAGCGCCGGTCCATCGCGTCCAGCCCCAGCGAATCCACCTCCAGCCGCTGAAGGGCCGCATCGGCGGTGGAGCGGTCGACAGGGGAGACACCCTGAACCATCGCGAAATCCCGCACCCGGCGCAGCAATCGTCCCGCAATACGTGGTGTCCCGCGGGAGCGCCGGGCAATTTCCGCAGCCCCTTCCCGGCTCAGATCAAAACCAAGCTTTTCTGCACCTCGCGACACGATCAGTTCCAGCTCGGAGGCCGTATAGAAAATCAGGCGCAGCGGGATGCCGAACCGATCCCGCAACGGTGTCGCCAGCAGCCCGGCCCGCGTCGTCGCCGCCACCAGCGTAAAAGGCGCCAGATCAATCCGCACCGAGCGCGCCGCCGGTCCCTCACCGATGATCAGATCGAGCTGAAAATCCTCCATGGCCGGATAGAGCACTTCCTCGATCGCGGGTTGAAGGCGATGAATTTCATCAATGAACAGAACGTCTCTCGGCTGAAGATTGGTCAGAATCGCCGCGAGATCCCCTGCCCGCTGGATCACAGGTCCGGAGGTAGCGCGAAACCCGACCCCCAACTCCCGCGAGACAATCTGCGCCAGCGTGGTCTTGCCCAGTCCCGGCGGGCCATGCAGCAGGACATGGTCCATCGCTTCTCCACGCGCTTTTGCGGCCTGAATGAAAATGGAGAGATTTTCCCGGCTGGCCCGCTGGCCGATAAATTCAGCCAGGGACTGCGGCCGCAGGGAGGCTTCCGCCGCATCATCCTCCAACCGGACACTGCTGACGGTCCGGTTCTCCTGATGAGGATCGTGTTCAGGCATAAGGCAGATCGTTTCCCGGATGATCAGCGAAGCGGTTAAAACAACAAATGATCAGTGTTATGCGGTTTTATGGATGAGGCATGGCCGCTACACTGTGCTGGACGAATCCTTCCTCCGCAATCTGGACAGGGATACGGCGCAAAAACAAGAACGAACAGGGGGTAAATCCTCTTTTCAGGGAGGTTGGCATATAGATGACGGATCCGGTCTCTTTCGATTCCGCCTTCAGGCAGGAATTGCATCGTCTTTTGCGCTGGCGTCGCGATGTGCGCCATTTCCGGCGCGAGCCCTTGCCAGTGGATACCCTGCCTCGCTTGCTGGCCGAAGCATGTCTTGCCCCTTCCGTCGGGTTGAGCGAGCCATGGCGCTTTGTACTGGTCGATGATGCAGTCCGCCGGGCCGCAATCCGTGCCAATTTCGAAACCAGCAATGCCGATGCCCTGTCAGCCCTGCAAAGCGATGGTAAAGAATCGCGTGCCCGGCTTTACGCACGGCTCAAACTGGCTGGACTGGACGATGCGCCGGTTCATCTCGCGGTGTTCTGCGAGCCTGATCCCGAACAAGGGCATGGCTTGGGGCGAAAGACCATGCCGGAAACCCTCGCCTACTCCACCGTGATGGCCATTCACACCTTCTGGCTGGCGGCAAGGGCGGAAGGGGTGGGCGTCGGCTGGGTGTCAATTCTCGACCCCGAGCCGATCAACGCCCTGCTGGATGTCCCTGCCCATTGGCAGCTGATTGGTTATCTGTGCGTCGGCTATCCGGTGAAGGAGAGTGAAACACCGGAACTGGAAGAGGTCGGCTGGGATCATGCAAGGCGCGATGCAGGGCTGCTGCATCGCTGATTCCCTTCAACCGGGTGCAAGCTCCCGCAGGCACTGGCGCAGGATGGCATCAAGCCCTGCCTCTTCGCCCAACGCCTCCCGCACCCGGCGGATCGCCGCCAGCGCTTCCGGCCTGCGGTAGCCGAGATTGAGCAGCGCCGATAATGTATCCTGCTCCACACCGCCTGCGGGAGCACTGAGCACCCCCACGCCGCCGATCGTCATCGGGCCGGAGGGCATGGCACCCACCTTGTCTTTCAATTCCGAGACAATCCGTGCCGCCAGTCTTGGCCCCACACCGCTGGCGCGGGTCAGGGCACGCTGATCACCGGCCATCAGCGCCGAAATCAGATCACCCGCCGACAAGGCTGACAGGATATTCAACCCCACTTTGGCCCCGACCCCCTGCACGGTGGTCAGCAGGCGGAACCAGTCCCGCTCTGCCGTGTCGATAAAGCCGAACAGGGTGATCGCATCTTCCCGCACCTGCGTTTCGATCAGCACTCGCGCCACCTCCGGCGCACGGGGCAGCGCCGCCAGGGTGCGGGAGGATGCATAGACCACATATCCCACGCCATTAACGTCGATCAGGCAGCGGTCCTCCTCCAGCCCATCCACCAGTCCGGTGAGGCGACCGATCATAAGTCCTGCTTCCTTCCCGTCATCATGCCATCACAGCACCGCGCGCCCATGCGGAACGGCTGGCCCGGTGATGAGCATGGCAGATTGCCACCGCCAGAGCATCCGCCGCATCGGCCCGTTTCAGCGTGGCGCCGGGCAGCAGACGCTGCACCATCATCTGCACCTGATCCTTGGTGGCCCCCCCTGTCCCGACCACGGCAAGCTTCACAGCCTTGGCGCCATATTCCGCAACGGGCACATTTCTCAGGGCCGGAGCCAGCAGTGCCACACCACGCGCATAGCCCAGCTTCAGCGTCGCCGTGCCGTTGCGGTTGACATAAGTTTCCTCGACCGCCGCCTCATCCGGATGGTACGTGACCAGAAGGCTGGTCAAAGTGTCATGCAGAACACGCAGCCGGGCGGGAACACTCTCGGTGCTGTCCGTCGCAATCACGCCATCGGCGATATGGCGCAAGCGGTTTCCGGTCGCCTCGATCACCCCCCAGCCGGTAAAGCGCAGGCCCGGATCAATGCCGAGCATCCGGACCGTTGCCTGAGCGGGAGGAGAAGCTGACAGCATCAGGCCGACAGAGCCTGCATCACATCATCCGGAATGTCGAAATTGGCATAGACTGCCTGAACATCATCATTGTCTTCCAGCACATCCAGCAACTTCAGCACGCTGGAGGCCTTGTCCTGATCCAGCGTCACCGTGGTACCGGGACGCCAGTCCAGCTTTGCGGCTTCCGGCGCGCCGAAACGGCTTTCCAGCACATCGCGAACGGCAAAGAAATCCTCCACAGAGGTGGTGATCTCATGCGTTTCCGCCGTACTCTCCACATTATCGGCCCCGGCCTCGATCGCGGCCTCCAGCATGTCATCAGCGCTGCCTGCCGAGGCAGGGAAACGGATGACGCCAACACGGCTGAACATAAAGGAGACAGAGTTGGTTTCCCCCAGCGCGCCACCATATTTGCTGAATGCCGAACGAACATCGGCAGCCGTGCGGTTGCGGTTATCGGTCAGGGCCTCGACAATCACTGCCACGCCGGCAGGGCCGTAGCCTTCATAGCGCACTTCCGCGTAATCATCGCCCTGCCCGGCCCCGGTCGCCTTCTTGATGGCGCGGTCAACCGTATCCTTGGGCATGTTAACCTCCCGCGCCCAGCTGATCGCGGCACGAAGGCGCGGATTGGAGGCCGGATCAGGCAGGCCCGAACGGGCTGAAACCGTGATTTCCCGGATGACTTTGGCAAACTCCCGCGCCCGGCGCGCATCCTGCGCGCCCTTGCGGTGCATGATATTTTTGAACTGACTATGGCCGGCCATCGCCGCAATCCCGCATTTCTGTCACTGTGTCATAAAAGCCGTGGGCCGGGTCTACAGCAGATTATCCTGCCCGGTAAACCGCCAGCCGTTCCTGCTGCTGTATCGGGCCTATGCGGAAAGGCTCGGTATCATCTGTGAAAGACGCCCCCCGATCCGGATGGGTTCTACCCTGACCGCATGACCGGTCGAATCATCACTCTCCACGAAAACACCGCACACTGTCGCCTCTCCTTCGGACGGCGCCAGACGCTCACCGGGTGTCTTGCGCCAGAATCGGCTAGCCGCAGCTTCCTTTCCCATACCGATCACACTGTCATAATCACCGCACATGCCGGCATCGGTCTGGTAGGCCGTGCCGCCCGGGAGAATCTGGTGGTCAGCCGTGGGAACGTGGGTATGCGTGCCGACGATTAACGTCGCCTGCCCGTCGAAACTATGGCCGAACGCCATTTTCTCGCTGGTCGCTTCTCCATGCACGTCGATCACGACCGCCTGAATACTGCCGCCCCCCGCAACACCACCCAGCTTGTAGCGTGACAACTCCTGTGCCGTCAGCCGAAACGGGCAATCCAGCGGGTCCATGAACAGGCGGCCCATCACATTCATGATGAGCGCCCGCCGTCCCCCTGACAGCTCCACCACCACGGCGCCCTGCCCAGGCGTGCCGGGAGGAAAGTTCAGCGGGCGCACCACCCGTTTTTCCTGACTGAGGAAGGGAATCAGCTCCTTCCGGTCCCATGCATGATTGCCGAGCGTGATCGCATCCGCGCCGGCATTGAGAAAATCACGAGCCATATCCGGCGCCAGACCAAAACCGTGGGAAGCATTTTCGCCATTCACCACGATCAGATCGGTCTGCAACCGGCTGCGGAGATCAGGCAGGACACGCAGCACCGCTTCCCGCCCTGAACGGCCAACCACGTCACCTAAAAATACAATGCGCATGGGCTTCGCGTGCCACGCCGCCCCCTGATTGTCCAGCGCTGCTTGTCTATCGGAACGAAGAGCCGGTAAAGCGTACATCCCATGATCGTCAAACAGCCTAATCGCGCCCTGATGCTGTTCACCCTGCGGGGATCGGTGCTGCCGGTCATCCTGCCCAAAGTTTCGTTGATCATGGCGATCTCCACGGTCCTGGCCATTATTCTGCATGCCCATCCGGGTGCCTATCCCGAATTCAGCAATGTGCCGTTCACCCTGTTTGGACTGGCTCTGTCGATCTTCCTCGGGTTCCGCAACAACGCCTGTTATGATCGTTGGTGGGAAGGACGGAAACTGTGGGGTGCGGTCGTGATCGAGATGCGGACCCTGGCACGGGATGTCATCGCTTTTCTTCCCACCGCGCATCGCGGCCGGACGCATGTCCTGAATCGGTGCATCGCTTATGCATACCTGCTGAAAGCAAGGCTACGGGATGAAGAGGGCCTTGATGAAACCAGGCGTTATCTCTCGGCTCAGGAGCATACCACCCTGCTTCCCATGCGTAACCGACCGGAAGCAATTTTGCGCAGCATCATGGAAGACGTCGCAGAATGGGGGCGTCAGGGTCTGATATCAGACATCACCATGATGACACTGGAGACACGCCTCCATGCCATTGGTGCTGCACAGGGCGGCTGCGAACGGATCGTCTCGGCAAGCACGCCTTTCGCCTACACGCTGCTGCTGCATCGGACCGCGTGGATTTTCTGCCTGCTGCTGCCATTTGGCTTCGTGTCCACCCTCGGTTTTGCAACTCCATTGTTGACCGGCGTGCTTGCCTACACGTTTTTCGGACTGGATGCGCTCAGCGACGAACTGGAACAGCCTTTCGGCCTGCATCAGAACGATCTGCCGCTGAATGCGATCGTGCGTGGCATCGAGATTGATTTGCTCGAAGCCCTGGGGGTTCAAGAGCTTCCAGAGCCTCTTACCCCGATCAATGGAGTGCTGACCTAATCCGGCTGTCGATCAGGGCAGAGGATCGTCTCCCGCTCCGTCACGATGGCGCGGAGTGGAAAATCCGTTGCCTCCACCGGCACGTCTTGCAGTTCGAACGCCGCGAAAGCGCAGCCGATGGCCTGCACCGAAGGCAGTGCGGCAAGGGTGCGATCGTAATAACCACCCCCATAACCAAGTCGGTTCCCGGTGCGGTCGAAGGCCAGAAGTGGCACCAGCACCGTTTCAGGAACAATCTCAGGCCCATCAGGGTGCAAGGTGCGGAAACGCCCTTCGATCATTGCCACGCCCGGAGTCCACTCGCGGAAAATCAGCTTTTCCCCTTTCTTCGTCGTCACCGGCAGGGCTATCCGATGTCCACGCGCATACAACGCCGCCATCAGAGGCCGCAGATCAAGTTCACCGGGAAGAGGCCAGAAAGCTGACACGATATGGCCTGGTAGGGGAGGAAGGTCGCGGAGCAGATTTTCACCCAGCGCTATCCCGGCCAAGGGATCGAGCGATTCGCGCAAGGCGTAGGCACGCTGGCGCAGGGCCTGCTTACGCCCCGCAAGGGACATGTCCTGATCAGCCAACACCATCACAACCGCGCCATAGTGCGAAAAAAGAAAAAGGGGAGCCACCCTGGCCGTTGGCGTATCATCCTCCTCAGACCTGCTAGAGCAGGTGGGCACCGGTTATCATGACCACGGCCATGACAGCGCCAGTTCCCGAGGGAATGCTTATCGGCCCGGGGGATTAATGTGCCTGACGCACCGGGCAGCTCCACAGCCCTTTTTAACGGTGGTTGAGCGAAGCCGCAATCTCTTCCGCACGCTCGGCCAGACGTCGCAGCCTTTCAATAAAGGCTGGATCATCCTGCACGGCAGGCACGCCCTCCTCATGCCGTGTCTCCCCGTAGGTGGCACGGCTGGGATCCTGGCGCAGCTGCCTGACTTCCCGGCGCAGATCGTGAATTTCGTCCGCCATGATCAAAGACGCCAGCACCAGCAAGCGTGCTTCCCCGCTCTGCCCGCCTTGCGACTTGATATTGTCGATCCGGTCCTCGACCTGCTGTGCCATGGCCTGGAGATGATGCTCCTGCCCGTCCTCACAGCCGACTGTGTAAGCGTATCCATTGATGCGCACCGTCACTTGCGCCATTTGCCTGTCCCTCCCAGAGACTGGCAGCCATCAGCCTCTGCCATGGAGTCTGGTGCCCAATGAGTCGAGCCCCGACCTGAAATGTCCCGGCTTACTGCCATGAATTATAATGAGGTGGGGTAAAATTCCCCCCCTCTTCCGTAGGCGTCCCATAGCTGACTGAATGGTATGAACCATCATATGCCTGAGGAGCAGGTGCGGATGCCGGTGAGGGAGGAGCCGCCATGTTGCCGGCTTCTGCTACGGCAGAGAAATCATTCGGCGCTTCATGAGGGACTGCCTCAACCGGGGGCGACGTTGTTTCCAGTTCAGGCAGTGCGGCCGGCCTGTCCTCGGCCAGCACCTCACGTAACTGTGTCACCAGATAATCGATCCGCGCAGCGAGATCCTCCAGCCTGGGATCGGGTCCCTGCTGAGGGAATGGCTGCCCCCTGGCCGTATTGGCGAGGCGATCCAGAGCAGCCTCGATCCGCGCAGTGGCTTCCACCGCATCAATCTTCCCGGCCATTGATCCTCCGCCGCCTACTTATTCCTGTCTTGCGTTGAAACCAGCCAACCGCTTGAAGGTCAAGCATGATTCGGTTCGGCGCAGTCATTGTCCATGGAATGGAAGATATCAGAAGGACACTTCGGCATGCCTCTGTCGCGCAAACCGGTGCAGGCTTGCTCTCCACACCGGGGGCACTGGCATCCGGCGGATGCGGTTGGTGGCTGGCTATGATGCAGGCCGCCGGCAAGGAGTTTCCCGATATTCCTTTTCAGTCGCTCGCGGATTGCGGGAATGCACCAGGATTGGCGGCAGCCCTTTTGCGGGCGACATGGCCCGTTGACGAAACCGTGACATGGCAATCGGGCGAGTCCCCGCCTCTGATGCTCATTCTCTCTCCTTCCCCCGCCAGTACGGCCATCGGTTTCATGGCGGAGTCGGCACGGATTCCCGTGATCTCCACACCGCCACCGGCCTTTCATCTGCCATTGAAGGGCGGACGAAACGGCACCACTCTTGAAACGCTGCTCACATGGCTCAAGACCCCGGCGTGACAGACGCGCTCCGCTGGGCTACGAGCGCGACAAAGCCCAAGCAGGAGAACGGCCCGATGCGTATCACGCCTGTCGTCAAATCGATCCTCGATAAATACGAGAGCGACAATCCGGGAACTAAAACCAACCTCGCCCGCATCCTGATGGAAGGGCGTCTGGGAGGAACCGGCAAGCTGGTCATTCTGCCGGTGGATCAAGGGTTTGAGCATGGCCCGGCCCGCAGTTTCGCCCCTAACCCCCCTGCCTACGACCCGCATTATCATTTCGATCTCGCTATCGAAGCCGGGCTGAGCGCCTATGCCGCGCCGCTGGGCATGATTGAGGCCGGCGCAGGCACCTATGCCGGCTCCATCCCGCTGATCCTGAAGGTCAATTCTTCCAACAGCCTCGCCGTTACCAAGGATCAGGCCGTCACCGGCACCGTGGCGGATGCGCTGCGTCTGGGCTGTTCCGCCATCGGTTTCACTATTTATCCGGGCAGCGAATATGCGTTCGACCAGATGGAAGAACTGCGTGAACTGGCCGAAGAAGCCAAATCCGCCGGTCTCGCCGTGGTGGTATGGAGCTATCCGCGCGGTCCGGAACTGGACAAAAAGGCCGAGACCGCACTCGATATCTGCGCCTATGCCGCGCATATGGCCGCCCTGCTCGGCGCCCACATCATCAAGGTGAAGCCGCCGACCGATGCGGTCAGCCTGCCAGCCGCGCAGAAAACCTATGAAACCCAGAACATCGACCGCTCCACTCTGGCCAAGCGCGTCGAGCACGTGATGCAGGCTTCCTTTGCGGGCCGCCGCATCGTCGTGTTCTCCGGCGGCGAAACCACGGGCACCGACCAGCTGCTGGATACCATCCGCGGTTTGCGGGATGGTGGTGCCAACGGTTCCATCATCGGCCGCAACACCTTCCAGCGCCCGCGTGCGGAAGCTCTGGAACTGCTTGGGAAGATCATTGATATCTTCCAGAACAAGGCCTGATAAGTGATGGACGAGCGCTGCAGGCTCTATCTGATCACGCCTCCGGCGCTCAATTCCGACAGCTTTGCCGATACGCTCGCCCGTGCGCTGGACGCGGGCGATGTCGGTGCGCTTCAAATCCGGCTTAAAAACCTTGATGATGATGCATTGCGCCATGCCATCGACCGGTTGCGCCCTGTTGCCCATGATCGCGGCGTTGCCGTCATCCTGAACGACCGCCCCGATCTGGTGGCGGCAACTGGTTGTGACGGTGCGCATATCGGGCAGGAAGATGGCGACGTCATCGCGGCACGGGCACTGCTGGGTGATCTGACTCTCGGCGTTTCCTGCCATGGCAGTCGCGATCTGGCGATGAGCGCGGGGGAAGCTGGCGCCGATTACGTCGCTTTCGGCGCATTCTACCCCTCCACTTCAAAAGAGGTCGTGCCGGAGGCAACCCCTGATCTGCTGACCTGGTGGTCGGAGATGATGGAGCTGCCGAGCGTTGCCATTGGCGGTATCGACCCAACCAATGCCGCCCCGCTGGTCAAGGCGGGAGCCGATTTTCTGGCTGTCATCGGCGCGGTCTGGAACCATCCTGATGGCCCCGATGCCGGGGTCAAGGCGCTGAATACCGCCATTCAGGCCGCTCTGACCGACGATCTGTAACGTCCCGATCTATTCCTCGGGTAACCACTGCACCTGCTGGATACGGTCCGCGCCGGAGGCCAGCATCGCCAGACGGTCAAATCCCATCGCAATCCCCGCCGCCTGCGGCATTCCAAAGGCGAGCGCGGCCAGAAAATCCTCGTCCAGCGGCCAGGTCTGTCCACCCAGCGCCTGCCGCCTGCTGCGGTCGATCAGGAAGCGCCGTCTCTGCTCCTCCGCATCAGTCAGCTCTACAAAGGCGTTGGCCAGTTCGATACCGCAGACAAACAGCTCGAACCGCTCTGCAACGCGGGGATCATTGGGGCAGGGTCGGGCCAGCGCTGCCTGCGCCACAGGCCAATGGGTTAGGAAAGTCGGGCGTTCCCGCCCCAGATGCGGCTCGATCCTGTCAAGCAGCAGGCGAAAGAACAGATCCTCCCAACCTTCTCCCTCACGCAACCTCACACCGGCCGCTTCAGAGAGGGCCGGAGCATTATCAGCCGTGGCGAGCACATCGGCACCCGTATAGCGGGTAAAGGCCTCGGCCACGGTCAGGATTTCCGGCTCCTCGATGCGGGTGATTACACCGCCGCTCGATACGACAGGCGGCAGGACCGAACACAGCAATTCCATCGTCTCGGCGATCAGATCGGTCATGGAACTGCCGGGACGGTACCATTCCAGCATGGTAAATTCCGCCGCATGACGGGCGCTGCCTTCACCGTTGCGCCAGACCCTGGCCATTTGAAAAATCGGCCCCGCCCCGGCCACCAACAACCGCTTCATGGCGAATTCGGGACTGGTATGCAGCCAGAGGGGCGTCACTACCCCATCCACTCCGATCCGCTCCGTCCGGAATGCCTGAAGATGGACTTCCTCACCAGGTGCAAGGACAGCACAGGGCGTCTCGACTTCAAGATAGGAGCGCGCCTCAAAAAACGCCCGCACGGCACGTGCCAGTGCAGCACGGCGGTGCAGAAAGGGAAGACGGTCCGCAAAGCGGTCCGGATGCCAGGTCGGTCTTGCCATATTAACTCTTTGCCAGCCCAGGCTCATTGCCGGAAGAGGTCTGAGAGCCTAGATGCTCTTCATGCCCGATGGTTCATGTCATGATACGAAACACGCCACTGAACGCCGTCCTTCGTCCACACCACGCAGCCTGCGTAGTCTGGCTGATCTGCGACGGGCCGGGCTGATTGATGACGAGGCACCGTTACAGGCGGTCGCCGCGCAATATGCTATTGCTATTCCCCCCGCGATGCAGGCGCTGATCACGGACCGACACGATCCGATCGGCCTGCAGGTGATTCCCGATCCGGCGGAAATGATCACCGCCCCCTATGAAAATGTTGATCCCATTGGGGATGATGCCCTGTCACCCGTGCCCGGCATCGTCCATCGTTATCCTGACCGTGCCCTGTTGAAGCCACTGCTCATCTGCCCGGTCTATTGCCGTTTCTGCTTCCGGCGGGAGCATGTCGGGCCGGATGGAGGCGTGCTTTCCGAGGAACAGCTAAGGATTGCTCTCGACTGGCTGGCTGGTCATCCCCAGATAAGGGAGGTCATTCTGACCGGCGGTGATCCGCTGATGCTTTCTCCAAGAAGATTATCTTTTATTATCAATGAATTAAATAATATTCCTCATATTGATATCATCCGTATCCACAGCCGCGTGCCGGTGGCTGATCCGGCTCTTGTCACGCAAGCCATGCTGGATGCTCTGGAAACGGATAAAGCCATGTTTCTGGTACTTCATACAAATAATGTTAAAGAACTGACTGATCTTGCAGCTTTATCAATTCAGTCTTTCCAACGTCGAGGCATCCCCGTGCTGAGCCAGACAGTCCTGCTGCGAGGGGTCAATGATTCTGCGGAAGCGTTGGAAGCGCTTTATCGCCGCATACTGCGTCTTCGGGTGAAGCCCTATTATCTGCACCAACTGGATGCCGCCCCCGGGACAGCAAGGTTCCGCGTACCGGTCGAGGAAGGACGCGCCATCCTTCATGCCTTGCGTGGCCGTATCAGCGGCCTTGCATGGCCCACTTACGTCATCGACATTCCCGGCGGATATGGGAAAGTACCCGTCGATCCGGATTATCTGGAGTCAGATGGCTCCGTCCGCGACATCAATGGCCACCGCCACATTTTGTCTGGAGAGGCTTTGCCATGACTGCATCCAAGCATCCTGCCCTGCGCGGCCTCTCTGTTTTATTGCTGCCTTGCGCTCTTGGCATCCTGCTGGCTGGCTGTGCCACTCAGGAGGAGATCATCAGCAATCAGGAAACCCTTATGTCTGCAGCGGGCTTTGTCATCAAACCCGTCAATACGCCGGAACGCCAGACCAGCCTTGCCACCCTGCCCCCCAACCGCATCGTCATGCAGCCATCCGGCGACAAGATGACGTTCCTGTATGCTGATCCGGTGGTGTGCAAATGCCTGTTCGTCGGTGATCAGCCTTCTTTCAGCCGCTATCAGCAGATGACGTTCCAGCAACGCCTGGCCAATCAGGCGCAGTCTACCGCCCTCGCCTACCAAAGCGCCTCCTTCGGCTGGGGGCCATGGGGCGGAGGACCATGGGGCTGGGGGTGGGGCGGCGGCATGTGGGGACCGGGCTGGGGGTGGTAACATTGCCCGGCGTGAAGTCCTCAATGCCGATGATCCCATATGCATAACGGCCCTAACCGTCATAACAGGTTGCCGGTTCTGGCGGTTCGGTCTAGACAGCCGCCCGTCCGGGATATTTCCGTCCCGGACACTCGTCTACATCCACCCGAGAGTTTAATGCCATGAAGCAGCAGGCAAACCTGATTCGTGCCGGTCAGGTGATCGAGCATGACGGACGCCGCTGGACCGTCCTGAAGCAGCAGATCATCACCCCCGGCAAAGGTGGTGCCTTCATTCAGGTGGAAATGCGCGATCTGAAAACCGGCAACAAGACCAATGAACGCTGGCGCACCGCCGACACGGTCGAACGTCTGATGACCGAGGAAAAGGATTACACCTATTCCTATACCGATGGTGACAATCTGGTTCTGATGGACCCTGAAACCTTTGAACAGGCACTGATCCCCGCCGAGATTCTGGGGGACGCAGTGGCCTTCCTGCAGGACAACATGCAGGTAACGGTCGATCTGGTCGAAGGCGATCCGGTGGCCATCCACCTGCCCGCTCAGGTGACGCTGGAAATTGTGGAAGCCGATCCGGTGGTGAAGGGGCAGACTGCGTCTTCTTCCTATAAGCCCGCCAAGCTGTCCAACGGCGTACGCGTCATGGTCCCGCCCTTTATCGAGGCCGGCGAACGCATCGTGGTCCGCACTGAAGACTCCACCTATGTGGAACGTGCGAAGTAATATCCGCACTGCATGATGATGCCCGTCCTGCCGCGCCGATGCTTTTCAGGCACGGCGGGGTGGCGTATCGAGTCATCCCGAGTTTGTTTTTTTCTCCGCCCGGAGCGCCAACGCATCATGGCCCTACGCCTGTCCCCTCATATGACCGTCATGCAGAACGCGGCCCAGCGTGCCGCCAAGCGGCTGCTGCGCGATTTCAACGAGGTGGAGCAGCTACAGGTCAGCGTGAAGGGGCCGTCGGACTTCGTCTCCCAGGCCGATCTGCGCTCGGAACAGTCGATCCGTGACGATCTGACCAAGGCACGCCCCGGTTACGCCCTGCTGATGGAAGAAAGCGGCGCGTCGGGTGGTGATAACTGGACATGGCGCTGGGTGGTCGATCCGCTGGACGGCACCACGAATTTCCTGCACGGCATTCCGCACTGGGCCATCAGCATCGGGCTGGAACGGCGTCTTCCCGATGGCAACACCGAGCTGGCCGCCGCCGTGGTCTATTCTCCCGCAGTTGATGAAATGTTCTGGGCGGAAAAAGGCGCAGGCGCCTTTCTGAACGAGCGTCGCCTCCGTGTCTCCGCACGACGGGAGCTGCACGATGCCGTGTTTGCCACCGGCATTCCTTTTGCCGCCGTGAGCGCCCCACGCCGTCTGGCTTTTGCCCGCACGCTCGGCACATTGATGCCGCAGGTGGCCGGTATCCGCCGCTTCGGCTCTGCCGCACTTGATCTCGCCTGGGTTGCGGCAGGGCGCTATGATGGATTCTGGGAACTTGGACTGAAACCTTGGGATGTTGCCGCCGGGCTGCTGCTGGTACGGGAGGCAGGTGGCTATGCCGTCGATCCAGCAGGTGGCGATCCGCTTCAGACCGGAGATGTCGTCGCCAGCAACGGCCATCTGCATTCCAAACTGCTTGATATCGTGCAGGATGGGGTAGCCGCATCCCGTACAAGTTGATTCATCGCTGTTCCATGGATTGAGTCTGGTCTGGAGAGCAGGATATGAATACCGCCATGAAGCGCATGATGCCGTATTCCCTTTTCTCCAGCCTCTCCCGAACCATGCTGACGGTCACGCTCGCAATGAGCGTGCCTGCGCCATTGCATGAAGCGCATGCCGAAGCACAAGTCGATACGCGTGCTCTGGATCAGTTGGACGGCAAGCCGGTGACGGGACAGCAGACCGACGAAGCAGTGACCAAGCATCCGTCACCCACCAAAAACAGCAAGAAACACAAAGCTGTATCCGGTAAGAAGACTTCTTCGAAAGAAGAGAATGCTAAAAAACCGGCGACACCGCCGCCTCCGGTAAAAATGCCGGCAACACCCCCTGTTGCCCCTGTTATTACCCCGCCCCTGCCTTCAGCACCCGACCATACCTCTCCGCCCGTGCCGCCACCTGTCGTGGCTGCGGATGCACCGGGGGGGCTGTCCACAACCGGTGAAGGATTGAGGGTTATGTTCGGCCCAGGTCGTTCCGACATCAGCCCCGCCACCAATGACGCGTTGCGGGAGGCTGCCCGGGAAGTCAGCAAGCTGTCGAATGAAAGCGTTACCATCCTCGCTTATGCCCCCGGCACCGCTGACGATCCATCCACCGCACGCCGCCTGTCCCTGTCCCGCGCCCTGACCATCAGAAGCGCCCTGATTGCGGCGGGCATGCCCTCAACCAAAATTTTTGTCCGCGCTCTCGGCAGCAATATCGGCAAAGGTCCTGCGGACAGAGCCGATATTATTCGAACCCAGCCGAGCAAGGCTCCTCCCCAATCTGACGCCAAACCTGACAGTAAACCGCCAGAACAACCTCTTCCGGCGCAAGGACACCCGTAATGAGCCTCGCGACCAGCTCGACACGTGCTTCCAATATGGTCAGGCCGGTTGCATATCTTCTCCGGATGCTTGCGTTTCTTGCTGCTGTCGGGGGAATTGCAGTTGCGCTGGAACCGGCGCTGAAGCCGATCTTTCTGCATAACCCGTATCTGAACGGGCTGATCCTGCTGATCCTTCTGCTCGGCATTATCTGGAACCTCCGGCAGGTAACCCGGCTGGAGCCTGAAGTGCGCTGGCTGGTATCCTTCCGGCGCGATCAGGCACCGGACAGCGCCAGCCAGCCCCGTCTGCTCGCCCCCATGGCCAGTATGCTGGTGACCAGGGCCGCCAGCACCACACGCCCGGGAGAAAAACGCTTTACCCTTTCCGCCTCGGCGATGCGATCGGTGCTCGATACGATTGCCAGCCGTCTGGATGAAAGCCGGGAACTGTCCCGCTATATGACCGGATTGCTGATTTTCCTCGGGTTGCTAGGCACGTTCTGGGGGCTGTTGCGCACCATTGGCGGGGTCAGTGACGTCATCTCCGGGATGTCGGTCAACGGATCCGGTGATGTGAACATGATGTTCGAGCAGCTGAAATCCGGACTGGCCCGCCCGATCGCCGGAATGGGCACCGCATTCTCCGCCAGCATGTTCGGTCTGTCCGGCGCATTGGTGCTGGGCTTTCTGGATCTGACCGCCGGACAGGCACAAAATCGCTTCTTCAATGAGCTGGAAGAGTGGCTGGCCGGGTTGACCCGTCTTTCCTCCGGCGCGCTCGGGGCAGATGGTGAAGGCAGCGTGCCGGTCTATGTACAGGCCCTGCTGGAACAGACCGCCGAAAACATGGAACGGCTTCAACAGACTCTCGCGCGGGGAGAGGAAAACCGTCAGGCCTCTCATCAGGCCCTGCTTGCATTGACCGAGCGGATCGGATCACTCTCCGACACAGTGCGTACCGGCCAGCAGATGATGGTCAAAATTGCGGAGGCCCAGAATCAGCTTACCCCGATCCTGCGCACTCTGAATGAACGATACGATGAAGAGCGCAGCCTGTCGGAACTGCTGCAAACCCATATGCGCGCTGTCGAAGCACTGTTGCAGCGTCAGATGATCGAGGCCGAACAGGGCCGCATTCAATCCACTGCCGAACTCCGCAACGATCTGCGCATCCTGACCCGCACGGTCGGCGCGCTGGCAGACGACGCGCAGGGCTGAGATGGCGCTTTCCCGGCGGCGCAACACCAGCGGCGAAAACCTTCATGTCTGGCCTGGCTATGTAGATGCCCTGTCTACCCTGCTGATGGTCATCATCTTTGTGCTGCTGGTCTTTGTTCTGGCACAGGCTTTTCTGTCCTACACGCTGGCCGGTAAGGAACACAGGCTTGATGAGCTGAACCGGCAGCTGGCCATCATTTCTCGTCAATTCGCGCTGGAGCAGCAACACAGCACGCAGCTTGCACACTCTCTTGAACGGTTACGCAATGAAGCGGCCGGGAAAGAAGCCGATATGGCCCGTCTGAGGACACAGACCGTCGTACTGGCCGAGCAGAAATCCCGTCTGGAAAGCCAGCTTGCCGGTCGTGATCAGGATGTAAAACGCGCCGAGGCAAAGCTTGCTGAACTGGACCAGACCATCCACAGCAAGGATACCGCTCTGGACAGGCTGCGTGACGATCTGGAAGCCATTCGCCGCCAACTTGCCGCCGTGCAGTCGGCCCTGGATGCATCGGAGAAAGAGTCCCAGTCCAAAGACCGCACCATCGCCGATCTCGGTATGCGCCTGAACGTCGCACTGGCCGAGAAAGTCGAGGAACTGAAAAAATATCGCAGCGAGTTTTTCGGCAAGTTGCGGGAAGTCCTGGCCGGGCGACCCGGGATTCAGGTGGTGGGCGATCGCTTCGTGTTTCAGAGTGATGTGCTGTTTCCATCCGGCAATGCCGATCTGACCGAACAAGGGCGCCAGCAGGTGAAGGATATCGCCGCCGCGCTGATCCAGCTGTCGAAAAAATTTCCGCCCAACGTCAACTGGCTGCTGCGGGTCGATGGGCATGCCGATCGGCAGAAAATGGTCAATGGCAAATTCGCTTCCAACTGGGAGCTATCGGCTCAACGCGCCATTAATGTGGCCCGGCTGCTGATCGAACAGGGTGTCCCCGGCAACCATGTCTCGGCTGACGCTTTCGCGGATTATCAGCCCGTCTCCCAGGGAGATAGCGAAGCTGATCTGGCAAAAAACCGGCGGATCGAGTTGCGTCTGACGGATCGCTGACCCGGTCAGGCAAAAAAAACGTGGTGCGACATATTTTGTTACGTGAGCGCCATTCTTTCGTCAGGCGTTACCCGTATATCCCGGCCGTTCAATGGCAGGAAGACTGTCTGAAACCACGGATCAACGCCTTTCGGAGCCATTTTTATGCCGTTCGCTCTTACGCCACGCGTCGTGCGCATCATGCGTGCCACAGTCGGTTTTATACTTGTCTTCAGCCTCTCCATGCTCGCGGGCATGACGGATGCCATCGGCTTTCTGTCGGTCGATGAATTCATGTCTTTCATGAGCGGCAATACCACACGGATGGGGGTGGCGCTCAGTCTGGAAAATATTGAGCGGTTCGAGCGTCTTGCGCTGGTCATCGCCATGTTTGTGGTCGGTAACGCTCTCGGTATGATGCTGAGCTACTCCACGCGCCGCCTGCGGATTCCAGTACTGATGCTGTTCATCAGCACCCTGCTGTGCATCGCCGCCGGCTGGCCGGGCGATGAAATGGGCACACCTTCTCTGGTTTGCGCGGTCATTGCGATGGGCGCGCTCAACAACGTGGTTGATAATGTCGAAGGGGTCGCTCTGGCGCTGACCTATGTCAGCGGCGCATTGTCGAAATTCGGGCGCGGGCTGGGGCGCTTCATGATGGGCGACCGCAATCTGGACTGGTTGGCGCAGATCGTCCCATGGGGGGGGCTGGTGGTCGGTGCCACCATCGGCGCCGCCCTTCAGGAACATTACGGGCGGCATGGTCTTTGGGCGTGCTTCGCGGTATCCCTCATCCTGACCACGACAACGGTGCTGATCCCCCGCGCCTGGCAGCGCCGCTTCGGTTAGTCCCTGCCGGCAGAGTCAGGAGGCGGGATGAATCTCCATCCCGTCAAAACCTGGTTCAAGACCCGGGGGAAGATTGGCCTGCATCCATGCCCAGTCGAGATCATAGCCCATATGGGTCAGCACGGTACGCCTGACCCCGATCCGGGCCGCCCATTGAGCGACCAGAGCAATATGGGCATGCGTTGCGTGTTTCTGTCGCTGAAAGCATCCGACAACCCAGGTGTCGATGCCTTTCAACCGATCCAGCACCTCCGCATCCATGGCCACGACATCCGTCGAGTATGCAAACCGGCCTATGCGAAGCCCCAGCGAGCGGACATAGCCGTGATCCTGATCGAGCAGCGTCACCGGGAACCCGGCGATGGTGAGGTCCTGTCCGGCCGCCACCTGATGCGGCACCAGTACGGGGCGGTAAAATCCCGAGGGTTTCCATGGCCGAAACGCATAATCGAAGCGAAGCGTCAGTTCCTCAATCGTTTTTGGGCTGCCGTAAGCGTCAATGGGCTTCCCGGTCAGGCGGTTCAGGATGCGGACATCATCCAGTCCGGTAATGTGGTCGGCATGGGCATGGGTAAACAGCACCGCATCAATGCCCGCGATACCGGTTGCCAGCAATTGTGCCCGTAGATCAGGGCCAGTATCGATCAGCAGGCGTCGTCCATCCTGTTCGATCAGGATTGACGAGCGTGTGCGCTGGTTTCTGGGTTCGGATGGGTCGCAGGCTCCCCAATCCCCCCTGCCATCCTCACCACCGAGCTGGGGAACTCCGGCAGAGCCTCCACAGCCGAGAATAACGACGCGCATCATGTTGTTTTTTTGAACAGACGGCGGAAATTGGCCGTGGTCAGCGCTGCGATCTCCTCAACAGACACACTACGCACCGAAGCCAGCGTTTCCGCCGTTCGGGCCATATAGGCAGGCTCATTGCGCTTGCCGCGATGCGGCACAGGAGCAAGATAGGGAGAGTCTGTCTCCAGCAGCAGCCGATCAGAAGGCAGATCGGCAACAATGGCGCGCAGGTCAGTCGATTTTGGAAAAGTCAGGATACCCGACAGACTGAAATAACCACCGATCGCAGCCGCCCGTTCCGCCAGCCCACGCCCGGAACTGAAACAATGCAACAGAAAAGGAAAGGCCCCGTTCCGGTGTTCTTCCTCCAGCAAGCCGGCAATATCGTCATCCGCATCGCGCGCATGGATACAAAGCGGCAGGCCGGTTTCCCTCGCCGCATGGATATGCCGACGGAAGCTTTCCTTCTGCACATCCACCGGCGCCCGGTCATAGAAGTAATCAAGGCCGGATTCACCGATCCCCACCACTTTCGGATGTCGGGTCAGGGCCACCAGCTCGGCGACCTCCGGCATGGCCTCCTCATGAGCATGCTGGGGATGAACACCAATGGTGCACCAGACCCCCGGATGCGCTTCCGCACAGGCGATCAACCATGGCGTCTGTGACAGGCGCACGGAAATTGTCACCATCTCCTCGACCCCGGCGGCTTGCGCACGGCTCAGCAGATCCGGCAGCTCGGCCTCGAAGTAATCCAGATGACAATGGCTATCGATCAGCATAATGGCTCAAACAGCCTCATCAACAAAACGGGGGAAGATACCCTGAGGGGCTGGCAGGCGAGTACCCTCCTCCAGATGCGTCTCCAATGCAGCAAACGGAACCTGCTCCCCGGCTGCTTCCCGCACGCCGAGCTGCACCAGCATGCGGGCGGCGCTGCCAGGCACGAAAGGCTGCATCACCGTGGCGATAATCCGCAACACATCGGCCAGAACACGCAACACATCCCGCATCCTGTCCGGATCGGTTTTCTTCAGCGCCCAGGGCGCCTGGCGGTCGATATAGCCATTGGCGGCACGGATGACTTTCCATGCCTCCTCCAGCGCTTCATGAAACGCCTGACGGTCGATCTGCGCACCCATTTTCGCCGGCAGGGAGGCCGCATCACGTAGCAAGGTGGCATCCTCCCCGGTCTCCGCCCCCCGTGCCGGCAAAGCGCCATCGCAGTTGCGGGCGATCAGGGACAGGGTTCGCTGCGCCAGATTACCGAGATCATTGGCCAGCTCGGTATTCATCCGCCCGATCATGGCGCGACGGCTGAAATCGCCATCATTTCCGAACGGCACTTCCCGCAGCAGGAAAAACCGGACCGGATCGAGGCCGAACTCATCCACCAGCGCACCCGGCTCAATCGTATTGCCGAGCGACTTGCTCATTTTCTCGCCCTCGACCGTCCACCAGCCATGCGCGAACACGCGTCGCGGCAGCGGCAGGCCCGCAGCCATCAGGAAGGCTGGCCAGAAAATCGCGTGGAAACGCAGGATGTCCTTGCCGACCATATGCAGATCGGCCGGCCAGAACGGCCAGGCGGGGGAGGTTTCGTCAGGATAGCCAACAGCCGTCAGATAATTGGTCAGCGCATCCAGCCAGACATACACGACATGCTTTGCATCACCCGGCACCGGCACCCCCCAGGAGAAGCTGGTACGGCTGATGGAAAGATCGGTCAGCCCCTGTTTGACGAAGCTGATCACCTCGTTCCGGCGGGCCTGCGGTGCAATGAAATCGGGCTGATCCTCATAAAGCTTGAGCAATGCATCGCCCCAGCGGGACAGACGGAAGAAATAGCTCGGCTCCGTCACCCGCTCCACCGGCGCACCGGTCGGTGCATAGCGCTTGCCATCAGGCTTCAGTGTGAGTTCGTCCTCACCATAGAAAGCCTCATCACGGACCGCGTACCAGCCTTCATAGCTGCCGAGATAAATTTCTCCACGTTCCTCAAGCCTCGACCACAGGGCGGCCACTGCTTTCTTGTGCTCAGGCTCGGTGGTGCGGATAAACCGGTCATGAGACGTGTTCATTTTCTCAGCCATGGCGCGGAAACCATCGGCCATACCGTCGATGAAAGTCTGAGGATCGACCCCGGCATCGGCAGCAGCTTTCTCGACCTTCTGGCCGTGTTCATCTGTGCCGGTCAGAAAGAACACCTCCCTGCCCTCCAGCCGCTTCCAGCGGGCCAGAACGTCAGTCGCAACACAGGTATAGGCGTGCCCGATATGGGGGGCACCGTTCACGTAATAGATCGGGGTTGTGCAATAGTAACGGGTGTTCATGACGGGTCCAGAAGGCTGAGGCCGGCGAATATCGCCTGCCTTTTATCCAGGTGGAAACGCTCGGTCTCATCCTGAAGACGTCCCAGCGCGTGCCACACGTCGCTCCACGCATCAAGTGGGCGAAGGCAAAGGAATTCATCCGACCCACTGCCGGAGCGCGCCGCCTGCCGCACCATTCTGGCCAATGTGGCCCGCAGCAGCAGCATGAAGGTTGAAAAAGCCGTGTCCCCTTTAGTCAGCATATCGGCCAGATCGTACCGATGGCTGGCTGATGGAGGGGCACGCAGAATATCCTCTGCCAGACGGGACAGGGCCAGCCCGTCCTCCTTCGCCAGTTGCAGCGCACGGCCCGGCGCACCCTCCGCAAGCCCGGCCAACAGATCGCGCTCAGCCGCCGCCAGATCAGGCAGCAGGGTGGCCAGCACATCCTGCATGGGCGCAGCTTCCAGCGCCTGAAGCCGCAGCATACGGCAGCGGGAGCGGATCGTCGGCAAAAGCCTGCCGGGAGAAGAACAACTCAACAGCAGGATCGCTCTTGGCGGAGGCTCTTCCAGCACTTTCAACAGCGCATTGGCGGCATGACGGTTCAGCGTATCGGCTCCATCGACGATCACGACCCGCCAGCCGCCTTCCGCCGGTGTCAGATGGAGGAAAGAGGCAATCTCCCGCACGTCATCGACGACAATTTCGGTGCGCTGGCGCTTGCGGCGCTCATCCCAGCCAGCCTCAATGCTCAACAGATCGGCATGGGTGTCGGCAGCCACACGCCTGAAAACAGGATGTTCCGGCGACAGCCATAACGGGCTATCCGCCTTCTTCTCATGTTGTGAACTTCCCCCCTCTGGTGCTCCAGCCAGCAGCCAACGGGCAAATCGGTACGCCAGCGTCGCCTTGCCAATCCCGGCGGGGCCGGTCAGCAGCCAGGCGTGATGCAGGCGCCCTGAACGGACACTGGAAGCAAGGGTGGCTTCTGCCGCCTCATGGCCATACAGCCGCGATGTCTGACGAGGTGTTTCCTCTGTCATGCAACCCCCGCCGCTGGGGCCAGACGCGGATCACCCAGCTTCTCCGCCAATGCGGCCAGCGCCATACGGGTAACCTCGGCAGGGGGGCGTATCCCGTCCAGTACAACGCAACGCTGCGGGCTGGACGCGGCAATATCCAGAAAAGCCGCCCGGACCTGCTCAAAAAACGGCTTACCGAGACGCTCGTACCGGTCAGCCACGGTCAGGGTGCCGGAGCGTGTAGCCAGCCGCTGCACTGATGCCTCGACCGGCGCATCGAGCACTAATGTTACCTCCGGGTCCAGTCCCAGCCATGCCGATAACGCTGCAATCCGCTGCCTGTCCGCCCCCTGACAATATCCCTGATAGGCCATGGTCGAATCATAATACCGGTCGCACAGAACCCAGATACCCTGTTCCAGTGCAGGCCGGATGGTTCTGGCGACGTGCTGCGCCCTGGCCGCGAAATGCAGCAGGGTCTCGGCCAGACCATCCCAGTCCGGGCCATACAGCAGCAGGGAGCGAAGCTGCTCCGCACCTTCTGTCCCGCCCGGTTCTCTGGTGACAAGAGTTCTGATGCCCAAACTCTCCAGCGCCTCCGCAAGGGCGCGGGTCTGGGTGGATTTACCCGCCCCCTCACCGCCCTCCAGAGTGATGAAACGGCCGGAAGAGGATGAAAATCGATTCAGGGCGTCTGTACTTGGCATGAGCCTGATATGCACTGGCAGCCGTCTGCATGAAAGCAGAATCAAAACGGGCAGTCCGGCCAAGGACCACCCGCTCGTTATTCATTCATCAGCTGGCATTCGTCAGATGGAAACAGATTACGGTGCAGGCTGATGCTCAATGTTTTCTGCCGACTGCGTTTCATCACCCTGAGCATGGCTCGTTTGACGGCGGTTACGCTGCTCGGCCATGAACTGGTCAAATTCCTGTTTGTCCCGAGCCTGACGCAGGCGGTGCAGATAGTCCTGAAATTCGCGCTGCTCTTCCTCCAGCCTGCGGAGTGTTTCCTCCCGATAGGCATCGAACGCTTCATTGCCGCTCCTGCCAGTCTGACGGTCACTCCCTCGGCCAGAACCCCTTTGCGCCCATGCGCGGGAGAAAAATTCTTTCACGCCTTCTCCGGTCGTCTGGCTGGCACAGCCATATGCGAATGGGCTACCCCAACCGCAGCCGCCCCCTTCAGCCCGGGCCGTTTTCCAGGCATGGAGACGACCGCTCGCGCTCAGGAACCCCAACGCCAACAATCCCAGCGGCCACCACAGCATGAAGCCCAGAATGATCACGGCAAGCCAGCCCGCCTTGCCGAAAACGTCAATCCGTTCAGCCCACATGGACATGCCCCTCATCTGACACTTTCTATGTGAATGTAAGTCACATTCACATAGATGGGCAAGGAAAACCGCGTTTCAAGAGACGTCTCCACTATTCTGCAAACCCAGCGACTGGAGATAGATCAGCAACCCTGCTTCCAAAAGCTCCTCCGGCGTCATCGGCAGCTTCCGGCGCGTGTGGTCTTGTCTGCCCACAAAAAGCGACGCTATGCCATGCGCCATCGACCAGATATGCAGCGCCACCATCAAAGCCGGAGGCCGCTTTTCACGTGGCAATGTGGTGCAGGCGTGCTCTGTCGCCATGCGGATCACGCCGAAAGCTCTTTCAGCGGCCGTCAGCAGGGCTGGTACTTCTTCCAACGCAAAACCCGGCTCAAACATAGCGGTATAGTAAGCCCGGTGTTGACGGGCGAAAGACAGATAAGCCCGCCCGCACTGTTCTATGGCACTGACCGGGTCCGGTCGGCCACCATTCCAGGCGGTGATCAACGCTTCCTCGAACAGGGCATAGCCACGGCGGCCGATTTCGGCGATCAGCTCATTCCGGTCCCGGAAATGGCGATAGGGCGCTGCCGGGCTGACTCCAACGGCACGCGCGATCTCGGCATTGGTAAAGCCGGTATTGCCGCGCTCGGCGATCAACTCAAGCCCGACGCTGACCAGCGCCTCCCGCAGGTTACCGTGATGATACGCTCTCATCGCGGTCCGACATGCTCGGATACAGGCGTGCCTGCGGAAAAATCAGCTGCCGGTGACATAATGGGTCAGCACCGCCATCGCACGGGACGGAAGAGCCAGACGCGGCACATCAGCACCTGCCAGAAGAGGTACAGTCAGATTTGGCACACCATCTCCACTGATGGTCAGGGTTCCAAGCGCGGCCCCCTTTGTCACCGGCGCACGCACCGGAGCATCATAGGAAATGGAGATTTTCGCCTTTTTCTGCCACTGGCGCGGCATCGTCACCACCAGATCCTTGCCCCCCACCAGCGGCACGGTCTTGCTGGTGCCAAGATAAACCGGGGCGCTGTCGATGGTGTCCCCTGCGGTGAACAGCGTCACATTCTCGAACTGACTGAAAGCCCATTCCAGAAGGCGTTCGCTCTCTGACGCCCGCTGATGGGAGGTTGTCAGACCATTCACCACCAGAATCACGCGGCGTTTGTTGCGCTCGGCACTGGCACAAACGCCATAGCCACCAGCATCGGTGTGACCGGTTTTCAACCCGTCAGCGATGCCTTTCTGAACCAGCGGATTCCGGTTCTGCTGCTCGATATTATTGTATTTAAAGGTCTTTTCCGAATCGAAGTGATAATATTCAGGGAAATCCTGAATAATGCGACGGGCCAGCGTCGCAATATCACGCACCGACATATGGTGGTTGGCGGAAGGCATGCCGGTACAGTTTTCGAAATTGCTGTTGGTCAGCCCCAGCAATTTGGCTTTCTGGTTCATCAGATCGACAAATTGCTGCTCCGATCCGGCGATACCCTCTGCCAGCACGATGCAGGCATCATTACCGGAATCCACGATCATACCGCGGATCAGATCCTCAACCTTCACACTGCCCGGATAAGGCACAAACATTTTCGAACCTTGCAGACGCCATGCCTTTTCACTGACAGGAAGCATCTGATCCATTTGCAGCTTCCCGGCCTTCAACTCGCCATAGACGATATAGGCGGTCATCAGCTTGGTCATGGAAGAAGGCGGCATCTGCACATCCGCCTCCTTATCCAACAGGGTAGCACCCGTATTGAAATCGACCACAACGGCCCATTTCGCCACCGTGTCATAAGGCCCGAACGGCGTGTTCGCAGGTGATCCCTGAGGTTCCGCCGTAGCCTCTGCCGCCTTGGCCGCGTCTTTTTTACGATGAGACGCGCCTGCCTTGCCGCGTGCCCACCCCTCTGATACGCCGCCTGCCATCATGGCAGCACCGGCAACACCACCCAATATCGCGCGGCGGGATAGATCAGGATAGCTGGACACGTCTGGCAAACTCCTAGTCGATCAACTGACGGCTATCGGTGGCAACGACAATGCGGGCATCCGGCACGCCTGCCGCCAGAGCACGATCCAGCGCTGCATCCGCCTCGGCAATGGTGGCGAACGGCCCTATCAAAACCGTATTACGTTCCTGCCCGTTCACCCTGGCACGTTCAACTCTTGCCCCTATCGCTCCCAGCCGGGAAGCCTGAATCGAAGCAGCCCGCATGCCACCAAAAACCCCTGCTTTGATATACAGATTGCCGGGGCTTGGAACCCCCTGCTCCACCTGTTCCGGCAGCGGACCAATATCAGAAGCACTGGTCTCTGCCTGATTCTGAATAGTCGGAGCAGGCGTGGACTGGATACCGGCAGAGCCGGATGCTCCGGATGGGGGAGCGAGGCTTTCCTGCGCAACATCCTGCCGCGGCGCGGCCTGCATCTTTACCCCATCGGCAGGGGAGCGGAAATGATCAAGCAACTGGGTTGAGGCTGCTTCATCAACATCCAGCCGAATTTTCGTCGCCCCCTGAATGCCCAGTAATTCAGCTGCCCGCGGCGTCAACGACACCAGACGTGATGGTGAGGCCGGTCCCCGGTCGTTGACGCGCAGACGCAGGCTCCGCCCGTTTTCCAGATTGGTGATCCACACGATGGCGGGCAATTGCAGCGTCTGATGTGCTGCCGCCAGAGCCTGTGGATCATAGCGCTCACCATCGGCTGTAAGCCGCGAGGAAGTATCCGTATCCACCGTCGCCAGACCGGTCTGGGTCAATCTGATCTGCTCGGCCGGATAATACCAGACATCCCCGACCTGATAGGGTGCACCAACAGTCAGATGCGGCGCTGGCGGCGGGGCATGACCACGCACGCAACCGGCGAGTCCCACGACACTCCCGAACACGCACAGCTTCCGCCAGAGTGCAGCGTTGCCTATTTTTTCCAGATCCGACCGTATCGTCACGCCATCACCATATCCCCGATCATCCCCACGGCAATGGCATAGAAGTCGGAAGGATTATAGCGCCGAATCACGTTAAAATTCGGATAAGCAAGGAAAGCCTCGCCCCCCGGTCCATCCGGCAAAATCAGGGAGGCCGGGAGGGGAGACGCCGGAAGCCTCTGCCCGTTACCAAGCGTCACACCAAGCCGTGCCCATTCGGCAAGGCTCAATCTGTTTTCACGGCCAGCCACAGAAGGATCGATCGTCGCCGGAGCAATCGCCTGCGTCCCCCAGGGTTGCCCCTGATGCCAGCCGGATTTGAGCAGGTAATTGGCAATCGAGGCCAACACATCCGGTACACTGTCCCAGATATTGCGACGGCCATCGCCATCGAAATCAACCGCATACCGGTTGAAGGAGGTCGGCATGAATTGCGGCTGTCCCATGGCCCCGGCATAGCTTCCCTGCATGCGTGGCATCGTGATGTCGCCATGGTTCAGGATTTTCAGCGCCGCCATCAACTCCGCCCGGAAAAAAGAAGCACGGCGGCCCTCCCATGCGAGCGTAGCCGTTGCCTCAATGACGTTGAAGCCACCCTGAAAAGCGCCGTAATTGGTCTCCAGCCCCCAGATGCCGAGGATAACGCCGCGATCCACACCGTATGCGTTCTCCACCTGCATCAACAACTGCGCATTCCGGGCAGCCTGCTCCCGCCCGGCTGCAATGCGTTTTTCCGACAGGCGCGTGCTGCGATAGCGTTCCCAGGTCATGGTGAATTCAGGCTGTTTGCGGTCCAGCTCGATCACCCGCGTGTTGGGGGAAAGAGTGTTCAACGCCTGCGCCAAAATCGTATCGGAGATGCCTGCCCGCCTGCCCTCTGCCTTCACCCCGGCAATAAAACCGCGGAAATCCTGCGCTTCAGCTTGATTTGAAGGAAAAACCACACCGGCTGCGCCGAGACATGCCGCAGCTGGAAGAGCAGACAGAAAAGAGCGCCGGGGAATACACATCATACTGGCCCTATCACAGGACGGAGGCAGCGCATCGCCCTTGCCTCATCACCAGAGCGAGAAGCAAAGGCAAAGATTAAAATCAGCCGTCAGAACCGCGTGGAGAGATTGAAGACGCCGAACTGGAACAGGCCACCATGCTGCCCATGGAATTCCTGCGTCTGGACGACGTGGGTGTAGCTGACCTTCATACCATAGGCGATGATTGCCAGCCCGGCTTCCAGTTCACCAACGAAAGGCTGGCGGGAGACATGGCGGCTGTCGCGCCAGGTATTGCCATCCAGTGTCATGTCATGAGCCACGGCCTGCCCGTCCCCACCGGCAAAGATATACCAAGCGAAGCGTCCGGTCGGGGTGTAGGCATCCCCCCCCGTCAGGCCCGGTCTGATCCGGTTGGGACCGAAATCGCTCTGAAGCCCCTGCCCGATGCGGAACAGCACACCGGTCTGGCCGTACACACGCAGATTGCCGACACCGAAGGTCAGGGATGGCAGGGCATCCGTCTCCAGCCCCCAGAATTTATACATCGGCAGACGATAGGTCCGCTCGGAGGTGAACTGGATAATCGGCTCATCGCGGATCTGATAGCCCCAGCCCTTGTTCTCGGTATCACCGATCAGGTCATGGAAGCCGTTCTGCACCTGCCGCCCCAATGCCGAGGGCCCCGCCACACCCAGCGCGAGGCCAAGAATGCTGCGATTGTTATCCTTGTCCTGAATCAGGTTGAAATTCGCGGTCAGCGTGGCGGCATAGGGCCGGTCATGCGGGTCCGGGTTGGTTACTTGAGTGTTGGAAGGGGTAAAGATCGACTGGTCAATGCCCACGGCAATGCGCTGCATACCATCACCCCACAGGGCGCGACCAACGCGGGATGCCCATTTGGGGGTCAGATCACTCGGCATCACCACGCTGACCCGCTGACCGGCAGTATAGTAACGATCAGTCCCGGCGACGGCATCGTTTTCGATGTCGACATTGACGATCCAGCTATTATCCGGCTTCGGAGTAGCCTGAGCAGCGGAAGCACCGAACAAGGCGGGCATTGCCAGCGCACCTGCCACAGCCACTGTCGCCCACACGCTTCTGGTGCAACCGGTCATTCCATCTTCCTTAAAACTACTCAGGCCCAGACGACCTGGCCGTCTTCCTTTCGGCTCATGAAAGGGTGACGGATCAGGTCATGAAATACACGCTGATAACAGTCCGAAGCGTATTCTGCCCATCCTTCGTTGCATGGAAAAGAGACGGAATGACGGTTTCAACCAACATGATGCAATTCAGCATCGTTCCCACCCTTTGCCACGGCCCAACCCTGTGATAGGAGAGCCTCAACGGAGAGGTGGCCGAGCGGTTTAAGGCAGCGGTCTTGAAAACCGCCGTACGTGCAAGCGTACCGTGGGTTCGAATCCCACCCTCTCCGCCACTTCGGTCCTCGGCTGGGCACGCCGATAGCCGCCGATTTCCCTCCTTCTGCTGCGACCAGCGTCCTGAGCAGGTCGCTTTTCGATCCCATGATGCGGACCTCGTCGTCGCCGACCTCGACACGCTGGGCGAGCGCACGCAGATGATCCCGCCGATAGCCGCCCCCGTCGAGCCGCATCCGCTCGCGCGCGGCCTGTGACAGGCGCCCGACCATCTCCGGCGTGATCGCCCGCTCGCCGGTGCTCTCCAGCATCGCCTGCGCCCGGTCGGCATCGACGCGCGACTGGTCGCGGATGACCTTCAGGCCGGCGATGCGCTCCTTGAGCGCCGGATCGTCGAGGTCGGCGACGCCCGCCTCGATCGCGTCGTAGAGGCGCTTGAGGCGCAGCTCCGATTCGGCGGCGCGGCGGTTCAGCTCGGCGATGTGGACGCGGCGTCGCTCGGACTGTTCCTCGCGGCGGCCGAGGATGGTTTCCAGCAGTTCCTCCAGCCGATCGGGGTCGAGCAGCCGGTCCTCGATGTGGCGGGCAACTAGGCCGTCGAGCCTGTCCATCGGGATCGCGCGGCCCTTGCAGCCGGTCTCGCCCTGCCGCGCCTTGATCGAGCAGGCATAGTAGCGGTAGCGCCCGCCCTTGCCGGTGCGGATGGTCATCGCGCCCCCGCAATTGCCGCAGAAGCAGATGCCGGTGAGCAGCGTCGGGCCGATGACGACGCGGTGGGGCAGCGCGGTCTTCTGGTTGCGCGCCTTCATCAGCGCCTGCACCGCGTCGAACGTGGCGTGCTCGATCAGCGGCGGCACCGCGACCGTCACCACTTCGGCGTCGGGCTTCTTCTCCTTGGTCTTGGAGCGGCGGTTGAACTCGTGCTCGCCGATATAGGTGCGGCGCGTCAGGATACGGTGGACCTGACCGATGCCCCAGCGCCCGCCGTCGCGGGTGAAGATGCCGCGGGCGTTCAGGTGCTTGACGATCGCCTTCACGCCCATCTGGCTGTGATCGGCCTCGGCGCCGAGCGCGAGGCGGTAGATCAGGCGGATCGTGTCCGCGTGGAGCGGGTCGATCTCCAGCTTCTTCTTGGTCTTGGCGCCGCGCTGTTCGGCCGCGACGGTGCGGTAGCCGATCGGCGGCAGCGAGCCGTTCCAGAAACCCTGCCGGGCGTTCTCCTTCAAGGCGCGGAGGACGTGCTTGGCATTCTCCTTCGACTGATATTCGTCGAACAGCGCCATGATCTGGCGCATCATGACGTGCATCGGGTCGTCGCCCATCTCCTGCGTGATCGAGACGAGGCGCACGCCGTTCTTCGCCAACTTCCTGACGTAGAACTCCAGTTCGAAGTGATCGCGGAAGAAGCGGCTGAACGAGTGGACCACGACCACGTCGAACGGCGCGGGCTTCGACGTACCCGCCTCGATCATGCGCTGGAACTCGGGGCGGCGGTCGTTGGTGGCCGAGGCGCCGGCCTCGATGAAGGTGTCGACCAGCCGGTAGCCGCGCGACGTGCAGTACGCCTCGCCCTGTCGCTTCTGGTCGGGGATCGACACGTCGTGCTCGGCCTGCCGGACGGTGGAGACGCGCAGGTAGAGCGCGGCGCGCTGGGCGATGACGGGCGTCTCGGCGTTCACGGGCGGTCTCCTTGCTTCTTCGATGTCGGGATCAGCTCCAGCGCCAGCACGACGCGGTCGGGGATGACCTTGGGCGCGAGCTTGCGCCCGCTGCGCTCCATGCGGACGATGCCGTGGGCGATCATGGCTTTCAGCGTGCGCGAGAGGTTCGGCTTGGCGCGGCCGGTCAGCGCGACGAGCGCGTCGAGCGACTCCGGCTCGCGCTCGGCGATCAGGCGGAGCATCTCGCGGTTGGCGGCGGAGAGAATGCGTGCGAAGGACTCGGTCGAGCCGAACCAGACCGCCGGCTCGCCCGGCGCGGGCTGCTCCTCGCCCTGCATGATGCGCCGGGCGCGGGCCTTCATCTCATCGGTGTCGGCGATGCCGATCGTCAGCGTCGTCACGGTGCGCATGTCTCCCGTCCTGGCAGCGGCCGGGCCATACGCGAGCGTCAGGCGGGCCGGATGCTGTCCAAGATCATTATCATCAACAGACAACACTTTCCAGGGAAATGACGGCAGCAGGTGGCGTCCGTCGCGCGCCGCTATCGGCCGGTCGGTCCGAACAGCTCGTCGAAGAGGTCGGCGAACCAGCGCTCGAACACCTCGATCTCGGCCTCCGTGATCGGCACGCGCTCGGGCCAGTCGTCGGTGACTCGCCATTTCTTCGCCTCGGCGGCGGGCGCTGGCCCCCGCCGTGGATCGGGTTCGGCGGCATAGTAGTCGTACAGATCGTCGGGCAGGACGCCGGCGACATGGCTTGCGCGACGGGTGGAGCTAGGGTGACGGTCGGGCACGGATGTCGATGCAGTATCCTGTGGTTCGTCGCGGCACGGTCCCGCCCTGCGATCCTGCCGTCTCGTTCTTCGCGGTGAAGTGGGCATCGTGCGATACCTCGATCGCGTCAGCCGATCGCAGCGTCGGGCGCGCGGATCGTGCGCCGCGCTTTCGCGAACGCGCGGTCGGTCGCCATGAACCGCTCCAGCATCGGTGCGATCAACCGCACCGGATCGGCTGCCGGTTGTGCGCTCTCGCGGGCGAGCACCTCGGCATAGGCGGTTAGATCGCGGTGCAGGTCCGCCGGCAGTTCCAGCGTGACCTTCACGGGCTTGTCGTCGGCGATCGGGCCGAGCTTCAGCTTGGTCATGGGACGGCTCCATAGGGTTCGAGGATCAAATCGCGCCCGACGATCACGCGGACCGGGAAGCCGGGGCGGATGGTCAGCGTCGGCGCGATGTCGAGCTGGCGGCCGACCACCTGCCGGCCGGTCTGCGAGATGCCGTCCGACGCGCCCTGGCGCAGCGAGCGGACGAGATCGCCCTGCTCGCCGGACGTGCCGGCCTGCGCACCGACCGATAGCAGCGTCGACAGGCCGGCGGCCTTGGCGAGATCCCACCAGTGATGGTCGATGCCGTCCTCCAGCCCGGCATAGCCTTGCGCATCGGCACCGGGCTGGCGCTCCAGCACGATCGAGCGGCCGTTGGGGAAGATGAGCCGGGTCCAGGCGAGCAGGACGCGCCGTTGGCCGAAACCGACGCCGCTGTCGTACTGGCCGAGCAGCCGCGTGCCCTGCGGGATCAGCAGCAGGCGCCCGGTCGGACTGTCGTAGACGTTCTCGGTCACCTGCGCGACGATCTGGCCGGGCAGGTCCGAACGGATGCCGGTGACGAGCGCGGCGGGGATCACCGCGCCGGCCTGCACGACGAACGGCGATGGCGGTGGCGTCACGCGGTCGGGTGAGACAGTGCGCCGGTCGGCGGCCTGGTTGAGGAAGGCGAGCTGCCGGTCCTGCGCGGTGGGCGTGGCCGTCTGGCCGGACGCTCCCATGCCGACGAGGTTCGGCATTCCGTCGCCCGGTGTTCCACCACCTGCCATCGCCGTGGCGGCCTGCGCGCCGGACTGGAAGAAGACGCGACTGGTGCGGGCCGCCTCCAGTTCCTGCCGACGCCGTTCCCGTTCCTGGCGGCGGCGCTCGACCTCGGGATCGGGCGCGCTGGGTCCAGCCGGCGCATCGATCGCCGACACCGGCACCGGCTGGCCGCGGTTCTGCGCGTCGAGGATCGGGCGGCCGAGATCGCCGGGGAGCGGTGGTCCGAGCACCGGACCGGTGTAATCCTTCGGCAGCGCGTTCAGGCCATCTGGCGTCGACCGATTATCGGTCGCGTAGACCTCTTCTGGTGTTTTACCGCCATGCTGGACCTGAAGCGCGTAGATCAGCGCACCGCCGAGACCGACGCCGGCAACGCTGCCGAGCACCGCCAATGCCTTGCGCGACAGCCGCGTGACGCGCGGCGGCTCGGGCCGCAGCCGCATCGGCGCGACCGGCTCGCCGGTAAACGGCCGGGCGTCGTTGTCGGCGTCCGGCTGGGTCGGTGCGTTCTGCTGGGGATCGATGGCGCTCATGATGATGGCCTCCCATCGGTGCGGAGGATGCGGACGGTCTGCTGGCGATTGCCCTTGCCGAGCCGCAGCTCGGCGGCGCCAAACAGCCGGTCGACGATCAGGACATTGCCGTGGACGCGGCTGTTGACGATCTCCGGCTCGCCCTCGGGGCCGACGACGAACAGCGGCGGCATCTCGCCCTGCACGATGCCGCGCGGGAACTCGACGTAGACGTGCCGGCCGTCGTCGTAGACCGAGACCGGCCGCCACGGCGGCGCGTCGCCGGTGAGCGCGTAGCGGTAGGTGCGCTCGGCCGCTGCCGGAATGATCGGCGTCGCCGGCACCACCGGCTGCTGCGAAGGCAGCGGGGCCGGATAGCTCCACGCGACGGAGGGCATGTAGGGCCGCTCGCCTGCGTGCAGCTCGATCATGTAGAAACGCCGGTCGGTGGTGATGACGAGGTTGGTGGCGAGGTCGGCGCGCGTCGGCTTCACCAGCACATGGACGCGGCGGGTGTCGCCCGATCCACTCTCGGTGTCGCCGATGATCCAGCGGGCGGTGTCGCCGATGATCCAGCGGGCGGTGTCGCCGATGATCCAGCGGGCGGTGTCGCCGATGATCCAGCGGGCGGTGTCGCCGGCCGCGATCGGGCCGGCGCCGGTCAGGCTCTCGCCGGGTTCGAGCGCGATGTCGGTGATCTGTCCGACCGCGGCATAGACCTGGTAGAGCGCGCCTTCCGACCACGGGTAAACCTGGATGGCGTTGTAATAGCCCTCGCGGCGCGGCTGGACGCGGGCGGCGGCGTTGGCGTTCTCGACGCGAGCGGTCGAGGTGCCGGCAGGTTGACCACCTCGTGCTGGCGTCCACGGCGGCGGGACGTGCAGCGGCTGGGGTCGTGCCGGCGCGGCGATCACCGGCACGGGCGGCAGCGGCGGCACCTCGGCATCGTAGCTGATCTCAGGCGGCTTCTGCGTGGTCGCGCAGCCGGCGAGCATCGTCGCGGCGAGCAGCACGGCGGGGGCGGCGAGTCTGCGGAGAGGCGCGCTCACTGCCCCATCTCCTTCGACCAATTGATGGCGTTGACGTAGATTCCGAGCGGGTTCTTCCTGAGCGCCTCGGCGTCGCGCGGCGGCTGGACGACGACGGTGAGGATCGCGGTCCAGCGGGAGGTCTCGGCGAGGCTGCCGTCCTGATAGCGTCGCTCAGTCCAGGCGACGCGGAAGCTGTCGGGCGAGGCGCGGATGACCGACGACACGTCGACGGCGATCTGCTGCTTGCCGACCTTCGCGAACGGGTCGTTGGCGCGGGCATAGTCGTTGAGCGCCTGCGCCCCCGCTGCGGTGGTGAAGTCGTAGGCGCGCAGCCAGTTCTGCCGGACGACGATCGCGTCGGCGGGGATGCTGCGGACCTCCTCGACGAACCGCGCGAGATGGAATGCGATCTGCGGATCGGTCGGGCGATAACCGGCGGTGGCCGGTTCCACCGCCTGCGCCTGTCCCAGCCGGTCGACCTGCACCACCCACGGCACGATCGAGCCGCTCGCCGACTGCCAGACTAGCACGGCCGACAGGCCGGCGGAGAGCGCCAGCGAGCCGAACGCCATCAGTCGCCAGTTCCGCGCCTGCACACGGGCGGAGCCGATGCGGTCGTCCCAGACCTGGGCGGCGCGCTGGTACGGAGTCTCGGGCTGCGGGGTCTTGCCGTAATGCGCGGCGGGTCGTTTGAAGATATTCATGGGCGGTCGCCTTGATTGAGGGAGATGGAAGAGCCGCCGCCATGCGCATCACCGGATTTCACGGCGTGCGCGGCGACCTGAACGCCGTGGGTGAGTTGCTGCGAGCGCTTCATGCGCTTGGCCCATACGGGCTGGCCGCCCTCCGCTGGAGCTGCGGGAGACGCGCCGCCATCACCATCCGGCGCGGCATCGCCGCTCACGGCGCGGCTGCCAGCCTGGAAGCTGGAGCGAAGGCTGTCGGCCGCGCGGCCGGCGGCGCGCTTCAGGGGCGATACCGCTGCCTTTCCGCCCGCGCTGGCGACGTTGCCGAGACCGGAGGCGACGCTGGCCATACCGGACTGTCCGGCCGCACCGGCCTGATAGGCGGTGGACGCGCCACCGCGCGCGGCGGCAGCGGCTCCGCCGGCCGCTACCATGCCGCCGGCTGCCAGCCCGGTGCCGATCGCGGCACCCGCGCCGAGCTGCGGACCGCCGGAGACGAGGCCGTTGGCGATGCCGGGGCCGAAGATGCCGAGACCGAGCAGCGACAGCGCGGCGAGCACGATCGCCATCGCGTCGTCGATGGTCGGCGTCCGGCCGCCGAACCCGGCGGTGAACTGCGAGAACAGCGTCGAGCCGATCCCGACGATGACGGCGAGCACCAGCACCTTGATACCCGACGAGATGATGTTGCCGAGCACGCGCTCGGCCATGAAGGCGGTCTTGCCGAACAGGCCGAACGGGATGAGCACGAAGCCGGCGAGCGTGGTCAGCTTGAACTCGATCAGCGTGACGAAGAGCTGGACGGCGAGGATGAAGAAGGCGAGCAGGATCAGCGCCCAGGCGAACAGCAGGCAGGCGATCTGGATGAAGTTCTCGAAGAACGACCAATAGCCCATCAGGCCGGAGATCGAGTCGAGCAGCGGGCGCCCCGCGTCGAGGCCGGTCTGCGCGACCTTCCCCGGCCGCATCAGGTCGGCGGCGGAGAAGCCGGTGCCCGACGCCTTCAGCCCGAGACCGGCGAAGCTGTCGAAGACGATCCGGGCGAGGTTGTTCCAGTTGCCGATGATGTACGCGAACACGCCGACGAACAGCGTCTTCCTGATGAGGCGGCCAATGATGTCGTCCTCGCCGCCCATCGACCAGAACAGCGCCGCCAGCGTCACGTCGATGACGATCAGCGTCGTCGCGATGAACGCGACTTCGCCCGACACAAGGCCGAAGCCGCTGTCGATGTAGCGGGTGAAGACCCCGAGGAAGCTGTCGATGGCACCAGTGCCCTGCATCGCTCATCTCTCCCCGTTCGGCTGCGGGGCGGCGGCACGCTCCAATCCGAGAAATCGGCGCCGATTATCGGCCCATGTCTTCAGACAACCGGGATCGCGCGTCGCCACTTCCCCCATGAACCGGCAGCGGGCGAGCGCCTCGCGCATAGGATCGGCCGGCGCGGTGGATACCTCGGTTGTTACCGGCACGACCGGTTTCTGGACTTGTAACGGTTTTGCGCCGGTCACGTGAGCGATTAGAGCTCGCAACAGGAGACCGACGAGATGATCAAGCACACAGAAGAGTTCAAGCAGGAGGCGGTGCGGATTGCGCTGACCAGCGGATTGCCGCGCGACCGGGTTGCATCGGATTTGGGGATTGGGAAGTCGACGCTGGGCAAATGGGTGTCACAGTATCGGCCATCTGACCTGGTGGTAGCGCCGCAGGCAGAACTGGCGCGTGAGAATGAACGCCTTCGCCTTGAGAACCGTGTGCTGCGGGAGGAGAGGGAAGTGCTAAAAAAGGCCACGCAGTTCTTCGCGAGCCAAAGGCCGTGAAGTTCGCGTTTGTGCATAGCTGGCGACACCGTTGGCCCGTTGAACTGCTCTGCCGTGTCATGGATGTCAGTGAACGCGGCTATCGTTCCTGGCGCTCGCGCCCGATCAGTCGGCGGGAGCGGACAGATATGAAAGTGCTGGCCCATATCCGAGAACAGTACAGGCTGAGCCTTGGCAGCTAAGGCCGTCCTCGCATGACGATGGAGTTGAAGGAGGTGGGGCTCGATGTTGGCGAGCGCCGGGTCGGGCGGCTGATGAAGATCAACGGGATCAAGCCAGTCCGCACGCGCAAGCACAAGGTTACGACTGATAGTCACCATCGCCTGGGTGTCGCAGCGAACTGGCTGGACGGCGATTTTGCCGCAGATGCTCCCAACCGTAAATGGGCCGGCGACATCACATATATCTGGACATCCGAAGGCTGGCTCTACCTCGCCGTTATACTGGACCTGCATAGCCGTCGCGTCGTGGGCTGGGCAGTCAGCGACAGGATGAAGAAAGATTTGGCGATCAGGGCGCTGGATATGGCGGTGCGCCTGCGCCAGCCTCCTGAGGGCTGCCTTTTCCATTCGGATCGCGGCAGCCAATATTGCTCTTACGACTATCAGAAAAAGCTGCAGGCCTACGGTCTGCGTCCATCGATGAGCGGCAAGGGAAATTGCTACGACAATGCGTCCGTCGAGACCTTCTTCAAATCCCTGAAGGCCGAACTCATCTGGCGGCAGAGCTGGCCGACGCGGCGTCAGGCAGAAGCCGCCATCTTTCAGTACATCAACGGATTCTACAACACCCGCCGCCGCCATTCATATCTGGGCGGCATCAGCCCGCTCGCCTTCGAAGCCAAGGTGGCTTAATGAGATAGGTGACCGGCACAAAACCGTTACAAGTCCAATCCTCGCTGTGTCCGGCCATGGCCAAGAGCAGCATCACCCGCTCAAGCGTGACTGTCTCCGAAAGAGACTGCAGGTTGTCACCATACCCGCATCGCTTTCTTTTTAGGCGACCAGCAATTTAGGCGTTCCGGGGGATGGCTTCAAGCGGCACCGAGCCTCTCTTTGGCGGACCGTGCCTTCATGTACCGATCCGCCACCGACGTCGCGAGGCGCTCAATCGGCATTGACAAGTAAGTACTCACTTACTTATATTCAAGTCATGTCCAAAACAGCCTCACGTTTGTCGGCCCTCGACCGCAAACACGCCATTCTGACGGCCGCGACGCCGGTCTTCGCGCGTCTCGGGCGGGCGGGCGCCACCACCAGGATCATCGCCGGCGCAGCCGGCGTGTCCGAAGGCCTGCTGTTTCGGCATTTCCCGACCAAGGACGTGCTCTATGCCCAGCTCGAACGCCATTGCGTCCAGGCGCAGGAGGTCGGCCATCACCTGCTGGACGATGCCGAGCCATCGACAGCGACGCTGGTCATGGGGGTGGCGACACTGGTGCAGGCCGTCTTCCCCGGCATTGGCGAGCGGCAAGCGCACGACGACACCAAGCGCCTCGTCACCGCGAGCCTGCTGGATGACGGGCGTTTCGCGACCGATTTCCTTGACCGGCACGTTCGCCCATGGGTCGATCTGTTCGCCGACTGTCTGGTAGCGGCGCGCGCTGCCGGCGACCTGCATGCGGGCGCGGACGCCGGTCGCGGCGAGCTGTGGTTCGTCCACCACCTCGCCAACACCCTCCACCTCGTCAGCCTGTCAGGCGAAGAGGTGATCGATTACGGCATGACCCGTGAGGAGCTGACCGCGAGCGCCGTGCTGTTCCTGCTGCGCGGACTCGGCCTCAGGGAAGAGGTGATCGAGCGCCACTACGACCCCGGGCGGCTCAACGCTGCCATCACCAAAACCATCCGACCCTGACACCGCGCAACGGGCCCGGCCTACCTCATCGCCCACGCGGCGAACTGCGTCCGCGCGTCCCAGCGCGGCCGCGACGATACCCTTTCCCGACCCTGATCCAAACCCGGAGACAGAACATGAAGGCCGCAATTGTCGAACACGCAGGGCAGGTGCCCATCTATGGCGATTTCCCGTCACCAGTGCCGACAGAGGGCGAGGTGACGATCCATGTCGTCGCAGCGGCATTGACCCCGCTGACGCGGGGTCGGGCGGCGGGTACGCACTACACCTCGGGCGGCTCCTTCCCCTTCATCGCCGGCTTCGATGGCGTCGGACGGCTGGATGATGGCACCCGCGTCTTCTTCGTCATGCCGCGGGCGCCGCAAGGCTCGATGGCCGAGCAGGTGACGGTGCCGAACGGCCAATGGCTGGCCCTGCCTGACGACGTGGACGACCTGACCGCTGCGGCGATCGGCAACGCCGGCGTGTCGTCATGGGGTGCCCTAACGGAGCGGGCGAAGTTGCAAACGGGCGAGACGGTGCTGGTGAACGGCGCGACCGGCGCGTCCGGTCGGCTTGCGGTCGCCATCGCCCGCCACCTGGGCGCGCGCCGCGTGATCGCGACGGGACGCAACCAGGCCGTTCTCGACACGCTCGGCGTCGACGCCACGATCCGCCTCGACGGCAACGAGCAGGCTATCCAAGCCGCCGCGGCCGAGCATTTCGGCGCCGGCGTGGACGTGGTTCTGGATTACCTTTGGGGTCCGAGCGCGCGTGCGCTGCTGCTGGCGGCTGCGGCCGGTCGCAGGGGCGTGCCGGTGCGCTTCACGCAGATCGGATCGATCACCGGCGAGGAGATCGCGCTGCCGGCCGGCATCCTGCGTTCATCGCGGATCGAGCTGCTCGGAAGCGGGATCGGCAGTCTCTCGCTCGGCCAGATGATGTCTGCGGCCGGACGCATGTTCACGGCTGCGGCAGGGGCAAGCCTGACGCTCGACTATCGTGCCGTGGCGCTCGCCGATGTAGCGGAAGCATGGGGCAAGGGTGAGCGCGAGCGCATCGTCTTTCAAACAGGCTGAGGCAGCGTGAAGCCCGGCTTGCATCAAACAGCATCCTTCCCCGGCCGGCGCGTTCCCACAAGCGAAGTGCGGTCGAGACGATCCAGGTATTTCCAATCGGATCATGAAACAGGATTCGTCATCAAGCGAGCCGAGCCTGTAACTCGTTCAGCAACCAGCTTCCCGCTCGCCCAAGGGCGCGATCCCGCATGCGAGCGGCGTAGATCGTGAGCGGACCAGTCGCGCGGGCCGGGTCGCCTTCGATCGCCAAGGCCAGCAAGCGGCCATCGGCGAGGTATGGCGCGACAAGATGCTCTGGCATCCGGCACCATCCCAGGCCCGCCAACAGGAAGTCCAGTCGCCGCGCGAGGTCCACGAACCGCCAGGGCCTGGTGCCGATGATGCCATAGCTCGGACCGTCCGGAGCGGCCGGGTCTGACAGGACGAGCTGGACATGCTCCTCCAGATCGGCAGGCGTCGCAGACCGGCCCAATCCGGCTAACGGGTGGGCTGGCGATACCACTGGCACGAGGTCGATCCCGAGCAACGGCAGCGCCACCACATCTTCGGGCACGCCAGGCAGCAGGATGCAGAGCGCGAGCGCGGCATCCCCGCGCCGCAACCGTCGCTCGGCCCCACCGAGCCCTTCGGTCGAAAAGCTTACCGGCAGGAACGGAAACGCAGCGCGCAGCGCGTGCAGGCTGTCGATGAACGCGGCGGTCGGCACCAGCGGATCGATCGCGACCGCCAGTTCGGGCTCGACCCCCTCGCGCGTGCCCGCTGCCACGGCCTCGAACTGGGCGGCGCCGGCCAGGACGGTACGTGCCTGTGCCACCAGCACACGGCCCACATCGGTCAATACCGGCCGGAAGCCCGATCGGTCGAACAAGATCACGCCCTGCACGTCTTCGAGCGTGGCGACCGCCTGGCTGATCGCGGACTGCGCCCGGCCGAGCTTGCGTCCGGCGGCGGAGAAGCTGCCCGCGTCCGCGATCGTGGTGAGGACACGGAGCTGGTCGAGAGTAAGGCTACCGATCATCCATCACCTCAGCCGATAAGGATCATCACATCTTTATCGCTCCCGCTAGCTCCGTCCAGCCGCCATATCGGGGATCATGCAACCGACCTTCTTCATCAATCACGGCGGCGGACCCTGCTTCTTCCTGGAGCCGGGACCGATGCGCGACACCTGGCGCGAGCTGGAAACCTATCTGCGCGGCTTCATGGCGACGCTGGAAGAGCCGCCGCGTGCCATCCTCGCCATCTCGGGTCATTGGGAAGAAGCCGTACCGACCGTCAACGCTGGTGCACGCCCGCCGCTGCTGTTCGACTATGACGGGTTCCCCGACTACACCTATCGCCTGAACTGGCCCGCACCGGGCGAACCCGATCTGGCGGCACGCGTTCGCGAGCTGTTGTCGGAGGCCGGCATCGCCAACGGCGCCGAGGATAAGCGAGGCTGGGACCACGGCATCTTCGTGCCGCTGAAGGTGATGCTGCCCGGTGCCGATGTGCCCGTGGTGCTGCTCTCCATGCAGCGTGGCCTCGATCCCGCCGCTCACCTCGCGATCGGGCGGGCGTTGAAGCCGCTGCGCGACGAGGGCGTGCTGATCCTCGGCAGCGGTCAGACCTACCACAACATGCGCGGCTTCTTCGGCGGGGCGGCGGTGGACGATAAGGCGGAAGCCTTCGACGCCTGGCTGCGCGCCGCGATGATCGACGGCGCGACGCGCGACGAGGCGCTGATCCGCTGGGAAGACGCACCATACGCTCGCGTCGCCCAGCCCCATGAAGACCACCTGTTGCCGCTGATGGTGGCGGCCGGCGCGGCATCGGGCGAGGCCGGCACTGTCCACTTCCACGGCCATGCGCTCGGCAAGCCGATCTCCGGCTTCCGCTTCGGCTGATCCGTTCTCAAGAAGGAACACCCATGACCAGGCTTCTCGTCGTCGAAACCAGCCCACGCGGCAATTATTCGATCTCGCGCAACATGACGCGCGGCTTCGTCGCCGAATGGCAGGCCGCCCATTCGGACGGCGAGGTGACGACCCGCGACCTGATGGAGACCGATCTTCAGTTCATCGGCGCGCCATGGCTCCAAGCGTATTTCACCCCGTCCGAGCAGCACTCGCCCGAGATGAAGGCGGAGCTTGCACTGTCGGACGAACTCGTCGGCGAACTCCTCGCCTGCGACCACCTCGTGGTCGCGACGCTGGTCTACAACTACAACGTCCCGGCCGCACTCAAGGCCTGGATCGACAGCATCGTGCGCAAGGGCATGACGCTCGGCTTCGACGGCAAGGGCCTCGTCACCGGCAAGAAAGCCACGGTGTTGATGGCGTCGGGCGGCGTCTACACCGAAGGCTCGCCGATCCGCGACCGCGACATCGCGACGCAGTACCTCCGTCTGGTTCTCGGCGTGATCGGCATCGCCGACGTGACTGTAGTGGCAGGTGGCGGTGCGAAGGCCGTGGATATGCGCGAGACGACGATGGAGGACTTCATCGAAACTCTTCAGCCCGCGATCGAAGCTGCGGCCGCTTGAACCGATCGATGGGCTGCGTGGCGATATGCAGCCCATCGCCTTCGTCACATAGAAATCTTCCCGTAAACGAACGCCCGGCGGGACGGCGCAGGCGTTCTTGGAATCGATCCTGTATCGGGGAAACCAGTGGCTTCTCGAAACCCGTGTATGGCCGGCGCTTGAGAATGCCCGCGAATGGCTAGCCGTTCAAGCCGAGCCGGCCTCGCTCCTACGGGGTTGCCATCGTAACCTTGGTGCGCGGACGCGACGCGAGCCTTGCTGGCATCCTCGGACTTACATAAGAGGTTGGCGTCGCGAAAAACGGCGTCTTGGATCAAAAGGCATTCAGACCGCCGCAGATACGTCGCTCATGCAAGGCGACCAGCGTCTTCCGGTAACGATCGCCGGCATCATGTGATGCCGAGCCGATAAGGGAGCGCGTGCATGAAGAAGACAATCGGTATCGTCGGTGCAGGCCTTGGGGGGCTGACACTCGCCAGGGTTCTTCATCGCCATGGTGTCGAGGCTGTCATTTACGAGGGTGAAGCGTCGGCGACGGCGCGCTGGCAGGGCGGCTTGCTCGACATGCACGAGGAGAGCGGTCAGCCGGCGCTGAAGGCGGCGGGCCTCTACGACGCCTTCCTGACGCTCGTCCGCCCCGGCGAGGACGCCAAGCGCGTCGTCGATAGCGCGGGCAATGTGCTGTTCGATGCGCCGGGCAGCGAGGCGTCGACGCGCCCGGAGGTCGAGCGCGGCGATCTGCGCAAGCTGTTGATGGCGTCGCTCCCCGTCGATACGATCCGCTGGGATCGCAAGGCCGTGTCCTTCACGTCGACCGATGGAGGCCACCGCATCACGTTCGCCGACAGCTCGTCAGCCACGGTTGACCTGCTGGTCGGCGCGGACGGCGCCTGGTCGCGGGTACGGCCGCTCATCTACGACGCGCAGCCGATCTATTCGGGCACCTGCTTCATCGAGATCGCGCTCGGCGCAGGCGATCCCGCCGATGCGGCCAGCATCGCCGCCATCGGCGACGGCACGATGATGGCGGTGGAGCCCGGCAAGGGCATCATCGCGCACCGCCACGGCGACGGCAGCGTGACGGGCTATGTCGCGCTCAACCGGCCCGAGCAATGGGTGCGCTCGGTCGATTTCGATGATAGGGCGGCGGGGCTGGCCTTCGTCGCCGACCAGTTCGCCGGCTGGGCACCGCACCTGCTCCACCTCATCACCGGCAGCACCGCCGCGCCGACGATCCGTCCGATCTACGCGCTCGCCCCCGATGTCGAGTGGCCGCGGATGCCCGGCGTGACGCTGGTCGGCGATGCCGCGCATCTCATGTCGCCGTTCGCTGGCGAAGGCGCCAACTTGGCCATGCTAGACGGTGCCGAGCTTGCTCAAGCAATCCTCGAACACGGCGACGACGTGGAAGCCGCCTTTACTACCTATGAGACGGCGATGTTCCCGCGCAGCCACGAGATCGCGCAGCAGTCTGCCGGTAATCTCTCGCTGTTCTTTGGCTCCGAGGCGCCCCGGAGCGTCGCCGACCTCTTCGCCAGGCTCGTCGCGGGGCGCGGTTAGGGCGGCCCGGTGGCTAGGGTCGACGCGCGGCCGGATCGGCCTCGTCGCGCCTCCAGCCCGCGCTTCACGTCCGGCCATTCATCGTCGATGATGCTGAAGCGGACGGAATCGCGCTTGCGCCCGTCCGGCATGATCCGCTCGTGACGAACGATGCCCTCCTCGACCGCGCCGAGCCGCAGGATGGCGGCACGCGAGCGCTCGTTGAGGACGTCGGTAGTGAATTGCACCCGCACGCAATCGAGACGCTCGAAGGCGTGCACCAGCATCAGATACTTGGCTTCGGTGTTGACGAAGCTACGCTGCCAGGAGGCTGCGATCCAGCTATGCCCGATCTCCACCTTGCGGTTTGCCCGATCCAGCTTCCAGAAGCGCGTGCTGCCGACCACCTCGCCGTCCACCACGATGACATAGGGGATGACCGTGCCCCCCGCGCGCCCCGTCAGCGCCGCGTCCACATAGGCATCGATCGTGTCGGAACCGGGCACGTTGGTGAAGCGAAGCTCCCAGAGCCAGCCATCGCCGGCTGCCGCCAGCAGCGCGGCGCGGTGACTGTGTTCGAGCGGGACGAGCGACAGGCGGTCGCTACGCAGGGTTTGGTCGGGTTCGGTCATTGTCTCGTTCGCTATCCGCTCATCCGGCACGTCGATCCATCCGCATGGGATGGATCGGGCCACCTGGCCCGCGAGTTTGTCAATGTCGGGTGAGGCTGCCACGACCCGGCGGTCGCTCGCCGTCATCTACGCCACCGTCGCGCTCGACGCGGCGGGGATCGGGCTGGTCTTTCCGATCCTTCCCCGGCTGATCCAGAACGTCACTCACCTCAGCGACGTCACACGCTACGTCGGATGGCTCGCCTCGCTCTACGCGGCGATGCAGTTCGTTTTCGCCCCCGTCCTCGGCGTGCTGAGCGACCGCTACGGGCGTCGGCCGGTGCTGCTGGCCTCGCTGGCGGGCGCGGCGTTCAACTACCTCGCGATGGCGGCGGCGCCGCAGTTCTGGATGCTGATGCTGGGGCGCGCCGTCGCCGGGCTGAGCGGCGCCAACATGTCGGTCGCCACCGCCTACCTCACTGACATCACGCCGGCCGAGCAGCGTGCGCGTCGGTTCGGGCTGGTGAGCGCGATGTTCGGCGCGGGCTTCATCGTTGGCCCGGTGCTGGGCGGCGTGCTGGGCGAGCATTGGGTGCGGCTCCCGTTCATCGCGGCGGCAGGGTTCACCGCCGTGAACCTGCTGCTCGCGCTGGTCGCGCTCCCCGAAACACACGCGCCGTCATCTCATCCGTTCGATCGGGTGGCGCTCAACCCGCTGGCGCCGATGCGCTGGCTGTTCGCGATGCCCAGCCTGCTGCCGCTGGTCCTCGTCTATTTCGCGCTGAGCGGCGCAGGGGAAGCGTACAGCGTCTGCTGGGCCTTGTGGGGGTACGATGCCTTCGGATGGAATGGCTGGTGGGTCGGACTGTCGCTCGGCGCATTCGGAGTCTGGCAAACGCTTGTTCAAGCGTTCCTGCCCGGTCCGGCGACCAGATGGCTCGGCGAGCGCAAGGCGGTGTTAGCGGGGCTCGGCTGCTCTTCGCTGGCGCTGACCGGCATGGCGTTGGCGACACAAGGTTGGATGGTGTTCGCGCTGATGCCCCTGTTCGCGCTCGGCGGGATCGGCACGCCCGCCTTGCAGGCGCTCGCCACCGAACAGGTCGATACAGGCCGTCAGGGGCAGTTGCAGGGCCTGCTCGCCTCCTCGGTCAGCCTCGCCTCGATTATCGCCCCCCTCGGATTCTCCGCCGCTTATTTCGCCGTCCAGCACCGTTGGCCGGGTGCGATCTGGCTCGCGGTGATGGCGGTCAATCTGATTGCCGTACCGTTCGTGCTGGTCAGCACGCCGGGGCGCGCATCGCGCATCGCAGATGCCGCCGGACAGGGCCGAACTGGCGTCAGACGCGTTCCTGAGGGTGTAGCCGATTGCTGGGGTCGGAACTGACAGGATAGCGGGAAACGTGTCGAGAACGACGGTCTCGAAGGAGGATTGATGACGATGCGTATCGACATGACGGGCAGGAAAGTGGTGGTGGCCGGGGCGAGCCGCGGGATCGGCCGCAGCATCGCGCTCGCTTGCGCGGAGGCGGGCGCGGCGGTGTCGATCTGCGCGCGAGGCGCCGAGGCGCTGGAAGATGCCCGAGCCGCAATCGCGGAGCATGGCCATGTAACCGGGGCGTTTCGCTGTGATCTTTCACAGGACGAAGAGATCCGCACCTTCATCGAAGCGGCCGCAGACGCGATGGGCGGCATCGATGTGCTCGTCAACAACGCGACCGGTTACGGGTTCGGAGACGACGAAGCGAACTGGACGGCGAGCTTCGACGTCGACATCATGGCTGCGGTGCGCGCGTCGCGATACGCCCTGCCGTATCTGGAAGCAGCGGGGGGCGCGGCGATCGTCAACATCGGCAGCGGGTCGGGCATGATCCCGGCGTCCTCGGTTACCACCCCCGCCTATGGCGCGGCCAAGGCCGCCCTGATCCACTACAGTGGCATCCAGGCGGTGACGCTGGCGACCAAGAACATCCGGGTGAACTGCGTCTCGCCGGGGTTCATCGAGTTCCCGGGCGGCCAGTGGGACCGCATCCGCCAAACGAAGCCGGAAGCCTATGCCAAGACCTTGGCGACGCTGCCTTGGGGAAGGCTGGGCCGCCCGGAAGAGATCGCCGACCTGGTGGTGTTCCTTGCCTCATCCCGGGCGTCGTGGATCACTGGACAGACCATCGCCGCGATCGGCGGTTGGAACCAGTGATTGGCGTATTCGTCGGCATCTACCGCGCGAAAGCACACTGCGATCACGGTCTGGATCGTCCTTGTCGTTCGCGTCAGAAACTAGGCGATCGGGGCCTGCGCGCGAGCGAAGTCGATGAATGCTCTGAGAGCGCCTGAGGGATGTCTGTTCAGTGGGTAATAGAGAAAGAACCCCGCCTGAATAGGACAATAGGGCTCCAACACTCGCACAAGCCGACCGGAGGTGACCAATGGGGCGACAAGAAGGTCCGGCAAGCAAGCCAATCCCATCCCCGCCAGGGCAGCATCACACAGGACGCCCGTATCGCTGGCGACCAGGCCGCCATCGACCGAAAGCTCGAGCGCGCGCCCATTCTCCTCGAACCGCCAGCGATAGACCTCGTGCGTTTTCGCCCAGCGATAGTTGAGGCAGGCGTGATGCAGCAGGTCGCGGGGGTGCTGCGGTGCCGGGCGCTTGCCGAAATAGGCGGGCGAGCCCACGACCGCATTCCGTATGTCGGGCGTCAGCGGCACCGCGGCCATGTCCTGCACGAGCCGTCCGCCGATCCTGATGCCTGCGTCGAAGCCGTCGGCGACGATGTCGCTGATGCCGTCGTCGATGGTGAGGTCGAGCGTGACCTTCGGAAACGCCTCGGCGAAGGCGACGAACAGTGGCGACAGCGCCAGTTCCGCCGCGATCCGCGGCAGGTTCAGGCGAACGGTGCCGCCCGGCGTGGCGCTCGTCGCCGCAACCTCGTTCACAGCCTCGTCGATCGCCGCCATGAGCGGCGACAGTCGTGCCAGCAGCAGTTCGCCCGCCGACGTGAGGCTTACGCTTCGGGTCGTCCGGTTGAGCAGTCTCGCCCCGATCAGCGCCTCGAGCTGACCGATCGTCCGGCTGATCGCCGATGGCGATACCCCCGCGCGCCGCGCCGCGGAAGCTGCGCTCGCTTGCCACGGCCATAAAGGTCAGGAGCTCGCGATGGGAGCCGATACCTATTGTTGATCTCATGGTAACAACGTGTGCCAGACGATGCCATTGCGGGCAACGCCAGGCGCCGTATCTTGAGCGGGAGATACCGCGACGGAGAGAATTCCATGACAACCGAAAACAACGCTGCATGGCAGCGCAAGCCGGGCGAGCCACTCGCCATCGGCTCGGCGGAGGTGCCGGCGATCGGCGCAGGCGAAATCCTGGTGCGCAACGAGGCCGTAGGCATCAATCCGCTCGACTATCTGCTCCAGGACATGGCCATGCTGCCGTGGCTCGACTACCCCGCGATCGTCGGTAGCGACGTCGCCGGTACGGTGGTGGCGGTCGGCGAAGGCGTCGACCGCTTCGCGGTCGGCGACCGGGTGTTGGGCCAGGCGGTCGGCACCACGGTCAACCAGCCGGCGCAGGGCGCCTTCCAGCAGCACACGGTGGTGCTGGCACATATGGCCGCGCCGATCCCCGACGACCTCCACGCGACCAAAGCTGCGGTTCTGCCGCTCGGCATCGGCACCGCGGCAGTCGGCCTCTACCAGGCGGATCAGCTCGGCCTCCGCCACCCCACGCTCGAGCCACAGGCCAGCGGTGAGGTCGTGCTGATCTGGGGAGCGTCGTCGAGCGTCGGCTGCAATGCGGTGCAACTCGCGACCGCTTCCGGTTATGAGGTGATCGCGACCGCGTCGCCGCGCAATGCAGACCTCGTTCGCCGGCTCGGGGCGACACGGGTGATCGATCACAGGGCGGCCGATGCCGTGGAGCAGGTCGTGGCCGCGCTTGCGGGCAAGACGCTGGCGGGCGCGTTCCACGCCACCGGCAACCTTGCCAGCACGTTCGCGGTCGTCAGCCGCGCCGACGGACGCCGCTTCGTCACCGCCACGCTTCCACCGCAGATCGAGGTGCCCGAGGGCGTGGAGGTCAACGCGATCTTCTGCACCAGCCTGCGCGATAACGAGGTCGGCCCGATGATCTACCGAGATTTCCTGCCATCGGCGCTGGCCTCCGGCAGATATGTTGCGGCACCTGAGCCCCGCATCGTCGGGCGCGAATTAGAGGCGTTCCAGCCGGCGATCGAGGCCCAGCGCGACGGCATTTCCGGCTATAAGCTGGTCGTGGACCTCGCCTGATCCAGCAATAGTCGCTGTCTACAAAGGGCAGCGACCAGCGCGCTCCCAAAAACATGGGGTAATCGCGGGAGCGGTACTCCGGGCTGTCACGAGATGGATGCTGGTGGCTGTTCCCCGATAAGATGGAAGAACGGGCTCACGACCGGAAGCCGGGCCCAAGCATCTGATGGAGAACAGCCATGAACGAGTATATCGGGCTCGACGTTTCGCTGAAAGAGACCGCGGTATCCATTCGCCGGGGAGGCAAGCGGGTTTGGCGCGGCAAGTGTCCGTCGGATCCGAAGACGATTGCGGCGCTGATCCGCGAACGTGCGCCTGCCACCAGGCGGGTGGTGTTCGAGACCGGACCACTGTCCGTCTGGTTCTTCCATGCGCTCAGCGCGGAAGGGCTGCCAGCGATCTGCATCGATGCGCGCCATGCCAAGGCCGCGCTCGACATGGCGGCGAACAAGACCGACGCCAACGACGCCGATGGCCTGGCCCATCTTGCCGAGGTCGGGTTCTACAAGGTGGTTCGCGTCAAGAGCTTCGACAGCATGCTGACGCGCACGCTGGTGGCGGCGCGGACCCGTCTGGTGCGGATCGGGACGGAGTTGTCGAACCAGATCCGGGGCCTGATGAAGACGTTCGGCCTCGTCGTGCCGCTGGTCACCGGCGGCAAGTTCGAGCGCCAGGTCGAAGCGCTGCTGGCCGACCATGCCGATCTCGGCCGGATCATCCGCCCGTTGATGGAAGCCTGGCGTGCCGTTCGCCTGCGCACCGCGGAGTTGAGCCGCACGCTGCTGGCGGACGCCCGGCACAGCGATGCCTGCCAACTCCTCATGTCCATCCCCGGCGTCGGTGTCGTGACCGCCACCTCATTCATTGCCGCGATCGAGGAACCGGACAACTTCAGGCGGTCTCGATCCGTCGGTGCCTGGGTCGGACTGACGACCCGGCGCTACCAGTCCGGCGAGGTCGACTATGACGGGCATATCTCCCGGCGGGGCGACAGCCACCTACGGGGGTTGCTCTACGAGGCCGCTACATCGCTGCTCACCCGCAGCCGGGCACAATCCGATCTGCGCACATGGGGTCTGAAGCTGCGAGAGCGGCTCGGCTTCAAGCGCGCCGCGGTGGCCGTCGCCCGCAAGCTCGCCGTCATCATGCACACCATGCTGACCACCGGCGAACCGTTCCGGAGCACGCCTGCCACCATTTGATCCCCAGCTCGCCAGCGTCGCAAGGCGCCAACGAGACGTCCTGCCGGGACGTAGGCTGACCCATTCCGAGACGTTCGTTGCACCAGACACCCTTTGGCGATCAAGTGCGTCGAAAACATAGGAAGGGTCACCCGCGAAGCCCCATCATGCGGCGGCCTATACCGACCGCGAAGACGACCATGCTTCCGGCCGCGATATCTCGAAAACCCGCGAAGCCCCATCATGCGGCGGCCTATACCGACCGCGAAGACGACCATGCTTCCGGCCGCGATATCTCGAAAAGCACTTGCAACCGGCGCGGTTAGACGACGAACAAACAGCGAGAACGTAGGGGAAAAATCCTCCTCGTATGCGCCAGGCAGCCCTCGTTTTCTCAAAAGCTGTTCCCGATTGGCATTTCCCAAGACGGCTCGCCGAACATGGAGAAGCGGGAATGTTTCCGACGTCGCTTCAAGCTGTCATTCCTGTCAAGGAATATCACCGGACGGTCGGGCCGTGCCAAACCGATCCGTTGAAGCACGATCGGACGCGGGTTCCACCTGATGAGGGATTTAGGGCCTGTTAGCGCTTGATCCAATCGAGCGCTGCGGCAAGGCAGAGGACGCCGAGGAAACTGACGGCGGTTTTCTCGTAGCGGGTGGCAACGGCGCGCCATTCCTTCAGCCGAGCCCAAAGGCGCTCGACCCTGTTGCGGTTGTTGTAGATCCAGTCCGGGCAGGCGACGGTCGCCTCGTGGCGAAGCGGCGGGATCGCAGGACGAGCGCCCATGTCCCAGATGTGCTGGCGGAAGGCATGGCTGGTGTAGCCGCGGTCGGCCACGACCCATTTGGGCATGCCCGGCAGGCGGTCGAGGAGCGGGGCGGCGTTCGGCAGTTCATGGGCCTGGCCAGGTGCGAGGCGGAAGGCGATGGCGCGCCCTGCACCGTCGGCCATCACGCAGGCCTTGGTGCCATAGCCGCCACGAGATCGGCCAAGCGCTTCACGGCCGTCTCGGCCCGATGCAGATCCCCCTTTCGGCTGGCACCGGCTGCCTTCTGATGCGCTCGGACGTTGGTGTCGTCCAGGAACACCATGCCCAGCCTGACGCCGCGTTCTTGAACCAGAGCTAGAAGCTTCTCCCAAACGCCGAGTCGCGCCCAGCGGATGAAGGTCTGAGCCGCCATCCACCACGGGCCGAACTCCGCCGGCAGAGACCGCCACTTCGCCCCGTTCTGATGACGCAACAGGATCGCGTCGATCGTCCGCCGCATGTGCGGGCTCGGCACCTTGGCATGCGGGCGGCACACCTCGATCAGCGGTTCCAAGTCAGCCCATTGCTCGTCGCTCAGCATCTGCACGCTTCTCCTGTTCGGAAAAGTCAGCGACATAGAGCCTACTTCAGGCGCTAACAGGCCCTAGAGGGCTATAGCGTAGACATAGTGCTCATCCGGGTCTGGCGCGGCCCGCCATCGCTTCCTGGGCTTCCGGGGTGCACGACGTTCCGGTCGGATGTCTACAAACCGTTTTATGTGGGCTGTGCAGGTACAAAGGACTCGATCAGGGGACTTGGGCGTATCAGCGCGCAAAGAATTTGCTGGCCGCAGCATCTCGATCAGCGCGATTGGCCGCAATCCAACAGACATACCCCGGACAAACAGGAATTGGTTTATCCGGGGCAGCCATATCAGATGTTATCGATATTCAGAACAGAAGCCGTTGCAGCCCGGCTGGCACGACAGGCTTCAGCATCCTCACGCAGGTCGATCCCGTAGGTCGGAATAATCCGCTTGAGGGCCGGTAGCCACGCATCATCGGTCAGGCGGTCCGCAAAGCAGGCTTCCAGCACCTCCAGCGCAATAGCCGCCGCCGTGGAGGCGCCTGGGGATGCTCCCAGCAGAGCCACCAGTGAATGATCCGCCGCAGGCACGATTTCGGTGCCGAACTCCAGAAAGCCACCGCCATCCGGATAAGGCTTGATCACCTGCACACGCTGTCCGGCGACGGCCTCTTTCCAGTCCGCCCGTTTCGCATTCGGGAAGAAGGCCTTGAGCATTTCAAACTGATGATGATGCGTCTGCAGAACCTGCGCAATCAAATACTCAGTGAGCTCTATGTTATGTCGACCAACATCGAGCAAAGGTCCGATATTATGAAGGGTAATCGAGCCAAACAGATCGGTCAGCGATCCATGCTTCAGGAACTTTGTAGAGAAACCCGCATAAGGCCCGAACAGCAAAGACGTCTTGCCGTCGATCACGCGCGTATCCAGATGCGGCACCGACATAGGCGGGGAACCACTGGAAGCCTTGCCATACACTTTGGCATGATGACGCTGTGTGACCGCATCCACATCGCAACGCAGCCAGATACCGCTGACCGGGAAGCCTCCATATCCCTTTCCTTCGGGAATATTCGACTTTTGCAGCAGATCGATCGAAGCCCCGCCAGCACCGATAAAGACGAAGCCGGCGGAAACAGAATGACGTTCCCCGCTATTGACATCCTTGAAGGTGACACGCCAGCGCCCATCCGGCTCCCGATCCAGTCCCTCTACCTCGGTATTATAATGAAGGTCGAAGTCAGGCTGCGCCTTGAGATGAGCAACAAGCAGATGAGTCAGGGAGCCGTAATCCACATCGGTGCCGGTAATAATACGCGTTGCCGCAACAGGCTCGGCGGGATCACGCCCCTCCATGGTCAAGGGAGCCCATTTTTCGATCTGTGCCCCATCCTCCGTATACTCCATGCCATGATAGCAATGGTGGGCGGACATCGCCTGAAAACGCGCCTTGAGAAAAGCGACGTTTTCAGCGCCCCACACCATGCTCATATGCGGGCACGGATGGATAAAGGACTGGGGATCAGGAATGGCTCCCTTCGTCACCAGATAGGACCAAAGCTGGCGCGACAGATCGAACTCTGTATTGACCCTGAGAGCCTGGGTAATTTCCACCGTACCGTCAGGGCGCTGAGGCGTATAATTCAGCTCGCAATTGGCCGCATGCCCCGTACCTGCATTGTTCCATGATTGCGAGCTTTCCTGCCCGCAATCACTGAGGCGCTCGAACATCATCATGCTGTAGGACGGGTTGAGTTCCTTCAGCAGGGTGCCGAAGGTTGCACCCATGATACCGGCGCCGATCAGGACAATATCAGGACGTAAATTGGCAGAGCTGGTCATTCAGCCGATTCCTTGTGAGGCACGGGAGTGAAACGGAGATCTTCCGACTCTTCATAAACCACATAAGCCCGGCGCCAGGGATCATCTCCGATCAGCCGCCATTTATGGCCAGAGCCGCTGTTATCCTGCGCCAGCAGAATATCGCCCGGGCGTATGGTGAAGGTCGCACCGGATTTGGTTTCAAATTCAAGCGTCCCGGAAAGAGTGATCACGAAACGCGGCACCGGATCCTGATGCCACTCATAGGATCCACCGGATTTTGTCTCCTGAAAGGAGATATATTGAGTCTTGATCGGAAGCCCCACAAAGTCACCGCGCGCGCCCTCCTTGAGGGTGATGACTCCTTCCTCGAAGAGTGAATTGCCATCCGGGCCGGTCCACATTCTGACGCATCGGATCATATCGCTGCCTCACTTAGCTGCTTACAAAATGGATAAAAATCAAAGTCGCACGACACAACATTTGAACAAAAACGCAGTCGGTCATCCCGCAATGTGCCGTGCCCTGTATGCGTCATAGGTGTGTTTCGGCACCACGATTGCAACGGTCATCGCAGCAACCACCAGAAACGCCGTCAGCCCATCCGTGAGCGTTCCCTCCAGCAGGGTGGTCATGTCTGCGGAAGAAGCATGCTGCAAAGCCAAAAGCCCTGCAAACATACGGAACACAAAAACACCCGGCATAAGTGACACCACCGATGCAAAACCAATTCCGGCAAACGGAATATGATGGCGTCTGGCAACCGGCATCAACACAATGGAGGCCACAAATCCCGCCACGCTGGCGCCAATGACTGGCCCGGCCCCGAACAGGGCCATTGCGATCCAGCGGGCAGTGTCTGCCGCAATTGCTGTAATGATGGGCCAGCCCAGCAGACGAAGAGGCATTGAGAAAAATATACTGTAGCAGGCCGCTGCGACTCCTCCTGCCAAAGCGGTTATCCACAGGGCCACTTCCCGGCTGGCAGGCATAGGGGGCAAGGTGACGCCACACAGGAACAATCCGGTCAGCAGCCCGGCACTGATGGCCAGCAAAATCATCCCGGCGAAACTCAGCCTCGCTATGCCAAGGGGCATCCGGTTACCCAGCAGGTCGAGTGTTCCGTTGAGAAGAAACGGTCCGGGAACCAGCACCATACATGGACATACCGCGATCAGACGTAGTTCTGAACTCAGATTCAGTCGTGTTGCAACAGCACCGATCACGCCAGCCAGCAGGGCTGCGCAAAAACTCTGCACCAGCCCATTTCCCCCTGCCCGGGCAATAAAACGGCGCAGATAAGCCCCTGTTCCTGCGCTCAAGCCCGTCAGAATAATAGAAAGGAGATGAGATATACCGAATGTAACGGAAAGCGCGGCGGCCCCAATGGCACAAGCGAGCGCAAAAAAATGATCTGGAGAAACCGGCAGGTTTCTGGCTTTGGCCAGCTGTCGCCTGGCGGTTTCAGGATCAACGCGCCCCTCGATCAGGGCCTCAGCCACCTGACTGGTTGCAGCAACCCTGTCGATCACAACGGCATCAGGCGTGGCAGGCAGAATATGCGGATGAAAATTGTCTACAGCCGATGAGTTGCGCAGCAACAGAAATCCCCATTGGGGGATGACTGACATCACCTGACCGAAACTGGCACCAAGGCGGGCTACCAGCTGGATGGTCTCTTCGCTTTCCTGACCATTCGTATGCACGATGGTCGCAATATCAGCAACCAATGCTGTGGCATCCGTGTTTCCATCATCCAGAATGTTATTTCTTCTCCAGACAGGGTGAATAGCCACCAGCATATCCTGTAAGTTTTCGTTAACAATAATTTGGAGCGTGACTTTATCTATAGTGGCACAAGGAAAGCCTGTACGACGATAAGGGAGTGCTGAATTTTATAAATTTTTCTTTTTAGAAAGCCATGATTATGCAGCAATTTACGCTACTATATTTTCATGGCATCCTCGATAGGCCGCTAATTTCCAGTGGGAAAAAATACCGACATGAGCAATCCCCCCTCCTCGTCTGATACTGACCAGAATCCTGTCTATAAAGACGTCCCGATCGGCCTTGATGCCCCCGGTGAGCGCCAGGAATTTGATTCCATGGGTACCGTGATGGTCCCGGCAAATCGGTACTGGGGTGCCCAGACACAGAGGTCGCTGAAGCACTTCTCGATCGGCAACGATAAAATGCCGAAAGAAGTTTATCACGCTTACGGTTACGTCAAGAAAGCAGCCGCCATCGTGAATACCAAGGCCGGACGGCTTGCAGACTGGCGTGCCAAGGTCATCATTCAGGCGGCCGAGGAGACCATTGCCGGTAAGCTGGATGACAATTTTCCGCTTTATGTCTGGCAGACGGGTTCCGGCACCCAGTCGAACATGAACGTCAATGAAGTCCTGTCCAACCGTGCGATCCAGCTTCTGGGGGGCACGCTGGGTGCGCAGGCTCCGGTTCACCCTAACGACCATGTGAATATGGGCCAGTCGTCCAACGACACATTCCCGACCGCAATGCATATCGCAACCGTACTGGAACTGGATACCGTCCTGCTGCCGCAGGCTGAAGCCTTCGCGGCCTCGCTTGAAGCCAAGGCGAGCCAGTGGATGAACGTGGTCAAGACAGGTCGCACCCACCTTCAGGATGCCGTACCGCTGACCGTTGGTCAGGAATGGTCCGGCTACGCCCAACAGGTGCGGGATGCCATTGCCAATGTCGTCGCCTCCAAAGCGGGTCTGTACAAGCTGGCTGCCGGTGGAACCGCCGTGGGGACCGGCCTGAATGCGCCGAAGGGCTTCGGGCATGATATTGCTCAGACGATTGCTGAACTGACGGGCAAACCCTTTATCACCGCGCCGAACAAGTTCTCGGCTCAGGGATCGCTTGATGCAATGGTGGCCACCTCGGCTGCCCTGCGTGGACTGGCGGTCGCGCTGATGAAGATCGCCAATGATATTCGCTGGCTTGCCTCCGGCCCACGCTGCGGGTTGGGTGAATTGCTGCTGCCGCAGAACGAGCCGGGTTCCTCCATCATGCCCGGCAAGGTCAATCCCACCCAGTGTGAAGCCATGGTCATGGTCTGCATCCAGGTGATCGGCGAAGACAATGCGGTGGCGTTTGCAGGCAGTCAGGGTAATTTTGAACTGAATGCCATGCGCCCGATCATCATCAACAATGTACTGCATTCCGCACGTATCCTCGGCGATATGTGCGAAAAGATGCGCGTTTACTCCATTGAGGGCACAGAGCTGAATCGCGCACGCATCGACGCGAGCGTTGATCAGTCGCTGATGCTGGTCACTGCCTTGTCTCCGGTCATCGGCTATGACAATGCGGCCCATATCGCCGAAGCGGCGAATGCTGATGGTTCAACGCTCCGGGAAGCAGCACTCAAATCCGGCAAAGTGGACGAGGCAACGTTCAATCGGGTGGTCGATCCGCAGAAACTGGTCGGTGAAGGCGTCGCAGGCGCCTGAATCCGATATCCTTGATTCAGTCGGGTGCGTATGACTGCGCACCCGGTTGAAACAGGGAACAACCCCCGACTGTCTGCAAAAATGCCTCTGTTGTTCTGACTGTTTTGCGGAGGGGAACTATATGTTCCCCTTTGTTCTAAGGATTGGCTGGAGACTCTTGCCGACCACATCAGCCCGGAGATGGCCATGCGTCGATGTGACACTGTCGATCTGGCAGAAACCGGACCATGTCTCTGTCACAGCCCGGGATTTGCCAGGCTCAATGCGCTGGTTGAAGCGAAGTTCTCTCGCCGCTCTTTTCTGGCCGGTGCATCCGCCATACTGGGCGGAGCCTCTCTGTACCTGACAGAAGCCTCAGCCGCGATTCCCGCCCCTCCCGCAGCCCCGGTTGTGTTCAGGAATATCCAGCTTTTCGATGGTGTTTCCAAAACTCTACAATCAGGGCTGCAACTTGTCGTCAAAGACAATCTGATCGATACGATCGAGCAGGCAGGCGCCCCCTTACCGGACGGAGCCACGATCATTGATGGCCATGGCGGAACACTGATGCCGGGTCTGATCGACGCACATTGGCACAGCATGATGGCAGCCTTGCCCATGAGCGAGTTGATGACAGCCGATATCGGCTACATCACTCTGATTGCAGCGGAGGAAGCGCACAGAACCCTGTTGCGAGGCTTCACCAGCATCAGGGATATGGCCGGTCCAAGCTTTGCACTCAAACGGGCTATTGATAGCGGGCTGAATGCAGGTCCTCGGATCTGGCCATCCGGTGCGATGATTTCACAGACCTCCGGCCATGGTGATTTCCGTTTTCCATACGAAATACCATCCCCGCCGGCAGCCCCCCTCTCCCACAGCGAAACGCTGGGCGCCGATATGATCGCCGATGGGGTCGATCAGGTGCTCAAGCGGGTTCGGGAGCAGTTGATGCTCGGTGCCAGTCAGATCAAACTGGCAGCCGGCGGCGGCGTGACATCACATTATGATCCGCTTGATGTCAGCCAGTATACCGAAGCCGAATTCAGGGCTGCCGTTGCCTGCGCCGAGAACTGGCATACGTATGTAACCGTCCATGCCTACACCTCCCGCGCGATCCAGACCGCGGTGCATAGCGGCGTACGCTGTATCGAGCATGGTCAGTTGATGGATGAAGCAACTGCAAGATTGCTGGCGGAAAAAGATGTCTGGCTCTGCCTGCAGGCTTTCCTCGACAATCAATTTGCCAATCCCCATCCGGAAGGATCAAAAAATCGCGCCAAACAGCTTGCCATGTTTGCTGGCACGGATCGCGCATATCAACTGGCCAGACACTATAAAATCAAGACCGCATGGGGTACGGATATCCTGTTCAATCCGGCCATGACCAAAAATCAGGGTGCCATTCTGACCACGCTGACGCGCTGGTACGGCAATGCTGACATCCTGCGCATGGCAACCGGTACCAATGGCACATTGCTGCAATTATGCGGGCCACGCAGCCCTTATCCGGGCAAAATCGGCGTGCTGGAAAAAGGAGCCTATGCCGATCTTCTGCTGGTGGATGGCAATCCGCTTACAGACATTACGCTGATTGCCAATCCAGACAGGAATTTCAAAATTATCATGAAAGACGGTCGTTTTTACAAGAATACGCTCGCAGCATAAACCGTCTCCATTGACCGTCAGCGTGTTCCGGCGCGCAGATTATGCGCCAGACCCAGCATCGCTACACCACCGATCAGCAGATCGATCCCGATCAACGTGCCCACCAGTGCAATACCGGTTGTCGCACTACTGAAAGCAATCATCAAAGCCAGCACCCAGTCGACAATACCGGAGATAACCAGCCACCACCACCGTCCGGCGTTGATCTGGCGTGCGGTCGTGGCGATCATGATTGAGGATACGCCGTCCATCATAAGCCATGCCGCGATCAGCCAGGACAGGGCTACAGCCATCCCGGCGGGAAACAGCACCACGACCAATCCGACCAGAATTGCAGCCAGCGAGGACAGAAGCCCCCCTGCCAGATGCAGATGAGGACGGCTGGCGAGCGTGCTGATCAGTCCTATCGCGCCGATGATGAACAGAAGCCATCCGATCATGCCGGCTGTGAATATCCCCGCCAGAACCGGCACCAGCAAGGCTCCGATGCCGAGAATGAGCAACAGGATACCTTCCAGAGTAAGAATGCCCGAGCCGGCACGCGACAGCCCTGAAAAAACCGGGCCGGAAGATGGTGAAGGAGGAAAGGAACCGCTCATCGACAGAATGCTCCGGAATGTTTTGTGCAGGATGGCATTAATCCTCCGACAACGGCACAGTTTTATTCTGTATAGTTTTCTTTCCCTCTGCATGGCCCAGGCCTGATGTAAAGCGTCATGCCAACACCTGACATATTTTAACAAAATATATTTTTATGGTTTTACGCGCCTTTAATTGGCAACGTAGCTGCCGCAATACTATTTAAGACTCAGACATAGATAGACACCCCCGGAGGCCCCTCATGGTGGCACATCGTCTTCCCATCGCACTGGCAGCCCTGACCTTTCTGGCCTGTGGTGTTTCCACAGCGCCTGACGCGCAGGCACGCGCAAAGCACAGCACGTCCATTTCAGCAGATGGAAAAGGGCAAGGGATGAACATCCCCTCCACCCAGCAGAGCCCCGTTACAGATGATGATGAGCCGGATTTCAGCATCTTCGGGGTGCCGGTACGCATTTCCTCCCCTGTGGCCAAGCCATATCAGAACACCTCATTCCAGACTTATCAGGGGAGTGCCATGACATCACAGGATGCCCTGCTCTCCGACACCATCCCGAATATCGACGACTGGACTCCTTGATTTTGTCAGAACGCCGCGCAAAAAGCCCGCTATGACCGAGCGTGAGCATCACCCCGATGACCGTGAAGGCGCTTCCGCACGCCCACCCGAACCCTCTGCCCAAAGACGCGCGCGGGAGGCAGAGGCTCTTCGTGCCAATCTTCTGCGCCGCAAGGCCCAGCAACGCGCCCGTCAGGCTGCTTCCCCCTCCCTCACGACTGCTGTAACGGCGCCCGGCGAGACATCCGAAGAAAGCCCCCTGTTGTCCCCGCAACGCGGGTGAGATAGACCCCGACGATGCGTGCGGGGAGTTCATCGCCATGTCCATAATGCCCGATCACTGGATTCGTCAGATGGCGACCGGTCACGGCATGATCGAGCCGTTCGTCGAAACGCAGAAGCGTGACGGCGTGATCAGCTATGGCCTGTCCAGCTACGGCTATGATGCCCGTGTAGCGGATGAGTTCAAAATCTTCACCAATGTGGATTCAGCCGTCGTTGATCCCAAGGCGTTCAGCCCGGCCAGCTTCGTGGATCGCAAAGGCCCGGTCTGCATTATCCCCCCTAACAGCTTTGCACTGGCCCATACCGTCGAGTATTTCCGGATTCCGCGTAATGTTCTGGTGATCTGTCTGGGCAAATCCACCTATGCACGCTGCGGGATCATTGTGAACGTCACCCCTCTGGAACCGGAATGGGAGGGGCAGGTCACGATCGAGATCAGCAACACCACTCCCCTGCCCGCCCGTATTTACGCAGGCGAAGGCATTTGCCAGTTCCTGTTTCTACGCGGCGACAGCGACTGCGAGACCAGCTATGCCGACAAGGCAGGCAAATATATGGGACAACGGGGCGTCTCCCTTCCCCGTATGTAAGGTGCTCTACCCTCACCAGGCACTCTCATCTGCCATCCCGGCAGGAATGCGCGTCATGAACGGAGCTGACTGAAGAATATGGATCGGATCAGGATTCGCGGCGGGCATCCGCTGGCCGGGGAAATTGCTATTGGAGGCGCGAAAAATGCCGCTCTTCCGGTCATGGCCTGCGGTCTGCTGACGGATGACAGGCTGGTCCTGAACAATGTTCCGCGCCTTGCCGATATCGGCACCATGAAAGCATTGATCGAGCAACACGGCATCGCTGTGGAACGGCTCGATCCGCTGGGTCGCATCCTTTCCCTTGGCGGCCAGATCACCAATACCGAAGCCCCCTACGACATCGTGCGGAAAATGCGGGCCTCTGTTCTGGTACTCGGACCACTACTGGCTCGCTGTGGGGAAGCCCGCGTCTCCCTACCCGGCGGCTGCGCCATCGGCACACGCCCGGTGGACATGCACCTCAAAGGGCTGGAGCAGATGGGGGCCGTCATCACTCTGGAAAGCGGCTATATCGACGCCCGGGTTCAGGGTCGCCTGCGCGGGGCGGATATCGTGCTGCCGATGCCCTCGGTCGGGGCTACGGAAAACCTGCTGATGGCGGCAAGCCTCGCGGACGGCATCACCACCCTGCGCAATGCGGCACGGGAGCCGGAGATCGAGGATCTCGCCCATTGCCTGATTTCCATGGGCGCTAAAATCGAAGGGATCGGCACCGGAGAATTGCGGATCGAAGGCGTAAAGCACCTGCATGGCGCTGAACACAGTATCATTCCCGACCGGATCGAAACCGGCAGCTATGCCTGCGCTGCGGCCATTACTGGTGGCCGCCTGCTGCTGCGCAATGCCCGGCTGGATCATCTGGGGGCAGTCGCCCGCACCCTGCGGGAGGCCGGAGTCGAGATTGAGGAACAGGACTCCGGCCTGTTGGTCAGCCGCCGCAACGGTCTGCATGGCGTCGATGTGATGACCGAGCCCTATCCCGGCTTTCCGACCGATATGCAGGCCCAGTACATGGTGCTGATGTCCGTGGCGGAAGGGGCCTCCATGGTTACCGAAACCATTTTCGAAAACCGCTTCATGCATGTGCCGGAACTGAACCGGATGGGTGCCCGCATCAACGTCCACGGGGCCTCCGCCATCGTCCGCGGAGTATCCCAACTCTCGGGCGCACCGGTCATGGCAACCGATCTCCGCGCCTCCCTGTCACTGATCCTCGCCGGGCTGGCCGCGGAGGGTGAAACCATCGTCAACCGCGTCTATCATCTGGATCGTGGTTACGAGAGTGTAGCCGAAAAACTTTCGGCCTGCGGCGCGGATATTGAGCGGATCAGCGGGTAGGCATCTGTCAACTGCCCACTCTTTCTGGAGCCAATGATGCAGATCGAACAGCTGATCGAAAATATACGGGACCCCCTGTATCATACCAAGTTTGTCACTGTGCCGGACATCATTTCAGACTGGCTGACAGAAAGTGGCGGCTTATACAGAAAAGATGTTCTGGAATTTGGATGTGGGGAAGGAACCATGGCGCTTGGGTCCGTGCTCCGCAAGCAGCCTCAGCGCATGGTGGGTGTGGAGGTTCTGGATGTATACGAGCAGTGCCTGCCTCTGGCGCGGACGCAACTCGGTCTTTCTAAACTGCCCCCAAACTTTCACCTGCGCAAAATTGCTCCGGGTGCCAGTCTTGAAGCGTTCGGGATGTTTGACGTTGTCTACAGCTGGTCAGTGTTTGAGCATGTTTCCCAAGACCTGCTGTCTTCCGCGATGCAGTCGATCTTCGATGTCATCAATCCTGGCGGCCATTTTTTTCTGCAGATTGATCCGCTGTATTATTCTCCGAATGGTTCCCACATGATGCCCTGGCTGGTGGAACCTTGGGCGCACCTCTCCCTTCAGTCAGATGAGTTCCGGCGACGCCTGTTCAATGCGCCGGAAACATCAGCACAGGTCCGTAATGCATGGGCCGTCTATATTCCCCCTGAAGCAGATACCGCGACCGAACGCGCAGCCCTCTGGGAGACATTTGAGACCCTCAACCGCGTAACGGCTCCGCAACTACGCAGTCTTGCGGAAGCAACAGGTTTCGAGGTGATTAGGGACTATCGGACAACGACCGATCTGGAAGTCCCTCCTCATTTGCTGGAGGCCTATCATCGGGATGCGCTGATCACCGATCAGATTGTGATGCTTCTGCGTAAGCCCGCCACCGCCTGAAAATCCTTGGAGCAGCAAGATTTTGCTGCTGTCTTTCCCGTAACATTCCGCTAAAAAACCGTTCGCGACGGTCCCGCGCGAGCGGGCGAGAAAGGGAATGCCGTGCGCTGCCTTCGGGTGGCAAGTCGGCAGCTGCCCCCGCAACTGTCAGCGATGAGGTATCCTCCGCGCCCCTCTCCGGTTTCCAGCCGGGATGGGCTGCCACTGGATCGGAATGATCCGGGAAGGCTGGAAGTATGCCGTTTCCACATCGCGAGCCAGGAGACCTGCCGTCGTCAATGGATCACAACCATCCGGGCGGGGTGTCCCGGAGATGGGGGACATGATGACGAAAGACCAGTTCCGACGCTCCGGGCGTTCCGGAGCGGCATGGTACGCCCATGCCAACCACAAAATCACCAGAACCAGATTTTCCAGACTATGGCCGCTTGCTTTTGCAACACCTTGCCTGCTGCCATCGCCTGCGGCTTTTGCGGCAGAGGAGAGTAGCTCCCTGCCTGCCCTGTCAGTGCAAGGGCAGGCCGTGACGAGTGAAGCCACCGGCACACTCTCCCTGAACCAGCCCAACGCCACCGGAAGCCGTCTGGGTCTCACGCCCATGGAGACCCCGGCCAGCGTCGATACGCTGGAGGGCGACACGATCCGCGCCCGTGGCGATCTGCGCGTCGATGCCGCCGTCAGCCGGGAAGCTGGCATCACCATGATCGGCACGCCGGGCAATGGCGGCACCGCGCTGAGCGCTCGCGGCTTCACCGGTCAGGCCGCGGTGATGCAGCTTTTCGACGGTGTCAGGCTCTATCCCGGTGCCGGCACCGTCACCTTCCCCTTCGACACATGGAGCACAGAGCGGCTGGAAGTGCTGCACGGCCCGGCCTCCGTCATCTACGGCGAGGGCGCGGTGGGAGCAGTGGTCAACGTCGTCTCCCGCCAGCCTTTCGAGGGAAAAATCCGCAACGAGGTCGCAGCGCTGTTGGATACCAACCTCACCCGCCGTCTGGCGCTGGATAGTGGTGGATCGCTGAGCCGGACCATCAGCTACCGGCTGGATATCGCCGGGCAGATGTCCAGCGGCTATGTTCAGCGTGGCAATTCGGACAGTCTGGATATGAAGGGCGCACTTCGCTACCGGCCCAGTCAGGATTTCACTGTGACGGTCTCTCATGATCATGCCATGCAGGATCCGATGCGGTATTACGGTATTCCACTGGTGCGTGGATCGCTGGACCGTTCCCTGCGCGACCAGAACTATAACGTCCAGAACAGCATCCTGCATTATGAGGATGACTGGACCAATCTCCATGCCGAATGGACACCAACCGCCAGCCTGACCCTGCGCAACATCGCCTACCGCCTCTCCACAAACCGGCATTGGGTGAATGCGGAGAATTATCGTTCTCTGCCTGCCAGCAATATGGTGCAGCGGGACGGCTATCTCGATCTGACGCACCAGCAGGAACAATATGGCGACCGGCTGGATGGCACCTGGCGCCATACGCTGTTCGGTCTCGGCAATACGCTCGGTGCCGGGATGGAGGTAAACTACATCAGCTTCAGCCGGTTCAGTAATGCACCGTTCGGGGGTATGTCACAGGTTCCGCTCGACAATATCAATCCCGGTTTCTTCATCAATCTGGCCGGAAACCGGAAGGATATTCAGACCACCACCTGGCAGGTTGCACCGTTTCTGGAAGACAGACTTCAGATCACGCGCCGGATCTCTATTCTGGCCGGGGTGCGGTTCGATCATCTGGACCTGCATAACGCGATGCCCACCACCGGGAAGCCATTCGATAAAACCTATGATGCTCCGACATGGCGCGTTGGAGTGGTCTATCAGCCCGTGCAGACTCTGTCTCTCTACGGACAGTATTCGACCAGCGTTCTGCCCCCCACCAGCACGCTGATCACCACAAACCTCGCCAATTCCGCCTTTGACCTGTCGCATGGCCGTCAGGGGGAGATCGGGATCAAGCAGGATCTGGCCGATGGCAGGCTGCAATGGACCTTCGCCGCCTATGACATCACGCGGGATAATCTGCTTTCGGCCGATCCGAATAATCCCGGCGTCACCCAGCAGATCGGGCAGCAATCCTCGCGTGGGCTGGAGTTGAATGTCAGCGCCTCCATCACCCCCCGCTGGAGCGTCAATGCCAATGGCAGCATCCTTCAGGCGCGGTTTGACGATTTTACGGAAACATCCGGCGGTGTTCCGGTCTCACGCAATGGCAACACGCCGCCCAATGTCCCCCTGCAAACCGCCAATCTCTGGACGGAATGGGCATTCGCACCACGCTGGCAGGCGCAGGCCGGACTGCGCTTTGTCGGGCGGGCGTTTGCCGACAACGCGAATGCCAATGCGCGCCCGGCCTATACCGTGGTCGATCTGGGTCTGAACTGGCAGCCGGTCGATCAGTTGAGTCTTGCAGCGCGGGTCTCCAACCTGTTCGACACCGCCTATGCCGTCACCACTTATGGCAGCCAGCAATGGATATTGGGGCTGCCACGCACGATCACATTCGCGGCCAATGTAAAGTTCTGATCCGTCAGAGTAGCCGGTAGACCGCTTTTTCCAGCTTTTCCGGCTTGCAGGACGGGGCATAGCGGGCCACCGGCACGCCGTCCCGTCCAATCAGGAATTTGGTGAAATTCCACTTGATGCGCCGTGTCCCCAGCAGGCCGCGGCGCTGACGGGTCAGATAATCGAACAGCGGATGGGCGTTGGTGCCATTGACTTCCACCCGCGCAAACATCGGGAAACTGACGCTGTAGCGCGTATCACAAAAAGTCCTGATCTCCTCACTGCTGCCCGGCTCCTGCGCGCCGAACTGATTGCACGGGAAACCCAGCACCACGAAGCCGGAAGCGGCAAAACGCTGGTAGAGCGCTTCCAGCCCCTGATATTGCGGGGTAAAGCCACAACGGCTGGCCGTATTGACGACCAGCGCCACCTGCCCACGCCAGCGCGACAGCGGTACGACCTGCCCATCCAGCATGGTCGCCTGAAAATCATAAAGACTGGTCATTGCTGTCTCCGCCCTGGTTCAGGATGGGATAAACCCGCTCTCTCCATCAGGCCAGAGGCGACCGGATGGCTGTATTGCGCCTGATAGCCCGCAATCAGGTGTCATGCGGCCTTTTCCCGCCGCGTCTGCCGGTGTAGACGGCGCGCATGACCGTTCCGCTGACAGCCGGTGACGCTCCCGGCACCTCTTTCCATTCTCCGGGTACCGCCGTGTCGGCAGGGGGCGGGGATAGCACCGCCATGCTGGATGCACCGCTGGTGCTGGCCCTGCCGAAAGGCCGTATTCTCGCCGAATGCCAGCCTCTGCTGGATAAGGTCGGGATTCATCCCGCCGCCGATTATGCGGATGAAAGCAGCCGCCGTCTGCGCTTTCCGACCCATGATCCGGCATTGGACGTGGTGCGGGTACGTCCATTCGATGTAGCCACGTTCGTCGCCTTCGGTGGTGCACAGATCGGTATCTGCGGCGCCGATGTATTGATGGAATTCGACTATCCGGAAATCTACGCGCCACTGGATCTGAAAATCGGTGCCTGCCGCATCAGCGTGGCAGAGCCGGTGGCAACAGCCGGGCAGGACAATCCGCGCACATGGTCGCGGGTGCGGGTTGCCTCCAAATATCCCAACATTGCACGCAGGCATTTTGCCGCCAGCGGTGTGCAGGCCGAAATCGTTCATCTGAATGGCGCGATGGAGCTGGCCCCGAGCCTCGGCCTGTCGCGGGTGATTGTGGATCTGGTTCAGACCGGCTCCACCCTGAAAGCCAATGGATTGGTGGAAACGCAGGTCATCGCCGATGTCACCAGCCGGCTGATCGTCAACCGCACCGCCCTGAAAACCCGCCCGGAGGCAATCGGCAACTGGATTGCCCGCTTCCGCGCCGCCCTGAACGCCTGAGCGGAGAGCCAGAATGCAGCGTTTTGATACGCGCGCCACGGATTTCGAGGCCCGTTTTGCAGCGTTTCTGAATTCCCCCCGTGAAAGCGGCGCCACCGTCGATCAGGCAGTGGCCGCAATTCTGGCCGATGTCGCCGCACGCGGTGATGACGCGGTGCTGGAATACACCGCCCGTTTCGACCGCCTGACCCTGACACCAGAGACAATGCGGGTGCAGGAGGCTGAGATCAACGCCGCCATTGCCCGCGTCCCCTCCGACCAGACCGAAGCGCTGGCGCTGGCGGCAAAGCGCATCGAGCGGTTTCATCGCGCCCAGATGCCGCGCGATCTGCTGCTGGATGATGAGGATGGCATCACCCTCGGCATGCGCTGGAACGCGCTGGATGCGGTCGGGCTGTATGTGCCGGGTGGCAAGGCGGCCTATCCATCCTCCGTGCTGATGAATGCAATCCCGGCTCGCGTGGCGGGGGTGGAGCGCATCGCCATGTGCGTTCCCGCGCCGGACGGGGTGCTGAATCCTCTGGTGCTGGCAGCGGCGCGCCTGTCCGGTGTCTCTGAAATCTACCGGATCGGCGGCGCTCAGGCGGTGGGAGCCTTCGCTTATGGTACCGCTACGATCGGGCGGGTGGATCGCGTGGTCGGTCCCGGCAATGCCTATGTTGCCGAAGCCAAGCGGCAGGTATTCGGGCGGGTGGGAATCGACAGTATCGCCGGCCCGTCAGAAGTCGTGGTGCTGGCCGATGCGGCCCAGTCTCCGCGCCGGGTTGCTGTCGACCTGCTGGCACAGGCCGAGCATGACGAAGCCGCGCAATCCATTCTGATCACCATCGACCCGGCCTTTGCCGACGCTGTGGCGGCAGCGGTGGAACAGGAAATTCCCTCCCTGCCCCGCGCCACCATTGCCGGGGCCAGCTGGCGCGATCACGGCGCGATCATTCTGGCACGGGACTGGGATGAAGCAGCCCGGCTGACTGATCGTCTGGCTCCGGAGCATCTTCAGATCATGACCGATGATCCTGCCGGCCTGTTTGCCCGTATCCGCCATGCCGGCGCAGCCTTCCTCGGCAGTTTCTGTCCGGAAGCGCTGGGGGATTATGTCGCAGGCCCCAATCACGTTCTGCCAACCAACCGGACGGCCCGCTTTGCCTCCGGCCTGTCGGTGTTCGATTTTCTGAAGCGGACCACCTGGATCGCCGCCGAGGAAAGCGGATTGCAGCGCATCGGTCCCGCCGCTGTGACATTGGCGGAGGCCGAGGGTTTGCAGGCCCATGCCAGAAGCATCGCCCTGCGACTGGGGCAGTGATCCCTGCCACGCTTGTTTGCTGTTGCTTTTCTGCCATCAGGCACCCAGCGCGGACCTGCCCCCCGCATGGTTTCCTTGACGTGGAGGCCGCCACGCCCCATGTTCCGCCCGCAATCGACACAATTGAAGAGTTCTGATGTCTAAAGAGGACATGATCGAGTTCAGCGGCACCGTCATGGAGCTGCTCCCCAACGCGATGTTTCGCGTCAAGCTGGACAATGAGCATTCTATTCTGGCTCATACCAGCGGCAAGATGCGGAAGAACCGTATCCGCGTGCTGGCAGGTGACCGGGTCAACGTCGAAATGACGCCCTATGACCTGACCAAGGGCCGCATCACCTTCCGCTTCAAATAAGCGGGCGGGTTCCTGACGTGATGCCGGATCAACCGGCCACCGCGTGCCCGCTTGTACTGGCCTCCGCCAGTCCTCGCCGGGCGGCCCTGCTGGCCCAGATCGGGGTCATACCGGCCCTGACCCTTGCAACCGACATCGACGAAACACCCCTTAAAGGGGAGGTTCCACTTAAAGGGGAGGTTCCACGCCTTCTCTCCCGCCGTCTTGCCCAAGGCAAGGCGGACACGGCCATTCGCGTGCTCAGGGAACAATCTGACGCTCCATTGGCTGCCCCGTTTATTCTCGCGGCGGATACTGTTGTTGCGGTTGGTCGCCGCGCGCTCCCGAAAGCCGAAACCGAGGCCGAGGCAAGGCAATGCCTTACGCTGCTCTCCGGTCGGCGTCATCATGTCTGGACCACGGTGGTGGTGATTGCCCCCGACGGCAAACGGGCCGAGCGAATCGTCGAAAGCGCCGTCACTTTCAACCGGATGACTGATCTCCAACAGGAAGCCTACATCGCCTCCGGCGAATGGCGCGGCAAGGCCGGCGGTTATGCCATTCAGGGTCTGGCGGCCGCCTATATCCGTTTCCTGTCCGGCAGCTACAGCAATGTCGTCGGGCTGCCTTTGTTCGAGACCGCCCAGCTGCTGCGCGGGCTGGGTTTCCGTTCGCTCTGAGATGAGCGGATTATCCGAATCTCCGCTTTCCCTTTTCCTTCGAGTCTCCTGCTCGCCCGGCGAGCGTCGGGTTGCCCTGACACAGAACGATCAACTGCTTGATTTCATGATCGACCGGCCCGGTCGGCCCGATGGATTCGGGGATATGTACCGTGGCCGGGTCATAGCGCGGGTTTCCGCCATGGCGGGCGCATTCGTGGCTCTGCCTGATGGTGCGGAAGGGTTTCTGCCTGACAGCGCATGCCATGCCTCTCTGCCCAAAACAGGGGAACCCGTTTTTGTCCGGGTGACCCGATCGGCATCAGGTGGAAAAGGACCGAGACTGGCCACCATACCGGCCCCGGCGCATGACATGCCGGAGGGGGCCTCTCCCCTCCTGCTCCATCGCGGCCCGACCGGGCTGGATGATCTCGCCGTCGCCTTTCCTGGTGCCATAATCCTCGTTGATAACCACGCTGTGTTCGCCTCCCTGCGGCCAATCTATGGGGAGCGTGTGAGGATGGCCGTAGAGCCGGTCTGGGATGAGGCTTTGCAAGCCGATATCGCAGCCCTTGCTACCCCTGATGCCCTGCTGCCGGGGGGGGCCATGCTGCATGTTCAGCCGACCGCAGCACTGGTGGCACTGGATGTCGATGCGGGGTCGGCCAGTGCGGCACGAGACTCCAAAAATCGCGCCCAGATGCAGATCAATCACGCGATTCTGCCCTCTATTGCCCGGCAGATACGGTTACGAAACCTGTCAGGTGCCATTTTGCTGGATCTGGCGGGCGTTCAGGCCCGCAAAAGGCCGAGTTTTGCCGCCCCTCTGACGGAAGCATTGGCCGAAGACCCGCTTCATCCCCGTCTGCACGGATTCACCGCGCTCGGTTTCGCGGAAATCTCACGCCAGCGTCTCCGTCCACCTTTGCATGAAATGCTGCAAGGCCCGCACGCGGCGGCTTTGGCCGTTTTGCGACAGGGATGGCGCTGGAGCATCAAAAATCCCGGCAGACAGCCGAGCCTGCGTCTTTCTCCCGCGGTTCACGAGGCCTTGAGCAGGGATAGCAGTGCATTGGAGGAGTTCCGGCACGAGACCGGTCTGCTGCCGATTCTGATCTCTGATCCCGCTTTGCGAGGGGATCGGGCTATCTGTCCGGAAACAGACTGACCGTATTTTCGATCCCATGGGCTGTTCCATCAGCCTTTCCACCCCCGACTCTGAGGATCATGTTGCAATGAATGCCTCCCGCTGTCCGATCTGCAACAAATCAGGCTCCGATTCTACGTTCGATCACAGCTATATGCCATTTTGCAGCCGCCGCTGCGCGGATGTCGATCTTGGCCGCTGGTTACAGGAAGATTATCGAATTCCCGGTCCCCCGGCAGAGCAGCCCGAATCATCCGACGACGAATAAAAGCGTCATATTGTCGTCACCCATCTTGATCCCGGCTTCGGGCTGCGCTAACTCCTGCCCCGCCGGTAGCGGCAGTGCCCAAGTAGCTCAGTTGGTAGAGCATGCGACTGAAAATCGCAGTGTCGGTGGTTCGATTCCGCCCTTGGGCACCATTTTCCCCCTGCCTGTCCCCATTTTATTGTTCATCCCTTTGTCGTCCTGCAACGTGGCTTTGTCTGCCATGATCGCTGACTGACAATAATGACGATCAAGATGCGCTCCTGCCTGATTACCACCGTCTTTCTGATGATTTCAGCAAGCCAGACTGCTCTTGCCGGCAAAACGGAAGAGGCTTTTGCAGGACGCTATGTGTTACGCGGTATTCCTCAGGCACATTCTGATCTGATGCTGCATCCGGATGGGCGGTTCCAGTGGGATCTGTCTTATGGGTCCTACCATCGCGCCAATATGGGTGACTGGCATGCTGACGGGCGGGCGATCACCCTGGACTCTGACCCCGCTGATACTGCGGATGAACAGACGCCGTTCGATACGATCAATCTCAGTGTGGATTCCACCGGGGCGCTTCGCCTCAAGGAATTCCCCCAAGCCGCCTATTATAAAGAATAGCAGCCCGGCTTTATGCTTGAAGCCAGCTATCGACTGACTTCATGATGAACCGCTCTATCGTCGGCCACCATTCAGGGGGTTCCTTGAGCCAGGTCATCAGTATTACACATAGACGGGATGATACGCTCTGGGCCGTCATCGCCTCCGTCGGGCGACGCAGAAGGATCGCGGAGATATTCCCCAGCCGCGATGCCGCCCTTCAAGACCGGGACTGGAGGATACAGCAGGTGCGGTCCTATACCGGTTTTCTGCGATCCTGCCGCCAGCCGCTGCCCAGCTATACCGTGGCCCCTATACGGCGCGCTGATCTGCCGAAAGCATGGCGTCCGGTCCCTGCATTGGGCTTCCTGCGCGGGGAATTCATTTAAGAACGCCTCCGTTCTGTGGATAGCAGGGCTGCACGAACAGATTCCGCGCAAATTCCTCTTGTCGTCATAGAGATGGATGGCTACTTGCCGTCTTTTCCTGCACGGTACAGTATTTGCGAACGATTCGCATCTTATTGTGTCGCCGGTGCGAAGATGCCATTGGCTGCTCTCTCTGTGTTCAGGGAGAGAAAGACTGATATGAACAGGGAGGCCCCATGAACGCTGTGACCGATGTGATCGACGCTGCCCGGCCGCCGGCTCTGATCGACCCGGCGTCGATCCCCGCGAGCCTCGCCGCCCAGAAAGTGCTGAGCGTGCATCACTGGACGGACCGGCTGTTCAGCTTCACCCTCAGCCGCGACATGAGCTTCCGGTTCGAGAACGGCCAGTTCGTGATGATCGGGCTGATGACAGAGGACGAAAAGCCGAAGCCTCTGCTACGCGCCTACAGCGTGGCCAGTGCGAATTACGAGGAACATCTGGAATTCCTCAGCATCAAGGTTCCGAATGGCCCGCTGACCTCCCGCCTGCAACATATTCAGGTCGGGGATGAGGTTCTGGTCGGCCGCAAGCCCACTGGCACTCTGCTGCTGGACAATCTGCGGCCCGGACGCAACCTGTATCTGCTTTCGACCGGCACCGGTCTTGCACCGTTCCTCAGCCTGGTGCGCGATCCCGAAACTTATGAGCGTTTCGAGAAGGTGATCATCACCCACGGCACCCGTTTTGCCGACGAGCACGCCTATGCCCAGCTGCTGGAAAACGATCTGAAAGAACACGAATTCATCGGTGAACTGGCGCGGGAAAAGCTGCTGTACTATCCCACCGTCACGCGGGAGCCGTTCCGTAATCAGGGACGCCTGACCACCTTGATGGAAAACGGCAAGCTTTATCAGGATCTGGGCCTGCCCCGTCTGGACCCGGAACATGACCGCGCCATGATCTGCGGGAGTGAAGCGATGCTGGCCGATATCAAGAGTTTGCTGGAAAAAGAAGGACTGGATGAGGGTAACAACTCCTCCCCCGGTGCCTTCGTCTACGAAAAAGCTTTCGCCGAGAAATAAGTCGGCTACCCGCACAAAAAAGCGCCCGGAACGTATCCGGGCGCTTTTTTCGTTTCTGACACTCAGTTGGACGCTCCGCGCGGCGGATCGCCCTGCGCTTCCAGAATATGCCACTCATCATCGGTAAAGACGCGGCTTCTGGTCAGAAAACGAACCCCTTCCGGGGCTTCCAGTGAAAAACCGGAGCCGCGTCCCGGAACGACATCAATAATCAATTGGGTATGACGCCAGTAATCGAACTGGGCGGCTCCCATATAGAAATCACAGTCATGGATACGACCCAGCAGGACATCCTGCTGACCGACCCTGAAATCGCCTCGTGGGTAGCACATGGGGGCGCTGCCATCACAACAGCCGCCGGACTGATGGAAAATCAGATCCCCATGAATGCCCCTCAAGCGGTCGATTACCTCCGCTGCGGCCGGGGTGATTGTGACGCGATCAACCATTGGCATTGCCTTTCCTCCCCGCTTGTCCGGGCCGGATGACTTATCTGGCCCGGAGTGTAGCCGGGCAGGATCAGAAGAAGCCGAGCTTCTTCGGGCTATAGCTGACCAGCAGGTTCTTGGTCTGCTGATAGTGATCCAGCATCATCTTGTGGGTTTCACGCCCGATGCCGGACTGCTTATAGCCACCGAAGGCCGCATGAGCCGGATAGAGGTGGTAGCAGTTGGTCCAGACTCGCCCGGCCTGAATACCACGGCCCATGCGATAGGCACGGTTGCCATCACGGCTCCACACGCCTGCCCCAAGGCCGTACAGCGTGTCGTTGGCGATGGAGAGCGCCTCCGCTTCATCCTTGAAGCGGGTGACAGCTACGACCGGACCGAAGATTTCTTCCTGGAACACGCGCATCTTGTTGTGGCCTTCCAGAATGGTCGGCGCGACATAGAAACCGTTATCCAGATCGCCACCCGGCCTCACACGCTGACCGCCGGTGCGGAGCTTCGCACCTTCCTGCTGCCCGATATCGATGTAGGACAGGATTTTCTCCAATTGATCGTTCGAGGCCTGTGCACCGATCATGGTGCTGGAATCGAGCGGGTTGCCCTGCTTGATCGCCTGCACACGCCGGGTCGCAGCTTCCATGAAGCGATCATAAATTTTTTCATGGATCAGAGCGCGGCTGGGACAGGTACAGACCTCGCCCTGATTGAGCGCAAACAGGGCAAAGCCTTCCAGCGCCTTGTCGAAGAAATCATCATCCTCGGCGGCAACATCCTCGAAGAAGATGTTCGGGCTTTTGCCACCCAGCTCCAGCGTCACCGGGATCAGGTTTTCAGAGGCATATTGCATGATCAGACGACCGGTGGTGGTTTCACCGGTGAAGGCGATCTTGGCGATACGCTTGTTCTGGGCCAGCGGCTTGCCAGCTTCCACACCGAAACCATTGACGATGTTCAGCACGCCTTCCGGCAGAAGATCACCGATGATCTCCATGAGCACCATGATGCTCATGGGGGTCTGCTCGGCGGGCTTCATCACCACGCAGTTGCCGCCCGCCAGAGCCGGCGCCAGCTTCCAGCAAGCCATCAGCAGCGGGAAGTTCCATGGGATGATCTGCCCGACCACACCCAGCGGCTCATGGAAATGATAGGCGACGGTATCGTGATCGATCTCGCTGATCGAGCCTTCCTGAGACCGCAAAACGCCTGCAAAATAGCGGAAATGGTCGATCGCCAGCGGAATATCGGCCGCAGTCGTTTCCCTGATCGGCTTGCCGTTATCAATGGTCTCCGCCAGCGCCAGACGCTCCAGCTTTTCTTCCATACGGTCGGCAATACGCAGCAGGACGCGCGCACGCTCAGCCGGTGCCGTACGCCCCCAGCCTTCCCGCGCCTTGTGGGCGGCGTCCAGAGCCAGTTCGATATCTTCAGCCGATGAGCGGGCGATCTTGCAGATAACCTGCCCATTAATGGGAGAAATATTGTCGAAATACTGACCTTTGACCGGTGCAACCCAACGCCCACCGATGAAATTTTCGTATTGCGGCCGGATCGCGATATGATGTGCGACTTCATTCAATGGACTGTCTGCCATGGTACGGTCCCCTGCTGGCACAAAGTGCTCTGTTTATATTGTGACGTTTATCCCGCGCCGAACATCAATGCCCGACAACTTCGCAGACAGCATGCAACGAGAAAGGCATTCTGTCACCCCATAGAGACAGGCAATGATCGGGGTTATCATATTGTCTTGTCACGCAACCTGCCCACAGGCCCGGCGTTGCCAGAGCAGAATACGGTCAGGATGACAGGACCGGCCCATAAGAACAGAGAGAGAACAAAATAAATGTCTCAAGCTGAAGAATTTGAAGGCAAGGCAGAAAAACTGGCCGGCAAAGTACAGGAAGGAATCGGCCGGCTGACCGGAGATACTGAAACCGAGATCCACGGCAAGGCTCGACAGAGATATGGTGAGGCACAAAGCGCACTGGCTGAGACCTGTGATACTGTCAAAAGCTTTACGGCTGATTACCCCATGACAGCACTCGGCATTGCAGCAGGGATCGGCTTTCTGGTGGGGGTTATAACGGGCCGCCGCTGAGACTATCCGGCGCAGCTAAAGGAATAACGCCTGACCCAGGACGTTATTGCTGCTGACTCCCCATCTGCCACAATCTGATCCTGTCCTCCAGTTGTGAAAGCCTGAATGGCTTGCGGAGGATGGGAACAGGCTCTGACACACAGTCAGTATAACCTGAAATCAGGATGCAATACGTGTCTGGATAAAGCGCCATGACTTTCTGACGCAGATCAAAGCCCGACATACCCGGCATGCAGATGTCACTGATCACCACATCAAAGCCACCATGTTCTCTGAGCACTTCCAGAGCGGACTCGCCACTTTCAGCGGCAGCCACCACAAATCCACGGCCCGACAGCCCTGCAAGAATGACGTCACGTACGCCACCGTCATCCTCAACAAGCAACACAGAGATGGCAGATTTCAAAATAATTAAATAATCCTTAGTCAATGCGTCGGCAGAGCATCCAAAATGTTGCAGACAGTACACCGATAGGATGCTCTATATCAGATACTTTCTTATAACAAACAACAAACACTATCGTGATAAATCTTTCAAAAAATCAATCACTCTGTAATGCCATAATTAATATATCATTAGTGTAATTATTATTAAAATAGCCTGAATACTTCTTTCATCGCTTGCTTCTATGATACCCCTTTCTAACTGATCGTCAGGGATAGGACATCACTGGTTGACAGAAACCCGCCACCGGAACACACCCCGCGCATGCGTATTGCAGCGATTCTCGTAGCTGGCGGCAGTGGCTCACGCTTCGGCAGCGATATTCCCAAACAATTCTTGCCGGTAGGCGGAAAGCCGCTGATCAGGCATGGAGCCGAGCGTCTGTCGGCGAAGGTCGATCTGCTGCAACCGGTCGGGTGTGCTGACGATATCGCACCCCTTCTGCAGGGTCTGGACCATCTACCGATTGTTGATGGCGGAAAAGAACGGCAGGACAGTGTCCGTGCCGGTTTGGAAGCTTTGGTGCCCTATGCACCTGATATCGTACTGATCCATGATGCCGCACGCCCCTATTTTCCCGATCACACCATTGAAGATCTGATCGAGGCTCTGCAAATCCACGACGGTGCCATTCCCGCCGTCCCCGTCGCCGATACGCTAAAGCGTGCGGCAGGCAATATTATCGACTCAACCGTCCCTCGCGAGGGGCTGTATCGTGCCCAGACGCCGCAGGCGTTCAAATTTTCCGTTCTGCTGGCACTTCACCGGGACCATCCCGGGGGCGCAACCGACGACGCCGCCCTGCTGGATCAGGCCGGGCATTCCGTGGCTCTGGTCCCCGGGGCGGAAGACAATATCAAAGTCACCTATCCGGCCGATCTGGCCCGAGTGGAGCGTAGCATGTCCATCTCCATGATCCCGCGCATCGGCACCGGTTACGATGTGCATGCCTTCGAAACAGGCCGGAAGCTGATTCTATGCGGTATTGAGGTTCCACATCATCAGGGACTGGCCGGACATTCAGATGCTGATGTCGGCATTCATGCGCTGTGCGATGCCATTTACGGTGCGCTGGCTGAGGGAGATATCGGTCGGCATTTCCCGCCGACCGAAGCAAGCTGGAAAGATGCGGACAGCGCCCGCTTCCTGCGTCATGCGGCTGAGCGCATCGCGGCGCGGGGCGGTTTTCTGGCCAATGCCGATCTTACGCTGATCTGCGAAAAGCCGAAAATTACGCCTCACGCGCCGGCCATGATCGCCCGTCTGGCTGAGCTGCTGGGAGTCTCCATCGACAAGATTTCAGTCAAGGCAACAACCAGCGAGAAACTTGGCTTTACGGGCCGTGAGGAGGGCATCGCCGCCCAGGCGGCCGTGATCATCATGATACCGGCCTGAGATTGCCATCCTCACCGCTGACCACCTGCATTGTCGCATATCCATTGCAAATAGGCGGGATCTCCTCCCGCCACATGCAGACAGAGAATGCCCGGCAGCTCATAACTGTGCATCTGCCTGATCAAAGCCATCGCGGCCTCCTGCTGTGAGGCGGTCGTCTTGATCAGAAGACCAAATTCAGCTCCTTCCTCAATCTGGCCGTTCCAGCGATAAATCGCTGTATGGGGCCGCATGTTCACGCAGGCGGCCAGACAAGCCTCAATCAAGGCCCGTCCGATGCGGCGCGCCTCTTCCTCATCAGCGCAGGTGGCATAAACCACAACCGGCTTTTCTTCTGTCATGGCTTTCCCTTCGTGAGGCCGTTGCCGCCTTTCCTCCACCGAGGTAATGAAACAACAAGATCGGTCAGAATCATGGCTCTGCTGCCGGATACTGCCGCCTATCTGCCCGTCAGCCGAGGACAGACTGCCATGAACAAGCCAGCCGCCATTGCAATCCTTCTGATCGGGCTATCCGCCTGTTCCCAACCCGATCCTGATTTACGGGCCGGGAAGCCAGTTTATTACCCGCTCAGCTTGCATGATGCCAGTTACAAGGCACATGCCCGTATCATCGCAGGAGCTTCGCCCGGCTGCATGGCGCCCCACGCAGGCATATTCACCGTCGGCGATCATTCCATTACCTATGCCTACTCGTCCGGTCTGGTTTTTACGCCTCTGATCAACGAGAACGGTTTTTTCAAGGAAACAATCGGCAGCAATGTCTTTCAGGGGCAATTCACGGGTAATCGCCTGCTTGCCACACTGACAATGCCGGCCTGCACCATCGAGTATCGTGGGCACGAGGTCTGGAATCATTCCGCCACGTCCCCGATCCCGGTCAGCTGGCATCGCGACTGAGGCATCATCCAATGAAAAAGGCCGGTTCCTGTAAGAACCGGCCTTTTTCATATCGGGCAGGCGGGATTCGAACCCACGACCCCCAGTCCCCCAGACTGATGCGCTACCAGGCTGCGCTACTGCCCGTCAATGTGGGTGCCGTGTAGCAGGGGGACGTTCCTTTCGCAAGAGAGCGAACCCAAGAAACATACATGGGGAGAATGCTCAGAGGGTTTCAGTCCTCACCGGACACCGCACAGCCCGACAAAAATCGTCAAGGTTATTGCTTATGGCAAAACCTGACGAATATCACCCAACTCATCGATTAATGCTTCCAGCAGGGAACGGAGATGATCAGCCCTGCTGCGCTCTTCGAGCAACGCGTCATGAGTTTGCTGAAGAGCAACACGGAGGCGTTTGATCTCTGCCTCCATGGCCGTTTCAGATGCAGAAGATGTCTGAGTCTGAGAAATCTCACCAGAAGAAGCCTCCACCTGCACTGGACGCCCGGAGGAAACGGAAGAGGATAATCCCCCCTGCCCGGTTCCAGCGTCGATATCCGCGCGTTCATCAGCACGCGGGGGTGGAATATTATCCGACAGCCGGCCGCCGCCTTCCCTGAGCAGCCGCTGTACACCTTTGATGGTATAGCCTTGAATATACAGCAAATCCGAGATACGGCGCAGAAGGGCAATATCATCCGGACGATAATAACGGCGTCCCCCACCACGCTTCAGCGGTTTGACCTGGGGAAATTTGGTTTCCCAGAAACGCAGCACATGCTGGGGAATATGAAGCTCATCCGCCACCTCGCTGATCGTACGAAAAGCGGTGGGGGCCTTGCGCAGCCTTGATGCTCTGGAAGCTTCATCCGCCGGATCATGATCCGGCCCTGTCTCATTTCCCCCCTGCTCCGGGAAGCCGTCCACAGCAGTGGTCATTCGTCATCCCCAGTATCAGCGATGGCTGGCGGTGTCAGTCCGTTTGCAAGTGCTTTCAAAACCTGACTGGGCCGGAAGACCAGAACGCGGCGCGGCATGATCGGTACTTCAATCCCCGTCTTGGGATTACGACCGATCCGGCGACCTTTCTGGCGGACAGAAAATGTCCCGAACCCGCTGATTTTTACCGATTCTCCAGCCTCAAGCGCGGATGACATGCGCTCAAGCACTGTCTCAAGCAGGAGTGCCGAGTCATTTCTCGACAAACCGACCTGCGTATAGATCGTCTCAGCCAGATGCGCGCGGGTCACGGTATGCATGCAGACACGCTACGGAGGTCGATGCAAACAGTCAACAAATCTCGGAGGATCAAACACTTGCATGACCACTTACCTGTTGCATCTCAGCAACAGATAAGCAGATGGCACAGGCTTTATGATTACATGCGAAGAATCGCGGAACCCCAGGTAAGGCCGCCACCCAGCGCCTCCATCAGCACGACAGAGCCGGGCTGGATACGCCCATCCTGGACCGCCTCATTCAATGCCAGCGGAATAGACGCTGCCGATGTGTTGGCATGCCGGTTGACCGTCACAACCACCTTTTCCGGCGGCAGATCCAGCTTTTTGCCCATTGCCTCAATGATGCGCAAATTGGCCTGATGCGGCACCAGCCAATCAATATCGGCCGGGGTCAGATCATTGGCGGCCATTGCTTCCTCAACCGCCTGCGCCATTTTACCGACAGCGTGGCGGAAAACTTCCCTGCCATTCATAACAATGGTGCCGGGATGACCAGCGACACCATTAGCCCCGTCAATGAACAGGATATCGCCGAATTCTCCTTCCGAATGGAGATGTGTCGACAGAATGCCTCGCGCTGGATCATCATTATCCGTGGATGCGCGTAGAAAAGCCGCTCCGGCCCCATCCCCGAACAGCACATTGGTACGCCGGTCATCCCAATCCAGTAGACGGGAAAAAACCTCCGCCCCGATCACCAGCACGCCCTTGGCCTGACCACTGCGGATCAGCGCATCACCCATGGACAGGCCATACACGAAGCCGCTGCACGCGGCGGAAAGGTCGAATCCAAATCCTCTTTTAGCCCCCAGCAAAGCCTGCACCCGTACGGCAACAGCCGGAAAGACCTGATCGGGGGTGCTGGTTGCCACCAGAATAGCGTCTACGTCATCCGCCGTCATTCCGGCATGGGCAAGGGCACGCTCAGCGGCACGGGCCGCCATAAAGGCACAGCTTTCATCAGCCGTTGCAAGATAACGCTGCTCTATCCCGGTCCGCTCACGGATCCAGGCATCAGACGTGTCCACACGCTTTGCCAATTCATCGTTGCTGACCACAGTGCTGGGCAAATACGCGCCGACGCCGGCGATTATGGAACGCTTCATCGTCGCGTTTCTCTTTTCCGTTTCCTACCCGCAAAATCTAGCGGGCTTCAGCCAGTTGAGCTGTTCCATCCTTATCCCGGGCAGGATGCGCTGCTCCGGAAAGTTCGACCAGTTTTGCGATTCCTTCACGGATGCGATCACTGGAACGATTGGATACCATATCCATGCCCACGTCGACCGCATGTGCAAACCCCTGCGCGTCGGTTCCGCCATGCGATTTGACCACGACACCATTCAGGCCGACGAGAACCGCGCCATTATAACGCCGCGGGTCAAGCCATTCCCGCAGACGCTCCAACCCGCCGCGGGCCAGCAGATAGCCCAGACGCGCAAGAATTGTACTGGTAAATATCTGCTTCAGAAGGCCACCCAGCATCTTTGCTGTGCCTTCGGCGGTCTTGAGCGCGATATTGCCGGAAAACCCGTCCGCAACCACGACGTCGGTCGTCCCGCCTGCAATATCGTGGCCTTCGACAAAGCCATGGAATTGCTGTGCCAGATGGCTCGTGCGCAACATCTCGGCGGCGGTGCGAATGCGGTCGTCGCCTTTCTGCTCCTCGGATCCCACATTGAGAAGCCCGATACGCGGCGCCGTCAGGCCCAGCACACTGCGCGCAAAGACATCACCCATGATCGCGAATTCAACCAGATTGCGAGGATCACACAGCACATTCGCGCCGAGATCGAGCATCAGAATATCGCCCCGCGCCGATGGCATGATAGCCGCCAGCGCCGGACGATCAATGCCGGGCAAAGTCTTGAGAATGATTTTGGCCAGTGCCAGCAACGCGCCTGAATTGCCTGCGGAGACGACACCGGATGCTTCACCATGCGCTACCGCGTCGATAGCGATCCGCATGGAAGAGTCCCGGAGCCGCAATGCAGCGGCCGCCTTCATTTCGCCTGTTACTTTTACAGGCGCGTGCCGGACGGTACAAACAGAAGCGGCCCTCGGCCAGCGTGCCAGCAAAGGGGCCAGCAGGGTTTCATCCCCAACCAGCAGAAAGCGCGCATCCGGATGGCGTTCGGCGGCGATGGCCATGCCTTCGACCACGATCTCTGGCGCGTGGTCTCCCCCCATCGCATCAATTGCGAGAACGAAAGAATCACGATTGAAATGGTCTGCCGCCGTTTTGGAGGCCACGTCTGATGCCCTTATACTGCCTGACTGACTGTAACCGGATATCCGAATGGCCGGATGCAGGCGGGTCTGATCAGACCCGCACCACGCCCTTCAGGCCACGACCGGAATTTCCGGCAGCAGCAACTTCACGGCCATCATAATGGCCGCAATGGCCGCAGACATGATGGGGACGCTTCAGCTCGCCACAATTCGAGCATTCGGTATAGGCTTCACCCGTCAGCGCCTGATGGCTGCGACGCATGCCACGCCGTGAGGGCGAGGTTTTCTTCTTCGGAACAGCCATGGAACGGCCCTTCTTATTATCAAACGGGGTGTAACCGCCCCATTGGCGGCGAAACCCCTTGAGAGTTCGGCAAAGTCGTGAGGCGCGGCGTCTAGCAGAGACCGGCGGACACCGCAAGAAAAACACTCAGCGTCCAGAACCGGGCTGCCATGACCGGTCATAGACACTGTATGGAGCGCTCTGTAGCGGAGATCGCTGTTCGATTCAAATGCGTGAATGCGCAGAAGCCATGCTCATCGGCCCCTTTAAAGATCGTTGACCGGCTTTTTCAGCGCAGCGAGACGCAAAAACGGATTCTCCCGGGATGATTCGGCCTGCTCTGCGGATTCATCGTCTGCTGCCTCGTCTTCTCCTGATTCAAAAGTGACGCCGGGCTTGCGGGGGTAAGGGTCGAGGGTGAGAGCCAGCTGCTCCACCGCCACTTCACCGAGATCGATCTGATCCCCGGTATAGGGAACTTCGTCTTCTTCCTCCTCGATATCGAAATCAGGATTAAGCTTGTGTTCCGGCGTCAAACGCAGAGTAAAGCTCTCTTTGATCTTCGCCCTGAAAGGCTCAAGGCTGACCACGCATGTCTGGGTGACGGCAGCCTCCATCCGGCCATGGGCACGAATCACGCCGCCGCGCTGCGGTTCCAGAACGAAGGCGCAGGAAAACCCGGCCACTGCCTCCAGCCCCAGTCGGCTGGCAATAGCTTCGCATTCCTCGGCACGCGCCTTGATATCGACCGTCCTGCCGCCCGCAGGAATGGTATCAGGCTGGATCAGTCTGGAAAATTCGGGCTGCATCGCGATTCGTCTTCCTGAGATAAAGCACTGTCAGAATACCTGGAAGCTGACGGCAAAGCAGGCCCTGCCACCATTTTTTCATAGCCCTTTCCACACGGGCGGAATGCCTGGGTGTCTTATTGGAAGGATCGCTCGCGCAACAGTGTGATTGACAGAAACGGCCAAGCATGACACCCCGAAGGGGCAGGCCATCATGCGTCTGTAGACCTCCGCTGAACGCCGATTCCGATTGAGGATACGTCTTGCGCCGCACAGCCACCCTATCCCGCACTCTTGCCGTGCTGACGCTGTCCGCCACGCTGTTGGGCGGATGCAGCTTCTTCGCCCCGGACAGAGTCGTTCGCGGCAATAAGGTCGATGTCGATCTGCTGAAAGAGCTGACCCCCGGAACCTCGACCCAGGCGGATGTGGCTTCTCTGCTCGGCTCTCCGACGACAAAAGCCACGTTCGATAATAACCAGTGGGTCTATATCACCCAGACCACTGAAATGCAGATTGCCGGGACCAACGACATTCTCCAGCAAAACGTGGTCACGGTCTCGTTCGATCAGAACGGTGTGCTGAAGAACATCAAGCTCTATGGCAAGGATGATGCGGCGCCCGTCAGTATGGTCCGGCGTGCAACCCCATCCCCGGGCAGCGAGGCATCCTGGATGCAGCAATTGTTTGGCAATGTCGGTCGTTTCAATGCAGGCGGCATGGGCGGTGGCGGCGGCAATGCACCTGGCGGGCGGTTCGGTGGTGATCGCTGATCATTCCCGCTCTGCTTTTTCTTCAGACGATCCCAATATCAGAAAGGCCGGTTTTCACCGGCCTTTTCCTTATTGACATCAGCCCACCTCATTCATGGCCGCCTGACGCGCCAGCAAGCTCCGTTTCCGGCTGTAACCGAAAAACACGACCAGTCCGATGATCAGCCATGCGATCAGACGAACCCATGTCCAGATATCCAGCGATAGCATCATCGCGCCGCAGAACAGGATTCCGACCAACGGTACAAGCGGGACAAAAGGGGTTCTGAACCGACGTGGACGGTCCGGATCAGTCCTGCGCAATACCATCACGCCGATGCAGACCAGAATGAACGCCAGCAGCGTGCCGATGGAAGTCGCCTCTCCCAGCCACGAGCCGGGCACAAAAGCAGCCATCACACCCGCGAAAACCATGAACAGCAGATTGGTGAGCCACGGGGTGCGCCATTGCGGATGAACGCGCGCAAAAATAGCGGGCAACAATCCGTCCGATGCCATAGAATAGAAAACCCGGCTCTGCCCCATCAGCAGTACCAGCACCACTGTCGTGTAGCCGCATAGAATACCGACATAGATGGCGGATTTCAGCCATTCATAAGGCGTTCTGGAAATGGCGGTCGAAATAGGCGCCATTTTATCCACCATAACGCCGAGTTCCTGATAATTGACGATCCCCGTCAACACCAGGCCGAAGCCGACATAGAGAATGGCACAGATCACCAAAGAACCGAGAATACCCAGCGGCACGTCACGTTGGGGATTATAAGCCTCCTGCGCCGCAGTTGAAACGGCATCAAAGCCGACATAGGAGAAGAAGATCACCGCCGCACCCCGCATCACGCCGGATAATCCGAAATGGCCGAACTCCCCCGTATTCTCCGGGATGAAAGGCACGTAATTCGCGGTATTCACGTAGGATGCGCCCAGCACGATCACCAGCACGACGATGGTGAGTTTCAGCATGACGATGACGGCATTCAACCATGCCGACCCGGTCACACCGCGCATCAAAACCACCGACACCGCCACGACAACGATAAAAGCGGGAAGGTTGATCAGCCCGTGCACATGGGAATGATCTGCCAGCTCCACAATGCTGAAGGGCGATGCGGTCAGGCGTGGCGGCAGGGCAAGCCCGAACTGGGCAAGCAACACCTTGAAATAGCTGGTCCAGCTGGAAGCAACGGTAGCGGCGCCCACAGCATATTCCAGCACCAGATCCCAGCCTATGATCCAGCCGACCAGTTCGCCCAGTGTGGCATAAGCATATGTGTAGGCACTTCCTGCCACCGGGATCATACTGGCGAGTTCGGAGTAACAGCATCCGGCCAGCCCGCAGCCGATGGCAGCGATCATGAAGCTGATCACGACTGCCGGCCCGGCATAATCACCCGCGGCAAGCCCGGTCAGTGAAAACAGCCCTGCCCCGATGATAACACCGATTCCCAATGCGATCATATGCCAGGCATTCAGGGCACGCTTCAGCTCACCCTTATGCTCATCAATTTCGGTAATCGGTTTTCTTGAAAACAGGCTATGAGCAGGCCTGCCCGTGATTGAAGCATCAGGAGAAGACATAGAGGGAGGACTCCTCAGCACAAATAAAGCCTTATGGATGCGGAACCGCCTCTCCATGTCGGAAATGTCTGAGCAGCCTGTCCAGGGAATTTTATAATCGTCTTCCTGTGATCGACAGCGCCTATCGGGCGCAAGGATAGTCGGTGTTTCCAAACACGTCCCGATTGTGTTAGCTGACGCAATCAAGTTGCTCTCATGACCGTCCAAGGATGAATACAATGTCCGCATCCGCCCTTGATGCCTTTTTCGGCGCACGCCTCGCCGATACTGATCCCGACCTGTTCGCGGCCCTGGAAAAAGAATTTCACCGTCAGGAAGACGGTATCGAACTGATCGCCAGCGAAAACATCGTTTCTGCGGCGGTTCTGGAAGCTCAGGGTTCCGTCCTGACCAATAAATATGCCGAGGGTTATCCCGGCAAGCGCTACTACGGTGGTTGCGCGGCGGTCGACATCGCCGAGCAGCTCGCCATTGACCGCGCCAAGCAGCTGTTCGGCTGCGAATTCGCCAACGTGCAGCCGCATTCCGGCGCACAGGCCAATGGCGCGGTGTTCTTCGCACTGGCCAAGCCGGGCGACACCATTCTGGGCATGAGCCTCGCCGCTGGCGGCCATCTGACCCATGGTGCGGCCCCCACCGTCAGCGGCAAGTGGTTCAACGCAGTTCAGTACGGCGTCCGCAAGGAAGACGGCCTGCTGGATTATGAGGAGCTGGAAGCCCTCGCCCGCGAGCACAAGCCGAAGATCATCATCGCCGGTGGCTCTGCCTATCCGCGCTTTATCGACTTCCCCCGCATCCGTAAGGTCGCAGATGAAGTCGGCGCGTATTTCATGGTCGACATGGCGCATTTCGCCGGTCTGGTCGCAGCCGGCATCTATCCGTCCCCGCTGCCGCATGCGCATGTGGTCACCACCACCACCCATAAGACCCTGCGTGGCCCGCGTGGCGGCATGATCCTCACCAATGACCTTGAGCTGGGCAAGAAATTCAACACCGCCGTGTTCCCCGGTCTGCAAGGTGGCCCGCTGATGCATGTCATCGCTGCCAAGGCCGTTGCCTTCGGGGAAGCCCTGAAGCCGGACTTCAAGACCTATCAGCAATCCGTTGCCAACAATGCGAAGGTTCTGGCTTCCACGCTGGTGGAACGCGGGCTGGCCATTGTGTCCGGCGGCACCGACACCCATCTGATGCTGGTCGATCTGCGTCCGAAGAATGTGACCGGCAAAGCCACTGATGAGAGCCTCGGCCGCGCCCATATCACCACCAACAAGAACGCCATTCCGTTCGACCCGCAGAAGCCCGCCGTGACCTCCGGCATTCGTCTCGGCACGCCGGCCGGCACGTCCCGCGGCTTTGGCGAGGCTGAATTCCGCGAGATCGGGCTGATGATCGACCGCGTGGTGGAAGGCTTGTCCAAGGCTGGCGAAAACGGCTCCAACGAAGCCGTCGAGCAGGAAGTCGGCGCCGAGGTCAAGGCGCTCTGCAAGCGTTTCCCGCTCTATCGCAATCACTGAGAGCCTGCTTCGAGACCCCGCTTCCCTGCCATCTGCCTCCGTCATGACGGAGGCAGGTGATCGATACGGCAGGGTGCGATAGATTACACGCCGTCCTACTTCCTGATCCTGCGGGTCGATTCTCCCGCAGCCGGGGAATGGGGCGGCGTTTTTTGTAAGGAATATCGCATCCCATGCGCTGCCCGTTCTGTGGACACGAGGATACCCAGGTCAAGGACAGCCGGCCCACCGATGATGGCACCGCTATACGGCGCAGACGCTCCTGCACGGCCTGCATGCAGCGCTTTACTACGGTCGAGCGGGTGCAATTGCGGGAACTGATCGTGGTCAAGACGGATCAGAGGCGTGTGGTCTTCGACCGGGACAAGCTGACCCGTTCGGTGCAGATTGCCTTGCGGAAACGTCCCATTGATCCCGACCGGATCGAAAAAATGATCACCGGAATTGTACGGCAGCTTGAAAGCAGCGGAGAAACCGAAATTCCCAGCAAGCTGATCGGCGAGTTGGTGATGCAGACACTGAAGGAGGTAGACGATGTAGCCTATGTCCGCTTCGCCAGCGTGTACCGGAATTTCAGCGATGCAGGCGATTTCCAGACTTTCCTCGGCGGACAGGCAGCGTCAAAAGAATCCGATGAGTCATCCTGACGATCCCGATCTGCCGCCTATGCGTGCGGCGCTGGCGTTGGCGGCACGGCACAGGGGGGAAACATGGCCAAACCCATCCGTAGGCTGTGTCATCCTGCATAAAGGCAGAGTTGTCGGGCGGGGTGTCACCGCCCATGGTGGCAGACCCCATGCAGAGCCGCAGGCGCTGGCTCAGGCCGGAACTCTGGCGCAGAGTGCCACTGCCTATGTCACTCTTGAACCCTGCTGCCATCACGGACACACCCCACCCTGTTCCGATGCGCTGATTGCAGCCGGTATAGCGCGAGTCGTCGTAGCACTCCGTGATCCTGATCCGCGCGTGGATGGTGGCGGCATCACCCGGTTGCGGGAAGCCGGGATTGAGGTACGCACAGGCGTTCTGGAAGAAGAAGCCGCACAGGTGACGGCAGGGTTTCTGCATCGTTTACGCTATGGGCGTCCCCGCGTTACCCTGAAACTCGCGTCAACACTGGATGGACGCATCGCCACCGCCAGTGGAGAAAGTCAATGGATCACCGGTGTACAGGCCCGGCATCACGTTCAGGCGGTACGGGCACGCCATGATGCAATCCTGACTGGTATCGGGACAGTTCTGGCCGACAATCCCAGCCTGACCTGCCGCCTCACCGGGGCACGACAGACTCCGCTGTTACGACTGGTTGCCGATTCCCGGCTGCGGATGCCCCTGAATGCCCGCATGCTGCACGATGGAGCGGGACCAGTATGGATTCTCTGTGCCGATGACGCCGATCCGGCTCGGCGTGCCGCGCTGGAGCAAGCGGGGGCGAAAGTCCTGCCAGTGCCAGTTGCCCCTGAAACAGGGCGGCTGATCATGCGCACCGCACTACAAAAATTGGGTGAAGCCGGGCTGACATGGATTCTGGTAGAAGGGGGGGGGCAAATCGCCGCCTCCTTGCTACGCGAGGAGCATGTGGACGATATCGTCTGGTATCATGCCCCTGCCATCATAGGCGCAGACGGATACGCCGCTACGGGAGCGCTCAGCCTACCCACCCTTTCGGTCATGCCGCGCTTCCACGCCGTATCGACCAAGGCTGTCGGCACAGATATGGTGACAGAATTGAGAAAGGAAGAGACATGTTCACCGGCATCGTAACCGGTCTCGGCTCGGTTGCCACGATCAGCCCGCTGGAAGGCGGTTCGGATATGCGGCTGACCATCACCACGCCGGAAGGATTTCTGACGGGGGCGGTTACCGGTGCTTCCATTGCCTGTTCCGGCTGCTGCCTGACAGTCGTTGAGTTTGCCGGGGATACCGCTTTCGTAGCGGAGGTATCGGCGGAAACGCTTTCCAAAACAACGCTGGGAAGCTGGCACCAGAACAGCATGATCAACCTCGAACGCGCCCTGAAAATCGGGGATGAGTTGGGAGGCCATATCGTCTCCGGCCATGTGGACGGGGTGGCGGAGGTTATCTTCGTTCTGCCGGAACACGGCTCCACCAGAATGCGCTTCCGTGCCCCATCCCATCTTGCGCGCTATATCGCGCAGAAAGGCAGCATTGCGGTCGACGGGGTTTCCCTGACCGTGAACGAGGTTGAGAATGACGTTTTCGGCGTCAATGTCATTCCGCATACATGCTCCGTCACGACCATCGGAACACTGGTGGCAGGAAGCCGCGTGAATATCGAAATCGACATGCTTGCACGCTATGTTGACCGCCTGAGCGTTACCCATGACCTCGGGACGGAAGGAAGATGAACTGAAAGCCGCTTTATGACGAACGTACAGCAGGCCAGCCAAGTGGCCACCGCCTCCATCGCCCGTGCCAGCCTGACCGATTATATCAGCCCGGCCAGTGAAATCATCGAAGAGGCCCGCGCGGGCCGGATGTTCATTCTGGTGGATGATGAGGACCGGGAAAATGAAGGCGATCTGGTTATTCCGGCCCAGTTCGCAACACCGGATGCCATCAATTTCATGGCGCGTTACGCACGCGGCCTGATCTGCCTCGCCTTGACCAGACGCCGTGTGGAACAGCTCGGTCTGCCGCTGATGAGCCAATCCAATGGCACGCGTCACCAGACGGCCTTCACCGTCTCCATCGAGGCAAGGGATGGCGTCAGCACCGGTATCTCCGCGCATGACCGCGCCCATACCGTGGCCACCGCGATCAATCCGGAAACCACCCGGGATGACATCGTGACCCCTGGCCATGTGTTTCCTTTGATGGCCCGCGAGGGCGGCACGCTGATGAGGGCAGGCCATACCGAAGCTGCGGTGGATATCGCCCGGCTGGCCGGACTCTACCCGTCTGGCGTCATCTGCGAAATCATGAACGATGACGGCACCATGGCCCGGTTGCCAGATCTGGTCTCCTTCGCACAGCATCACAATCTGAAGCTCGGCACGATCGCCGATCTCATTTCCTACCGCCATCACACCGAAAAACTCGTGCGCCAGGTGTCTGAAAACACCCTGCACCACGAAATCGGCGGCACGTGGCGGATCATCGTCTATGCCAATACGGTGGAGTATGAGGAACATCTTGTGCTGGTCAAAGGTTCTCCGGAGCCTGGTCGGCCGTTCCCTGTGCGCATGCATGCGGTCGATCTGGTGGATGATGTGCTGGGCGGACCGCATAGCTCCTCCCTGCACAGCGCCATGCAGATGATCGCTGATCTCGGCGAGGGCGCGGTTGTTCTTTTACGGAACACCAGTTCCACAGGTTTGTCGGCCCGTGTCGCCGGGCTTGCCTCCTCCGGGCGCCCCACAGCCTCCCTGCGCAGCTATGGAATCGGTGCGCAGATTCTGAGTGATCTGGGTGTCAAGGACATGATTCTGCTATCCAATACCCATCTGAACATCGTCGCGCTGGAAGGATACGGTTTGAATATCGTCGAACAGCGCCATCTGAAGGACCATCACGGCGGATGAGCACCCAGGACGCCCCCTTTCCCACCGCACCCGTCATCGACGGAGCGCCTCCGCATGTGCTGATCGTGCGTGCGCCTTACTATACCGATGTCGTGGACGGGCTGACCGCAGGCGCGGCACGTATTCTTACCGAAGCGGGAGCCACCTACGAGATCACCGATGTGGCGGGAGCCTACGAGTTACCTCAGGCAATCGCGATCGTGCAGCGCTCTGCCAATAACCGCTACGATGGCTATATCTCGCTTGGCTGCGTGGTAAAAGGCGATACGGACCATTACGACCATATCTGCCGCGAAGCGATGGCCGGCCTGATGCGCGTGGCATTGGATGATGTGCTGGCGCTGGGCAATGGTCTGCTCACCGTCTCGACCCTACAGCAGGCTCTGGACCGTTCCGCGCCTCCTTCTGACAGCGCAATGCACAGCCATAACAAAGGTGCCGAGGCCGCCGTTGCAGCCCTGAAGCAGATTTCCCTGCGCCGTCGCGTGGAGAAGTCTTTATGAACCGTCGCACACGTCCGCGCACGGCCTCTCGCGTTGCAGCTGTTCAGGCCCTGTTTCAGGGCGAGCAGGCTCAGGAAAGCCTTGAAGCCGTCATTGAGCAGTTTGTTCGTTTCCGCCTTGGCGCGCTGCCGGGTCAGGATGGTTTCGAGGATGGCCGTATTCCGGATGCCGAGGTACCACTGTTCTCACGCATCGTCCGTGCGGCCACCAAAGAACAGGACGTGATCGATCCATTGCTGATCACCGCGCTGCCTGCCGAATGGCCGCTGGCGCGACTTGATCCGGTGCTGCGCGCCTTGCTGCGCGCCGGTGCCTGCGAATTACGAATGAAAGACGGTCCACCGCCGCGTGTCGTCATCAACGAATATCTGGATATCGCCCACGGCTTTTTTCAGGGGGAGGAGCCACGCATGGTCAATGGCATCCTCAACGCACTGGCCCGCCAGTTGCGACCGGAAGAGTTTGCCGGAGAGCGTCAGCAAGGCTGAACGGTGACAGCCCCTCCCCCATCCTTCTACGGCAGCCCTCCGGATAACGGCGAATTCGGCATGATCGCCCGTTATCTGGCACCGCTTGCCGCAGCGGGGGGGCTGAACCTCACCGATGATGCAGCCCTGCTGCAACCACCCCCCGGCCTCTCCCTTGTGTTGGCTGCCGATGCGATGGTGGAGGGGGTGCATTATCTGCCAGGCACCGATCCTCATCTGCTTGCCCGCAAGCTGTTGCGGGTCAATCTGTCCGATCTGGCGGCGATGGGGGCCGCACCGCTGCACTATCTGATGACGCTGGCACTGCCGCGCGGGACCGATCCGGCCCCATGGTTCACAGCCTTTACTGCCGGGCTGGCTGAAGATCAGGGCATATTCGGTATCACTTTATTGGGCGGGGACACCACCTCCATCAAGGGCCCGGCCTGTCTGTCCCTGACCGTCATCGGTACGGTCGAACCGGGTAAGGCAGTCAGGCGTCAGGGGGCCTGCCCGGATGATGAGATATGGGTCACCGGTACTATCGGCGATGGCGCACTCGGGCTGCTGGCACTGACAGAGGGGCTGGCCGACCCGGATGATTTTCTGGCCGGGCGCTATCACCTGCCAAGCCCCAGACTGGGGTTGATTGATCAGAGTCTGGTGCAGGCCGCCGCCGATATTTCTGACGGGCTGTTGCAGGATCTTGGCCATCTCTGCACGGCATCGGGTCTTGATGCGCTGGTCGAGGCCGACACTGTTCCCCTTTCCGATGCGGCGCGTAGGCACATGCCGGAATATCTGCCGCTTTGCCTCTCCGGCGGGGATGATTATGAACTCGTCATGGCCGTTTCACCCTCCTGCACGGTCCCGCTGCGGCAACGCGCAGACTCTCTCGGTATTCCGGTACAGAGGATTGGACGGTTCCATGCCCGCTCCGGTCAAAAACCCGGCGTGCATGTTCTTGCATCGGATGGAAGCGTCATGCCATTCGAACGGAAAGGATGGCAGCATTTTTAGTCCTGTCATCCCGGTCTGCCCTGTCATTGGAGGCTTAGCGTGACCTTCGGCTCTTTTCCGACCACAAGACTGCGCCGTAATAGGGTCGATGACTGGACCAGGCGTCTGGTTGCCGAGCACACGCTGAGCGTCAATGATCTGATCTGGCCGATCTTCATTCAGGACGGTAACAACGCCCTCACTGAAATTACCTCCATGCCCGGCGTGCAGCGGGTTTCGCTCGACCGGCTGGTGGATCATGTCGGGCCGGCCGCAGGGCTGGGAATCCCGGCCATTGCTCTTTTTCCCGCCACTCCACCGGGATTGAAGAATGCCGAGGGTACGGAATCCGCCAATCCCGATAATCTGATCTGTCAGGCGACACGTCTGCTGAAGCAGCATTTTCCCCAACTCGGGCTGATCGGCGATGTGGCGCTCGACCCCTATACGGATCACGGTCAGGATGGCGTGCTGAGGGCACAGAAAACCCTGCCGGGCGAAATCCTGTATGTCGATAATGACGACAGTGTTCAGGCACTGGTGCAGCAGGCATTGAATCAGGCACGGGCCGGGATCGATATTCTGGCTCCCTCCGACATGATGGACGGGCGCATCGGTACAATCCGCCAGGCGCTGGATGCCGAAGGTTTTATTCATACGCGACTGATGAGCTATGCCGCCAAATATGCCAGCGCCTTTTATGGTCCCTTCCGCGATGCGGTCGGTTCAGGCGGCGCATTGCGGGGAGATAAAAAAACCTACCAGATGAATCCGGCCAATAGCGATGAGGCACTTCGCGAGGTCGCACTGGATATTCAGGAGGGGGCCGACATGGTCATGGTGAAACCGGGCATGCCCTATCTGGACATTATCCGGCGGATCAAGGACCGGTTCGGCATGCCGACTTTCGCTTATCAGGTCTCGGGTGAATACGCGATGATCATGGCCGCGATCCGGAATGGCTGGCTCGACCGGGAAAAAGTGGTGCTGGAAAGCCTGCTTTCCTTCCGCCGGGCCGGAGCGGACGGCATCCTGACTTATTTCGCTCCTGAAGCTGCCAGACGACTGAAGGAGGGCTGACATGCCAGCAGGCGCATGGCTCCTTCTGGCTATTCTGTCAGAAGTGATTGGCACGGTCGGGTTGAAACAATCCGAAGGCTTCAGCAAACCAGGCTGGATTGCAGTGATCGCCCTCGCTTACGGAGCAGCCTTTTTCATGCTGGCGCAGGCTCTGCGCACGATGCCGGTAGGAACCGCTTATGCGGTCTGGTCGGGCATCGGCACGGCAGCCATCGCCCTGATCGGCGTCGTGTTTCTGGGCCAGAAACTCGATGCCGCCGCGCTGGCAGGAATCGGGCTGATTATTGCCGGGGTGTTGACCATCAATCTGCTGTCCAGCACAGGGCATTAAAGCTACGCCAGGCAGATCACATCTGTCGGTCAGGCATATGCACGACAATACCTGTCAGCGTGTCATTCATCACGATCTGACAGGCCAGCCGGCTGTTCTCCCGCCTTGGTTCTGCTGTACTGTCCAGCATGGAATCCTCATCAACCGAACGCGGCGGCAGACGATTCAGAAAATCTTCCTCCACAAACACATGACAGGTTGCGCATTGCAGATACCCCCCGCAAATCGCTGCCAGTTCCTGCACACCCTTATCAATCGCTGCCTCAACCAGATTGACACCATTCGGGACGTCTACTTCCTGACGAGCCCCGGCAGCATTGACGAAAATAGCAACAGGCATGCGTTCTCTCTCCCGTATCCGCAGGGTCCGGCCTTTCTTATTCCGTGATGAACGCGGAAACACAGGCTCCTGACGTCACAAATCAAGTGTCGCTCGACGGATGCCCCCTCTAAAGCAGATCACCGCACTTCGGAAGCGCAGTCAGGAGGGTTTTCTGTCAGCATCAGGATCCCAGCAAAAACCGCCTGATCGCCTGAATGCTGGGCCGATCCATCAGGGCGGGTGCATGACCGCATCCCGGCACCTCCAGACTGGTGGCACCGCCCCGCACCATACGCTCGACAGTGTCCGGCAGCAGCACATCACTGCTTTCCCCCCGCACCACCATGACCGGCACCCTGATCTTCTCCCAGACCCGCCAGAGATTCGTGTCGATCGCCAGCATGGAGCGCATTGGCCGGGCGATGCCCGGATCGTAATGCAAGGCGACGCGCCCATCCGCCAAAGTCCGGGCACTGTGACGGGCCAGACGTTCCCACTGGCGATCGGTCAGAGGCCCAAAGCCTGCGTGCACCTGTCTTAAATAGGCCTCCAGACCGCACATATCCGGGAATTCCGGTCTTGCGCGCAGCATGTAATCCCGAATTCGTGACAAAGAGCGTCCCGGAATAAGGGGCCCAATATCGTTCAGCACCAGTTTTTCAATCGGATGACCCAGCGAACTGGCCAGAAGCATCCCGCACAGACCACCCAGAGAAGTCCCCAGAAACGATACCGGTTGTTCTATCCCCCCCAACAGATGCGCAAGCGCAGTCACATAATTCTGGGGCTCATACAAGGAGGCATCCGGCAACCAGTCCGAGGCACCCCGCCCCGGCAGATCAGGGCAGATGACATGGAAACGATCCGACATGGCGCGCGCAAGCACATCGAAATCATGAGCATTCCGGGTCAGCGCATGCACACATATCAGGGGTGGCAGATCGGGCTTCCCCCACGCACGATAAGAGAGCCGGTAAAAAGCACCTTTGAGCAGATAGCGGACAAACCGTGTTTGCGGCTGGTTCATGAAGGAATCACGCAGTACGGAATCCTTATTCGAAAGGGATTGCTTGCCCATAAGACGATGCGCGGTCCATCCTTGCGCGAAACGTCTTATAAGAGGGGCGCTGCACCATGGGAAATGCTTCCGTGTGTGTCGGGACAAAAACAGCGCCGGGAGCAGAGCCTTGATGCGGATGATACGCCGCACTCTGGCCATTTCAGGCGTGATGATCGCGCTGGCTGCCGGTCTTGTGGCTGGTGCGGTGTGGCTTACCCTGCCTGCACAGGATCATACGGCCAGAGCCGGCCTGCTGCGAAAGGAAGCCCTGATCCAGTTTGATGCACACGGTATTCCATGGATCAAGGCAGGGTCGGATGAGGATGCCGCCTTCACCCTCGGCTATGTGCATGCGCGTGACCGGGCGTTTCAGATGGATCTGATGCGCCGTGCCGCGTCGGGCAGGCTTTCGGAGCTTGCTGGCACGGCCACACTTCCACTTGACAGGCTGATGCGCACGCTGGGGCTGCGCCATCGCGCCGAGGCCGATCTGCAGACGCTGCCGCCTGCCACGAAGGCTTTGCTGGTTGCCTATGCGAACGGGGTTAATGCCCGTTTTCAGGAAAAAGGTCGTTTCTCAAGTCCTGAATTCCTGCTGAGCAGTGCACCCGAACCGTGGTCTCCGGTGGACAGCCTGCTCTGGGGCAAGAGCATGATGCTCTATCTGTCCGGCAATTACCGGACAGAACTGGCGCGTGCGGAACTGGCAGCGACCATACCCAGAGACCGCATCATGGAGCTATGGCCGGCAGGGAGCACGGAAAAACCTGTTGATGCCGCGCTTTTGTCTCCCCGCTTTGCGGAGGCTGCCCGCCACCTTCTGGCTATGCTGCCACAGGAGGGCGCGCGATTCACCCTGCCCTCCACCGCGTCCAATGAATGGGCCGTGGACGGCGCCCATAGCGCGACCGGAGCACCACTTCTGGCAGGAGACCCGCATTTGTCGTTTGGTCTGCCAGGTCTGTGGTATCTCGCCCGGATCGAGACACCGGATCATGTTCTGGTCGGAGCGACCGCACCGGGAACACCCTTTTTGATCATCGGCCATAATGGCCGGATTGCCTGGACCTTCACCACCAGCGTCGCCGATACGCAGGATCTGTTCATCGAAACCGAACTCGATCCCGGACATTACGCCAGCCCGGACGGAAAACTGGCTTATGAAACGCGACAGGAGATCATCCATGTGCGCGGTGCCACCGATGTAACCCTGACCGTGCGAGAAACCCGGCATGGCCCCGTCATCAGCGATCTGGCTGGCCGGTCGGGTCCGGTCATGGCCCTGTCCGCAACCGGATTGATGCGGGGTGATACGGCCTCTGCCGGGCTTGCCATGCTCAACAAAGCACAAAGTGTACAGGAAGCATCGCTGGCTGCACCGCTGATCTCCAGCCCGGTACAGAACCTGCTGATTGCGGATCATGACACGATCGGGGTCTTTACAACCGGTCGCCTGCCGCTACGCAAGGAGGGAGATGGCAGCTGGCCTGTCCCCGGTGCAGATGGCTCGCATGACTGGACCGGCACAATCAGCGGAGATGCTCTGCCGCACAGCCTCGCCCCCTCCTCCGGGCGGTTGGTCAACGCGAATGAACGGCTGAGAACTTCCGATCCGGTCGGCAATCAGGCTTTTCTGGGCCGCGACGGGTTGGGAGAATGGCGGGCCAACCGTATCCGGCAAATGCTGGATGGAGCGGGTAAGGCCAGTCTGGATGATTTTGTCACGATGCAAACCGATCGGCGCAGCCTGTTTGCGCAGACGCTGTTACCTCGCCTGCGGCTTATCCGGGCCGAAGGCGATACCGAAACGGCCCTGTCATTGCTAGCCGGATGGGATGGCACCATGTCCGAGTCCAGCCCTGCCCCACTCATTTTCAATGCCTGGATGGATCGTTTCCGCAGCGCCGTACTCGCAAAGGCCAATGTCCCGGTGCCGGATGCTGCCGTTCCCCCGCTGGAATTCAGCGCGTGGCTGTTGTCGGATGCCGGCGCCCACTGGTGCGACGGATCAGACTGCACCCAACAGCTCACCCGGACCCTGGAGGAGACCGTGCATCAGTTGAAAGCACTCTACGGCCCTCGCGCGGCAGAGTGGCAATGGGGGCAGGCTCATCAGGTCACATTCCGCCATCCTCTGCTCAGCCGCATTCCAGTGCTGAAACTGGTCGGGCAGGCCTCCGCTTCGGTCAGCGGTGATGACAGTACAGTCGGACGGGCCGGCACATCCCATGCCATCGGCGCCGATCATACTCTGGCTGATGGTGACTTTGAGGACTTGCATGGAGCCTCCTATCGCGGGGTTTACGATCTGGCTGATCTGACGCGCAGCCGCTTCATCGCCGCCCCCGGACAGTCGGGTAATGTGTTCAGCCCCCATGCGCGAGATTTCATTCCGCTTTGGCGGGATGGACAGACCCTCCCGCTCGGGCAGGAGCCATCCCATATAGAAGCCATTCTGCATCTGATCCCGGCCAATGCCCCATGAATGACAGCAAACCACTCTATCGGCCGCAGTTTTTCTATACGACCGGTGCCTCGCCATGCCCCTATCTCGACGGGCGCATGGAGCGGAAGGTCGTCACCGAAATCACCGGCCCGGATGCGGAAACTCTGCATAACCGGCTGTCGCGTGCAGGATTCCGGCGCAGCCACAACATTGCTTATGCTCCGGTCTGTCAGGGCTGTAATGCCTGCGTTCCCATCCGGATCGCGGTCAATGATTTCCGTCTGACCCGCACAAGGCGACGCATCAACCGCACCAATGCCGGAGTCGAGATGTTCGACGTGCCCGCACAAGCAACACACGAGCAGTTCATGCTGTTCCAGCGTTACCAGAAAAGCCGTCACGGTGATGGCGATATGGCGGCGATGGGTTTTACCGATTACCGCGCCATGGTCGAGGATACGCCGATCCAGACCAGCATTCTGGAATTCAGGGATCAGGATGATGTCCTGCTCTGTGCCTGTCTGACCGACCGGCTGAATGACGGGCTGTCCGCAGTCTACAGCTTCTACGATCCCGATCTGCCGCAGCGCTCGTTGGGCAGCTACGCCATCCTGTCCATGGTCGCACAGACGAAGGCGGAAGGACTGCCCTATCTCTATCTGGGCTATTGGGTCGCGAACAGCCGTAAAATGGCCTATAAATCAGCCTATCAACCGGCAGAAATCCTGTCCCGTGGAGCATGGCGACCTCTCACACAGGCTGATATTGAGGAACAGGAAGAACAGACCCGGCCACTGTTCAGACCATCCGCCACCGGGTTTTCCACCGGTCAGGAATAAAATTCAGTTCCTGAACCGGCCCGATTTCGGGAATCCGTTGGGCGGAACCTTCCCAGATTGTCCCCGCGCCCCGAGCCAGTAGGAAAGATCGCGCTCCACCCGCTGTTTTTCTCCGGACATCCAGCTCAGCCCATGAGCCAGCGTAAGCACCATGATGTCGCGTGGCGCACCGCCCTTGTTCAGGATCACGCCAGCCCCACGGGCCATTTCCGGTACCTGTTCCAGTGGGAAAACCAGCAGTTTCCGGCTCTCGCTGATCACAGCGACATGATCACCCTCTGCCGGCACACAGAAAGCGGCTTCCTCACCCGGCTTGACGTTCAGCGCCTGGCGCCCGGTGCGCTTCTCCGCCAGCAGATCGGCACCACGGATTACAAAACCACGCCCCGCTGACGAGACCAGCAGGTAGCGTGCTTCTTCCTTCGGAACCAGCAGGGCAATGACGTCATCCTCATTGCCGAAACCAGCCAGCAGGCGCACGGGCTGGCCGTCACCACGCCCGCGCGGCAGATCGGCGGCTTTCAGCGTGTAGGCCTTGCCATTGGTGGCGAGCAGACAGAGCCGGTCCGTAGTCTCGCAGGGCAGAGCAAAACGCAGGGCATCTCCCTCCTTGAAACGAAGCTCGACCGTATCCGCGATATGGCCTTTCAGTGCCCGCATCCAGCCCTTTTCGGACAGGATGACGGTGATCGGCTCCCTCTCCACAAAGGCTTCGGCCGCAACCTCGACCGTGGCGGGGGGGCCTGCAATATCCGTGCGGCGATCACCCAGCTTGCCACTGCCGAACTGATCCCGGACCGCTGCCACTTCATGGGCAATGCGTTTCCAGCGCAGAGGTTCACTCTTCAGCAGCGCATCCAGATCCTTGCGTTCCTTGCTGAGTTTGGCGTGTTCACGCCTGATCTCCATTTCCTCCAGCTTGCGCAGGGAGCGCAGGCGCATGTTCAGCACACTTTCGGCCTGCATATCGGTCAGGGAAAATGCCGCGATCAACGCGGCTTTCGGCTCGTCTTCCTCCCGTACGATGCGAATAACCTCATCGAGGTTGAGGTAAACCAGCAGGAAGCCATCCAGAATTTCAAGACGCCGGTCGATCGACGCCAAACGATGGGTGGAGCGGCGGATCAGCACTTCATGCCGGTGATCCAGCCATTGCCGCAGAACCTCCTTCACCCCCATCACACGGGGGGTGCG